>NZ_BBPH01000126.1 GCF_000787695.1 Paracoccus sp. PAMC 22219 | reverse complement strand
GATTCGTCGCGATTCCAGTTGCCATGCTCCATCCCCAGGATCTCGATCCCGCTGCCTTCGATGGCGGCCTCGAAGCCCTCGACACGCTCGTTGTCGATCGAGGTGGGGATGCCGCGCAGGACGACGATCTTGCCGCCGTCGGGCATCGCCTCGGCCATGTATTCGCCCGAGACGCGGCCGAAACCCGGATTGTCGCCCGCGACATACAGGTCCTGGATGCCCTCGACCGACAGGCCGCGATCGACGACCGTGACCCAGGCCCCCGACTGCTTGACGTTCTGGACCGGTCCGGTCAGCGGCTCGGATTCGAACGGCAGGACCACCAGCGCGTCGATCTCGCGGGTTGCCACCATGTCCTCGATGTCGTTGACCTGCTGGCCCGGATCCGAGGCCGTGGCCAGCGCGAATTCCAGGTTCGGATAGGTTTCGGACAGCCGTTCGATGGCCGCCTGCGCGAAATAGTTCATGCCCCCCGCCCAGCCATGGGTCGCGGCGGGGATCGAGACGCCGATCACCATCCTGTCGTCCTGTGCAAATGCGGGCGTGGCAAGGACCAGCGCGATGGCGGCCCCGGATGCAAGTTGTCTCATGTCGTCCTCCCTGTCGGTCGCCGGATCAGGTTCCGGCCTTGGTTTCGCGCTGCAAGACCACAGCGGGAATGGTGATCGCCCCTGGACGGCTCCGTTCAAACACGGCGGGACGAAATCTGTCAAATCAAGGGCAGTGCCGGTGCCTGCCTGCTGGCCGACCGGTGTGGTGGTCGCGCGAGTGTCGATCAGGCAACGCGGGGCAACGGCAATGTCCACGTCATGCAGCACATGGGCCAGGCCGATCAGGCTCACAGCGTCACCCAGACCGCATCGGCCTGCGAGGAGCGCAGGCAGGCGTCGATGAAGCGCATTCCGGCCAGCCCCTCGGCCAGCCCCGGCAGCAGGTCCAGCACCGGGTCGCGCCGCCCCTCGCGCGCGGCCCTTATCGCCTGCGCGGCCCCGGCATAGAGGGTCGCGAACCCTTCCAGGTAACCCTCCGGGTGGCCGCCCGGAATGCGCGTCACGGCCGCCGCCGCCTCCGAGGCCCCTGCCCCGCCGCGTGTCAGCAGGCGCTTTGGGTGGCCAAAGGGGGTGTGCCACAGATAGTTCGGATCCTCCTGTGCCCATTCCAGCCCGCCCGCCGCGCCAAAGACCCGCAGGCGCAGGCCGTTCTCGCATCCCGGCGCAACCTGGCTGCACCACAGCATCCCCCGCGCACCATCCGCGAACCGCAGCATCACATGCGCATTGTCATCGACCCGCCGCCCCGGCACGAAACTTTGCAGATCGGCAGCCAGTGCATGGACCGCCTGCCCGGTGACGAAACAGGCCAGGTTGTGCGCATGCGTGCCGATATCGCCGATGGACCCACCCTTTCCCGACCGTTCCGGATCGGTGCGCCATTCCGCCTGCTTGTTGCCGCCCGTTTCTTCGGCGGCTTCGGTCAGCCAGTCCTGCGGATATTCGACCTGCACCACCCGGACTGCGCCCAGATCGCCTGCGGCGATCATCTGGCGCGCCTGCCGGATCATCGGATAGCCGGTATAGTTGTGGGTCAGGATGAACAGCGCGTCCGACGCCTCGACCGACTGTGCCAGCGCATCCGCCTGCGCCATCGTGGCGGTCAGCGGCTTGTCACAGATGACGTGGATACCGCGCGACAGAAAGGCCTGCGCCGCCGCCGCGTGGACATGGTTCGGGGTCACGATGGACACGGCCTCGATCCCGTCGGGGCGCGCGGCCTCTGCCGCGGCCATCGCGTCGAAGCTGTCATAGCATCGGTCCGCGTCCAGCCCAAGCGCCGCGCCGCTGGCCCGCGCCCGTTCCGGCGTCGACGACAGGGCCCCGGCCACCAGATCGAACTCCCCGTCCAGACGCGCGGCAATGCGGTGGACCCCGCCGATGAAGGCGTCGTTGCCGCCACCCACCATCCCCAGCCTGATCCGTGCCATGTCAGATCCCCAGCATGCGGCGGTTGGCGGCCTGATCGGCCTTGCCATCCGCGAAATCGTCAAAGGCCCGCTCGGTCACGCGGATGATGTGGTCGCGCACGAAGGCCGCGCCCTCGCGTGCGCCGTCTTCGGGATGCTTGAGGCAGCACTCCCATTCCACGACCGCCCAGCCATCGAAATCATTGGCCGTCAGCCTGGAGAACACCGCCCCGAAATCGACCTGCCCGTCGCCCGGGCTGCGGAACCGCCCCGCCCTTTTGACCCAAGGCTGAAAGCCGCCATAGACGCCCTTGCGCCCGGTCGGATTGAACTCGGCATCCTTGACGTGGAACATGCGGATCCGGTCGGCATAGATGTCGATGTTGTCCAGATAATCCAGGCATTGCAGGACGTAATGCGACGGATCGTACAACATGCAGGCGCGGGCGTGATTGCCGGTCCGCTCCAGGAACATCTCATAGCTGTCGCCGTCATGCAGATCCTCTCCCGGGTGGATCTCATAGCAGACGTCGACCCCGCAATCCTCGGCATGGTCCAGCAGCGGGCGCCAGCGACGGGCCAGTTCGTCAAAGGCGGTCTCGACCAGTCCGGCGGGGCGCTGCGGCCAGGGATAGACGAAGGGCCATGCCAAGGCCCCCGAAAAGCTGACCATGGCGCCCAGACCCATGTTCCGCGATGCGGTCAGCGCCTTGCGGACCTGATCCACCGCCCATTCCTGCCGCGCCTTGGGATCGCCGCGCATCTCCGGGACGGTGAACCCGTCAAAGGCCGCGTCATAGGCCGGGTGGGTGGCGACCAGCTGGCCCTGCAGATGGGTCGACAGCTCTGTCACCTCGACACCGTTCGCGGCCGCAACGCCCTTGAATTCATCGCAGTAATCCCGGCTTTCCGCGGCCCGGGCCAGGTCGATCAGGCGCGTGTCCCAGCTGGGCACCTGCACGCCCTTGTAGCCGCAATCGGCGGCCCATTTCGTGATCCCGTCCCAGTTGTCGAACGGCGCAGTGTCACCGGCGAATTGCGCCAGAAACAAAGCCGGCCCCTTGATCGTCTTCATGGTGTCCCCTCTTGCAGCACGTGCCGGCGCAGCCGGGCCGGACAGGAGAGCGTCAACCAGTGTCCCTCAGGCATGCCGACCGTTCCAAAGGCGTCACGCCATTCGTCGTCCAGCACCGGTTACCCGTGCCAAACGCTTCAGCAAGCACCGTCAGTCATGTCGCGCGTCTCTGAGAAGGCGTCGTGCCAACCCAATGGCTGCCTCACGCACGAACACCGTCTTCTTCTCCCCACACTGACGCTGACACACAGAAATGACTTACGTCAATCAGAATCAGAAGAAGATATGTCATGGGAGTCGACATTCGCGCCGCCTCCCGCGGTTCAAAGCCGTGGTGGCGGGATGCTACCAGTGAAGGGTGCCGGGCGCGCCTTTTATCCGTCCGTCAAGATTGGACGTGACCCACCCGCCATAGAAATCGCCCGGCTGCGGAATGACACGCAGATCACCGACCCAGGCCTCGTCCAGCAGGCCGGCATAGAAGGCAAAGTGACCGATCAGCGGCGCAAAGCCTTCCGTCGGGCGGTCATAGGCCCAGCCTGCGCGAAGGGCGGTGGCGTCCCCCGCGATCACGTCGACATAGCGTGCCACGCCCTTCCACTCGCAAAAGCTGCTGCCCGCCGCCGGGCGCAGGGTCGCATGGATATCCGCCACGGGCAGATAGTAGCTGGGCGCGTGATGCGTCTCCAGGACGCGCAGTGCGCGCACTGTATCGGCCAACAGAACGCCGCCATGGCGGATGACGATGCGATGCGGGACGGGCTGCACGACGGGCGGGCGCGGATAGGACTGCACATTCTCTCGGGGCAGTTCGGCCATCACGGTTCCCCGCGGCGCTGTCGGCGCAGATGCCACTCGTAGATCAGCGGTGCCAGCACACGATCATAGATCACCGACGCGACATGCCGGATGACCGGCAGACCGACGATCCGGCCCAGCCAGCGATAGCGCGGCATCTGCGCCCACAGCACCAGAAAGGCCGGAATGCCCGATGTCAGCTTTCCGTCATGCAGCACATAAAGCCGCCGTGCCGCCGTATCGCTGTCCAGTCCCCACCCCGATCGTGCGTCGGAATTCAGATCATCGAACCTGATCGGCAATCCGGCCGCCTTCGCATAGCGAGCATAGTGTCCGATCTCGGCGCTGCACACCGGGCAGGAGCCATTGTACAGCACAGAGGTGGTTGCTTTATTGTCCATGGTCCAAGAATGGACATTCGCGGGCCGATATCCAATAGGCGCCATGTCGCAGGGCGATCCGAACGTTTCGCCGCAGGCATGGCGATCTTGCGTATCGTCATGCCCGCCGTGACGTGCGGACCCAAGGACCTGTCAACGCGACAGGTCGATCAGGATCTTCAGTTGCGTTCCGGCCGGGTCCAGCAGCCGGTCGAACCCTTCGGTTATGGCCTCGTCCAGACCGATGCGGCGCGTCACGACCTTGGCGGCGGGCAGTGCGCCCGAGGCGATCATGCCCGCGACACGCGGCCAGTAATGCGTCGGATAGGCCCAACTGCCCCGCAGGTCGACATCCTTGAAGGTGACCGCGAACCAGTCCAGCGGGTTGTCATGCGGGTGCAGGCCGGTCTGCACGACGACCCCCTGCTTGCGCACCGCGTCCAGGCAGGCCTTGAGCGCATGCTCGTTGCCCACGCATTCGATCGCCACGTCGCAGCCCACCCCGCCCTCGGTCGCGGCGCGGACCGCGTCGCCGACCGACGCCTTGGTCGGGTTCAGCGTGACAACGTCGGGCAGAAGGTCGCGCACCAGCGCCAGTCGCGTCTCGTTCGGGTCGGACACGAACAGCCGCACCGCCCCCGCCGCCCGCGCCGCCATCAGCGTCAGCACACCGATGGGCCCCGCCCCGGTCACCAGAACGGATGATCCAGCAAAGACCCCGCCCCGGTCGCAGGCATAGACGGCGACAGCCGTGGGCTCGATCAGGGCCACGGCCTCGTCGGGCAGGTCGTCGGGGATCTTGACGATGTTGTAATCGTTCAGCAGCGCGCGTTCCGCCATGCCGCCCGAATGCCAGGACAGACCCGCCAAGGCCAGCTGATCGGACAGGTGGAACAGCCCGCGATCGGCATAGTAATCGCCCGACCGGGGCATGATCAGCGGCTGGACGGACACGCGGTCGCCGGGGGCCACATGGGTGACGCCCGCACCCACGGCCTCGACCACGCCGCCGAATTCGTGGCCCAGGACCTGGGGGCCGTGGGCGCCGGTGAAGGCATGCGGCTCTTTCGGGATGAAGATCGGGCCATAGGCGTATTCGTGCAGGTCGGTGCCGCAGATGCCGCAGAACGTGTTGCGGATCAGAACCTGACCTGCGGCGGGCGCCGCAGGCGCGTCGATATCCTCGATGCGCAGGTCGCGGGCGGCGTGAAAACGCAGGGCTTTCATGGGATGCTCCTTTGGGGGAATGGGGTCAGCGATAGACCAGGCCGCCATCCATGATGACGCATTGACCAGTCATGTAATCGCTGTCGGGGCTGGCCAGATAGGACACCAGTCGGGCCACGTCCTCGGCGGTCTGGGGCCGACCCAGGGCGATGCCGCCGACAAAGGCGTCGAAAGTCTCGCCGACCTTGGCACCGGTGACCTCGGCGAACCGGGCGTCGATCTGGGTCCACATGTCGGTGCCCACCACGCCGGGACAGTACGCGTTCACGGTGATCCCGTCGGCGGCGAATTCCTTGGCCGCCACCTGGGTCAGGGCGCGGACCGCGAACTTGGTCCCGCAATAGGCGCCCAGCATCGCATACCCCTCGTGCGCGGCAATGGACGCGGCGGACACGATCTTGCCCGCCCGGCCCTGCGCCTTGAAATGCGCCGCGGCCGCTTGGATGCCCCACAGCACGCCCTTGACGTTGACGGCATGGATGCGGTCCATCTCGTCCTCGGTGATGTCGGCGATGGGTTGGACCTGCGCGATGCCCGCGTTGTTGATCATCACGTCGAACCCGCCCAGCTCGGCCTCGGTGCGGGCAACGGCGTCGATCACGGCGGCGCGGTCGGTGACGTCCAGACGGATCGTCACCACGGGGCCGTCGATGGTGGCCGCGGCGCGGTCCAGCGCGTCCTGGTCCAGATCGGCCAGCGCCACGGCCAGCCCGTCGCGGGACAGGCGCTGTGCGATGGCAAGCCCGATCCCTCTGGCGGCGCCGGTGACCAGCGCCACCCTGTTGTCGGTGGTCATGATGTCTCTCCTTGGGAAAGGGTGGCCCGGCAGGGTGCCGGGCCAGTGCCGGTCAGGACAGGTGATGCACCTGCTGCAGCCCGTGGACGGGGGTGTCGATCCCCTCGGCCCGCGCCTTCAGCTGCAGCGCCAGATACAGCGAATAATGCCGCGACTGGTGCAGGTTGCCGCCGTGGAACCACAGGCCGGGCTGCTGGGTCGGCTTCCACATGTTGCGCTGTTCGCCCTCCCAGGGACCGGGATCCTTGGTGGTGCCCGATCCCAGGCCCCAGACCTTGCCCACCTTGTCGGCCACGTCCTGCCCGATCAGGTCAGCGGCCCACCCGTTCATCGAGCCATAGCCGGTCGCATAGACGATCAGGTCGGCGGGCAGTTCCTCTCCGGTATCCAGCAGGACGCCGTTTTCGGTGATCTCGACCAGCTGGCCATGGGCAAGCTTGATCTTGCCGTCGATAATCAGCTGGCTGGCACCCACGTCGATGTAATAGCCCGACCCCCGGCGCAGGTACTTCATGAACAGCCCGCTGTCGTCGTCGCCGAAGTCCAGCTTGAAGCCCGCCTTTTCCAGCCCGGCATAGAAATCGGCGTCGCGTTCGCGGATCTGGTTGTACAGCGGGATCTGCCATTGGTGCATGATCTTGTAGGGCAAGGATGCAAAGATCAGGTCGGCCTTTTCGGTCGTCATGCCGCCCGCGACGGCCTCCTCGGAGTACAGCGCCCCCAGACCGATCTCCATCAGGCTGTCGGATTTGACGATATGGGTCGATGACCGCTGGATCATCGTGACATCCGCGTCATGTTCCCACAGCGCCGCCGCGATGTCGTGGGCCGAATTGTTGGACCCTACGATCACCACCTTCTTGCCCGCATAGGCGTCGGGGCCGGGGTGTTTCGACGAATGGTGCTGTTCGCCCTTGAACCGGTCCATGCCGGGAAAGTTCGGGACGTTCGCCTTGCCCGACATGCCGGTGGCCAGAACCAGCTCCTTGGGGTGCAGGGTCACCTCCTGACCGTCGCGGTCGATCACCACGGTCCATTCACCCTTCGCCGCGTCATAGCTGGCCTGCCTGCAGGTGCTGCGGGTCCAGTAGTTCAGCTCCATCACCCGCGTGTACATCTCCAGCCAGTCGCCGACCTTGTCCTTGGGGGCAAAGACGGGCCAGGTGTCGGGGAATTTCATGTAGGGCAGATGGTCGTACCAGACCGGGTCGTGCAGGCACAGCGACTTGTAGCGACGCCGCCAGCTGTCGCCGGGACGATCGTTGGTGTCGATGATGATCGCGGGCACGCCCAGATGCCGCAGCCGCGCGCCAAGCGCGATGCCCCCCTGCCCGCCGCCAATGATCAGCGTGTGGGGCTGGCGCGAGTATCCCAGCTCGGCCGCCTCGGCCTCGCGCTCCTCGCGCCAGCTGGGGCGGTTCTTGCCGGCGCCGTGCTTGGCGCCCATCGGACGAGACGCGCCCTTGGCCTCCTCGTGGCCCTTCAGCTCCTGCAGGGCGGTCAACAACGTCCAGATGCGCCCGTCGCGCAGCCGTACCAGACCATAACCGCGCCCGACCTTGGTCTCGAACGTGAACCAGGCGGTGACGACACCGCCCTCGTCAGACACGGGTTCGGCCGGGTCCACCTGCCAGCCGGTGGGGGCGATGTGGCCCAGTTGCGCGCGCAGCATGTCGGCCACCTGGTCCGGCCCCTCCAGCGTGCGGATGTTCCAGGTAAAGCTGACCAGATCGCGCCAGTGGCAATCGGTCGCAAACAGCGCCTTGGCGCGGTCGATGTCGCCCGCCTCCAGCGCCTGGCCCAGATCGTCCAGCACCGCCTGTGCGCGCTGTTCGGCTGTGGTGTCCAGCATGGTGGTTCCTCCCTCAATTCGGTCTCCCGAGGGGGAGGGTGCAGGCCGTCACCCGGTCCGGCACAGCGAAATCGACCGCCGCGACGCGGCAATCGCATGCCGCGCCGCAATACCGTTGCGCGCGCAACGCCCGCGCAACATCATTCCAGGGCGCGCAACCGCCGCAACACGGTGGACCGGTTGACGCCCAGCCTGCGCGCCGCCAGCGCCATGTTCCCCCCGCAGGCCGCCAGCACCTGGTGCAGATCGTCGCCGGGCATGTCCGCGGGCGCATCGGCCTCCAGCAGGGGCAGCGGCAGGTCGTGGCTGTCGATCACCCGCCCCTCGGCCAGCAGG
>NZ_BBPH01000127.1 GCF_000787695.1 Paracoccus sp. PAMC 22219 | reverse complement strand
CTGCTGTGTTCCGTTTTCATCGATGCCCTGCTGACCGAACGTGACCGCCGAGATGGCGGGCGGTCGAGGGGTTCGAGGCTGTCGGCGGCTATCATTTCCTGACCCATCTGGACGATCCCCGCCCGCTGTCCCTGATGCTGGAGGATCGACCGCTGCGCAGCCTGTCCTTCCATCTGGCGATGGGCGCCCCCGACATGCGCGAGGGGCGCGTGCTGCTGGCCCTGCCGCAGCCCGTGGCCCAGGCCCGACCGCGCCCCGATATCGCCTCCCGCCGCCCCGCCGCCGCCGGTTCCCACCCCCGTCCGCATCAGCCTGGCCGCCGCGATGCAGGACGCCCCCGTCGCGGTCACCGGCGTCCTGTGCCGCAAGCGCGTGTCGCTGGCCGAACTGCGCGGGTTTCTGGACGGGCGGCTGCTGACCCTGCCGCGCACCTGCCTGACACAGGCCACGCTGGAGACGCAGGACGGTCAGGTCCTGGCCACCGGGAAGTTCGGCGAGGCCGAGGGATGTCACGCGATCCGCCTGCGCGATCCCGCGCTGGCCGGGACCGATGATGGTCCGGCCCGGGTGCTGGGACAGGGGGCCGCGATGATGGGCGCGCATGCGCCGGGCGATCTGTCCCAACCCGACCCGTTTCGCGCCCAAGGCATGTCGCTTGACGACCTCGGGCTTGCCACGGGCACCGACCTGACGGTGCTGCGCGGCTGACCGGGCGCTTTTTCCTTGAATTCCCCGCATTCTGGTCGCATGTAACGTCGGTCCCGAATCTGACGGGATGACAAGAACGGAGTGACCATGGCCAAGGAAGAAATGCTCGAATTCCCCGGCGTCGTGAAGGAACTCCTGCCCAATGCGACATTCCGGGTCGAGCTTGAAAACGGCCATGAGATCATCGCACATATGGCAGGAAAGATGCGCAAGAACCGCATCCGGGTTCTGGCCGGCGACAAGGTGCAGGTGGAAATGAACACCTATGACCTGACCAAGGGGCGGATCAATTACCGCTTCAAGTAAGCCGTCCTCCGGGACGGCCGACACCACCGGAGGCCGCATCATGGCCGATACGCGCCCCAGGCTGATCCTGGGATCAGCCAGCCCGCGGCGGCTGGAACTGCTGGCCCAGATCGGGATCACCCCCGACGCCCTGCGCCCCGCTGATATCGACGAGACCCCCTGCAAGGCCGAACCGCCCCGCGACTATGTCCGCCGCATGGCCGCCGAAAAGGCCGCCGCGCTGGATCTGGCCGATGACGAGGCGCTGCTGACCGCCGACACCACGGTTGCCGTGGGCCGCCGC
Organism: Paracoccus sp. PAMC 22219; assembly: GCF_000787695.1. Classification (GTDB taxonomy): domain Bacteria; phylum Pseudomonadota; class Alphaproteobacteria; order Rhodobacterales; family Rhodobacteraceae; genus Paracoccus. Next base: position 27,742 of record NZ_BBPH01000127.1, on the reverse strand, counting down.
ATTCTGGGCAAGCCCGCCGATCGGGCCGAGGCCGCATCCTTCATGCGGCTGATGTCGGGACGCCGCCACGTCGTGCTGACCGCCATCGCCCTGCGCTACGGTCCCCGCACCGCCCTGCGCCTGGTCGAGACCAAGGTCCGCATGCGGTCCATCGATCAAGCCGCGCTGGAGCGGTACCTGGACGCGGGCGACTGGCAGGGCAAGGCCGGCGGCTATGCCATCCAGGGTGCTGCGGCCGCCTTCATCCCGTGGCTGGAGGGATCGTTTTCGGCCGTGGTGGGCCTGCCCTTGTCCGAAACCGCCGCCATGCTGGCCGCGATCGGCATCCATCCCAAGATCAAGGAAGACACCCGATGAAGGGTCGCCAAGTCGTTCTGGGGCATCTGTTCGGCCTCGAATCCGCAGCCCTGATGCAGGACGGTCAGCTGATCGACCTGCTGGTGGCCAGCGATCCGCTGACCGCGCTGGCGCCGGGGGCGATCTGTCGCGCTTCGACCGACCGCTTCATGAAGGGGCAGGGCGGCGTGTTCCTGCGCCTGCCGGACGGTCAGACGGGCTATCTGCGCGACCGCAAGGGCGTGTCCGAGGGCAAGCCCCTGCTGGTCCAGGTCGCGGGCGTGGCCGAGGACGGCAAGGCCGTGCCCCTGTCCACGCGCCTGCTGTTTCGCGGCCGCCATGCGCTGGTCACGCCGGGCGCGCCGGGGGTCAACGTGTCGCGCAGCATCCGCGACGAGGATCGCCGCGATGAGCTGGAGGCGATCGGCAAGGCAGCCTTGGGGGATCGCGACCATGGATTGATCCTGCGCAGCGTCGGTCTGGACGCGGATGACGACGATATCCGCACCGAGCTGGACGACTTGATCGAACTGGCCGACCGCATCTGCGCCGAGACAACGGGCACACCCGAACTGCTGCTGGACGCGCCCACCCCGTGGGAGCAGGCGTGGATGGACTGGGCCGAACCCGCCCCCGACGCCATCGAGGAGGGCGAAGACAGCTTCGACCGCTGCGGCGTGCTGGACGCGGTCGACGCGCTGCTGTCGTCCCGCGTGCCCCTGCCGGGCGGCAGCGACGCGCATGTCGAGGCGACCCGCGCGCTGGTCGCCGTCGACGTGAATACCGGCAACGACACGTCGCTTGCCGCGGGCCTCAAGGCCAACATCGCGCTGGCCCGCGAACTGCCGCGGCAACTGGCGCTGCGCGGCCTTGGCGGTCAGATCGTGATCGATTTCGCGCCGATGCCCAAGCGCGACCGTGCGACGCTGGACCAGGTCCTGCAGGGCGCGTTCCGCGGCGCCGGATCGGAAACGACCCTGGTGGGCTGGACCGCGATGGGCCTCTATGAACTGACGCGCAAGCGTGACCGCGTCCCCTTGGCGCGCCTGGCGGCTGCCAGTGGAGGGTCGTGATGGCCTGCCCGATCTGCAACAAGGACAGCCAGCCACAGTACCGCCCCTTCTGCTCCAAGCGCTGCGCGGATGTCGATCTGGCCAAGTGGCTTCGCGGCGCCTATGTCATTCCCGGCCCTCCGTTGGAGGACCTGCCGACGGACGATTCCGACCGGGACTAGGTCGCCCCCGGAAAAGCGCGACGCCTTGTGCGAAAAAGCGCAGATTCGGTCTGGACAGTCCTGCTGCCGCTTCGTAAACACCGCCTACCCAAGACCCGACAGGGTCCACCGGGGCCCGGATAGCTCAGTTGGTAGAGCAGCGGATTGAAAATCCGCGTGTCGGCGGTTCAAATCCGTCTCCGGGCACCACTTAAGTCACCTTTTCAGCGATATGGATAAATTAGCTGAATAGCTGATGTAACTCGCATCTGATCTGTCTTTGGTCGTTGTGGCACTGTCGTGGCACAAGAGGCTTTCCGCTTAAGTTACGGCTACCTGCACCCAAGATCACCAGGTCGTGCTGGTCTTGCGATAATAGCGGACATCCGGTTTTCCAAATCTGCGGATCGAGCGGTGCGACTCCGAAAGTTCGAACCTTTTTGAAAAGGCCGACCGCTAACGCCGAAATCGATCGAGGCTCCTTGCCGGATGGCGGACTTTCCATTCTCTTGCGGGGATCATCCAACTCAGCTTCTTGGCAGTTCGGGCGATGGGGATGGGGCTCTGGAGTCCGTTGGGCGAATGCAGCCAGGCGGCGTCATAAAACCCGTCGATTGACCTGGCGACAGCGTCTTCGACCCGCTGGCGAGATTGCCAAGGTAAAACGGACAAGGGATCGATCCACCGGATCAATTTTCCACTGAACGGCCAGATCAACTCAGGCTTCATTATCTCGAAGGATGAGCGGTGAACGCCATCGGTCCGAGTACACGCAACGCTCGACCATCGGGTTGTCGAAGTCGTCCCCGCGCCCGGTGATTGAAATCGGGAAGCTTCGTTTCCGGACCAATGTCTGGCAGCCGGCACAGCGGTGTTGCGACCAGCCGTCGGAGTGTTGAATCACTCCCGGCGTGGCCTCGGGCGCAACAAGCGCACGGTGCAGTGTTTGTACCGCGAGGCCGCGCCTCTGGCGGCGAGGGGGCGGCGGCTAACGATGCGCCGCAATATGGACGAGGACCAGAGAGCAATCCGGTGAATCGTTTCCCCTAACGCCTTGCAGAGACGTCGATTTCCGCTAGAGCTTGTCCACGTGACAGATTTCTGTACGCTCGAATTCCTCTCTGCATTTGAAGCGCCGCTTCTGATGCGCCGTCCGGTGTCATCCGATCTCATGGCATTCATAGACAAGATCGGAGGTCTCATGCGCGGACTGCCGCAGGTGCCGGTCGACAGGGCGAAAGTTGTCCGGATCTGCGCCAGACAGACCAGGGCCTGCTGCCGCGGTGACATGTGGGACCGCCTTATCAGGCAAGAAACCGGTCTGGCTGACCCCTAGGATACGGCACATCCGAAACAAGGTCCCCGGATCGTTTTCCCGAATGGGCGTGAATGCCCCGGCGCAGCGTCAGTTTAGATACCTTCGCTGCAATTCCTCTTTGCGGAGGGCGAAACGATGCTTGGCTTCTGTCGGGTCTTTTATGCGGAGAGATTCGTTGAGGACTGACCTGGACTGGACTAGCGCCAAGGTGACCTTATCCGATGGTGATCGGACTGCTGGATTTTAGATGTAGGTCTGTAGACGTTTGGCCAAGCTGGCATTCGGAGCGCCATGTATGCCACCTGCATATCGCACAGAGAGGCGTCAAGTCGCTGACGTGGCACAAGTTCTTCATGTCTCTCAGGAAAAACTGGTGCTGTGAGAGAGGATTGAACTCTCGACCTCACCCTTACCAAGGGTGTGCTCTACCACTGAGCTACCACAGCAACGTGAGGGGGCGTTTAGACAAAGGTTTCGGCCCCTGCAAGGGGGTCTGCGCGATTTTTCGGGAATTTGGCGATTGATCGCGCGCGGCGCGTGCGTTTGCTGGACGCGCGGCCCGCACGGCGCTAACACGACTGCCATGACCGACCGACGCGATGACAAGCCAAGCCCCGACAGCCGCGAGGAACGCCTGCGACAGGCGCTGCGCGCGAATCTGGCGCGACGCAAGGAACAGGCGCGGGCGCGGGCGGATCGGAACGACAACAAGACTGCCCCGGATGCGGGCGGCGAGACAGGCAAGGACAGCTGATGGATCAGATCATCGTCACGGGGAACGGCCCGCTTCACGGGGAAATCCCCATCGCCGGCGCCAAGAACGCCTGCCTGACGCTGATGCCCGCGACGCTGCTGACCGACCAGCCGCTGACGCTGACCAACGCGCCGCGCCTGTCCGACATCCGCACCATGACCGCGCTGCTGGGATCGCTTGGGGCCGAGGTTGCCAGCCTGCAGGAGGGCCAGGTGCTGGCGCTGTCCAGCCATGCGATGACCAGCCACCGCGCGGAATACGATATCGTGCGCAAGATGCGCGCCTCGATCCTGGTGCTGGGTCCGATGCTGGCGCGTGACGGCGTGGCCGAGGTGTCGCTGCCCGGCGGCTGCGCCATTGGCGCGCGGCCCGTGGACCTGCACCTGCGCGCGCTGGAGGCGATGGGAGCGACGCTGGACCTGCGCGAGGGCTATGTCCATGCCAAGGCGCCGGCGGGCGGGCTGAAGGGTGCGATCTTCGAATTCCCGGTCGTGTCCGTGGGCGCGACCGAAAACGCACTGATGGCCGCCACGCTGGCACGGGGCACGACGGTCCTGAAGAACGCCGCGCGCGAGCCCGAGATCGTCGATCTGGCCCGTTGCCTGCGTGCGATGGGCGCGCAGATCGAGGGCGAGGGCAGCAGCACCATCACCATCCAGGGCGTGCAGGCGCTGCACGGCGCGACGCATCCGGTGGTGACCGACCGGATCGAGCTGGGCACCTATATGCTGGCGCCCGCCATGTGCGGCGGCGAGGTCGAGCTGCTGGGCGGCCGGATCGAGCTGCTGGCGGCGTTCTGCGAAAAGCTGGACGAGGCCGGGATCAGCGTCGAGGAGACCGCGCGCGGCCTGAAGGTCGCGCGACGCAACGGACGCGTGCGCGCCGTCGATGTCCGGACCGAGCCGTTCCCCGGCTTCCCCACCGACCTGCAGGCCCAGTTCATGGCGCTGATGTGTCTGGCTGAGGGCACCAGCGTGCTGGAGGAGACGATCTTTGAGAACCGCTTCATGCATGCGCCCGAACTGGCCCGCATGGGCGCGCAGATCGAGGTCCACGGCGGCCATGCGACCGTCACCGGGGTGGAAAAGCTGCGCGGTGCGCCGGTGATGGCCACCGACCTGCGCGCATCGGTCAGCCTGATCCTGGCCGGCATGGCAGCCGAGGGGCAGACGACCGTCAGCCGCGTCTATCACCTGGATCGAGGTTACGAACATGTCGTGCGCAAGCTGCGCGGCGTGGGTGCCCATATCGAACGCGTCAAGGAGGAGTGATCCATGGCAGAGGATGCCCGTTTCGCCGATGCCGACCCCCGGCCGCTGGCCCTGAGGGCCGAGGACGAGGTCGACCTGCGCATCCTGTCGTCGCTGGTCCAGGACGCCGTGCTGACCGGCGCCGATCTGAGCCATGACCCCAAGGCGCGGCGGCTGTCGCTACTGATCACCCGGTTCCGGTGGGAGGACGCCACCGACGCCCAGGCCCAGGGGCGCGAATTCGAACGTGTCCGCGCGGTGCTGGTCATCGGTGACGTGATGCGCGTGGTCAGCGACGGCGTCGGTCGCGATGCGGACACGATCCTGTCGCTGCTGGCGATCCGCTGGCAGCCGGGCGAGGACGGAACCGGCCGCCTGTCGCTGGATTTCGCCGGCGACGGGACCATCGTGGCCGAGGTCGAGTGCATCAACCTGGACCTGCGCGACGTGACGCGCCCGCATCGGGCGGTGTCCGGCAAGGCGCCGCGGCACCCGGACTAGGGCCGTTTCCGGGTATTTGGGCAACGAAGAGGCCCGCGGCATCCTGTCCGCCCCCTGACGCTTGAGCCGGGCGGGGGCGCGGGTTAGGGGCGCGCGGGAACACGAAGGGAATGATGATGCCGGTCTTTCTGAACAGTGCCGATGCCGATTTCGAACAGGGCTTTCGCGCGATGCTGGGCGCCAAGCGCGAGGATTCGGCTGACGTGAACGACGCGGTCACTGCCATCATCCGCGATGTGCGCGACCGGGGCGATGCGGCCCTGTGCGACCTGACGTCCAAATTCGACCGGCTGGACCTGACGCCCGCCACGCTGCGCTTTTCGCCCGAGGAGATCGCGGCCCAGGTGGCCCGCGTCACGCCGGAAGACCGTGCCGCGCTGGCCTTGGCGGCGGAGCGTATCCGCGCCTATCACGCCCGCCAGATGCCCGAGGACGCCAGCTGGACCGACCCCGAGGGCGCGACCCTGGGCTGGCGGTGGTCGGCGGTATCCGCGGCGGGCCTGTACGTTCCGGGCGGGCAGGCGGCCTATCCCTCCAGCGTTCTGATGAACGCGATCCCGGCGCGGGTGGCGGGGGTCGAGCGGCTGGTCATCTGCGTGCCGACGCCGGACGGGGTGATCAACCCGCTGGTCCTGCTGGCGGCGCAGCTGTCCGGCGTGGACGAGATCTATCGCGTCGGCGGTGCGCAGGCGGTGGCGGCGATGGCCTATGGCACGGGCACGATGGCGCCGGTGGACAAGATCACCGGGCCGGGCAACGCCTATGTCGCGGCGGCCAAGCGGCAGGTCTTTGGCCGCGTCGGCATCGACATGATCGCGGGTCCGTCCGAGGTGCTGGTGATCGCCGATGGCGAACAGAACCCCGACTGGCTGGCATGGGACCTGCTGGCGCAGGCCGAACATGACGCCGACGCGCAGTCGATCCTGATCACCACCGATCAGGCCATGGCCAATGCCGTCGCGGCGGCGGTCGAACGCATCATCCCGACGCTGGACCGAGCCGCGATCGCGGGGGCCAGCTGGCGCGATTACGGCACGGTGATCGTGGTCGACGACCTGGACCAGGCCGCAGCCCTGTCGAACCGCATCGCGCCCGAGCATCTGGAACTGTGCGTGGCCGACCCCGAAGGCCTGGCGGCCCAATGCATCCACGCGGGCGCGATCTTTCTGGGCGCGCATACGCCAGAGGCGGTGGGCGACTATGTCAGCGGGCCGAATCACGTTCTGCCCACGGCGCGGTCGGCGCGGTTCAGTTCCGGCCTGTCGGTCATGGATTTCCTGAAACGCACGACCATGGCGCGGCTGACACCCGGTGCATTGGCCGCCATCGGGCCCGCCGCGGTGCGTCTGGCCGCATCCGAGGGCTTGCAGGCGCATGGCGCTTCGGTTCAGGCTCGGCTGGGGACCTTGAACGAAAGACCCCTGGAATGAGCCGCATCACCCGGATCGAGATCGACGACAGCGCCATCGCCCCGGCCACCCCGGAAATGGAGCAGGAGCGGCGCGTCGCGATCTTTGATCTGATCGAGGATAACAGCTTTGCCGTGCCCGGTCGTGACGGGGGGGCTGTCCCCGACGGACCCTTCGTGCTGGAGCTGTGCATCCGCGAGGGGCGGCTGGTCTTTGACGTCACGACCGAGGCCGAGGACAAGGTGGCCGAATTCCACCTGTCGCTTGGGCCGTTCCGGCAGGTGGTCAAGGACTACTTCCAGATCTGCCAAAGCTATTTCGATGCGGTGAAACGCCTGCCCCCCGCCCAGATCGAAGCGATCGACATGGCTCGGCGCGGCATCCACAACGAAGGCGCGCGCACCCTGCAGGAGCGGCTGGAGGGCAAGGCCAGTCTGGACATCGACACCGCACGCCGCCTGTTCACCCTGATCTGTGCGCTGATCCCGCAGGGCTGATCCGATGACGCAGGACAAGATGCCCTCCTCGGTTCTGTTCTGCTGCGACCACAATTCCATCCGCTCGCCCATGGCCGAGGGGATGATGAAGAAGTTCTATGGCCGCGCGGCCTATGTCCAGTCGGCAGGCGTCAAGAACGACATGGAGGTCGACGGCTTTGCCATCGCCGTCTGCGACGAGATCGGCGTGCCGTTGGCCAACCACCGCAGCCGCAGCTTTGAGGAGATGCAGGACTGGGGCGACGATCTGGGTCAGTTCGACCTGATCGTGGCCCTGTCGCCCGCCAGCCAGCGCATGGCGCTGGAGATGACGCGGCACGCGCATCTGGACGTGGAATACTGGCCGATCATGGACCCGACCGGCCTGGCCGAGGGGCGCGAGGCGCGACTGGCGGCCTATCGCCAGACCCGCGACCAGATCGAGACGAGGATGCGGGCCCGGTTCGGCCCGCCGCACGACCTGACCTAGCAGCGCACGTCCCGGCCCCGCCGCCAATGGGCGGGCACGTCCCAGACCGGCCGCGACATTTCCGCGATCACGTCGTCGCGGGTCAGGCCGATGTCGCGCAGCTGATCGTCCGACAGGCGCGACAGGTCGATCCGGGTGCGGCGCACGTCGAACATGGTCAGCGCCCGTTCCACCCACCAGGGGCGGGGCAGGATGCCATGGCCGGTCACGACGCGCAGCAGGGCGTTTTTCGGGGTCATCGTTCAGCCTCCATGATCTTAATCATCAATCCACGTGATGAAAGACGTATCGATCATCTTTCTAGTTGATGAATAATCCCGCGGGGCGTATTTGTGAAACGAATGGTTTTGATGTGATCCATCAGGGAAACTGGACGATGCGCAATCTGGATATCGCGACCCTTCGGTCCTTGCAGGCGGTGGCCGAATACGGTGCCGTGACCCGCGCCGCCGACGCGCTGAACATGACGCAAAGCGCGCTGTCGATGCAGATGAAGCGCCTGGAGGAGGTGTTCGGCCGCCCCATGCTGGCCAAGGTCGGGCGCGGCGTCATGCTGTCCGATTTCGCGCAGGACCTGCTGGGCGAAAGCCGCAAGCTGGTGGCGCTGAACGACGCGATCCTGTCGCGCTTTACCGGTGCGCGACCGCAGATGCAGCTGCGCGTGGGGCTGACCAGCGACTGGCTGTTCACCAAGGTCGCCCAGACCGTGCGCGCCTTTCGCGCCGATTTCCCGCAGGTCGAGCTGATCATCAACGACGCCCGCAGCAAGGATCTGCGCATCCAGATGCGGCGGGGCGAGCATGACGTGATCCTGACCACCGAATTCGACGCGCCCGCAGGCGCCATCCATCTGGCCAAGGTGGATCTGGCGTGGTTCGGGGCGGTGGGCGGTCAGGCGTGGCGCGAGCGTCCGCTGCCCATCGCGAATTCGCCGCATTGCGCCTATTACCCGGTGGGCATGACGGCGCTGGATCAGGCTGGGATCGAGTGGGTGCAGGTGGTCAGCGACGGCGGCAGCGACACCTGGCGGGTGCTGGCCGCGGCCGATCTGGGGCTGACGCTGCTTCCGCGCGGCATCCAGCAACCGGGGCTGGAGGTGGTGGAACATGGCGGCGCGCTGCCGCCGCTGCCGCCGACCTGGTTGAACGTCTATGTGGCGGACGGTCCGGCGCGGCGGACGGCCTCGGATTTCGCGGGCTATCTGCGCCGCGTCGTCTGCGAGGTCGCCGCCGCCGCCTGACGGATCAGACCACCACGCCCGCGCCGTCCGTGGCGGGACCGGCATTGGCGCGGAAGGCCGCGAACAGTTCCCGGCCCATGCCTTCGTGGCTGTCCGAGGGGTCGTGAATCGCCGGGGTCCGGCTGTCGAAATCGGCCTCCAAGCATTCCAGCGTGCCGTGGGCCGCGTCCAGACGCACCATGTCACCATCGCGCATCCGCGCCAGCGGGCCGCCCATCGCGGCCTCGGGCGAGACGTGGATCGCCGCGGGCACCTTGCCCGAGGCACCCGACATCCGCCCGTCGGTGACCAGCGCGACCTTCAGCCCGCGGTCCTGCAGCACGGCCAGCGTCGGCGTCAGCGAATGCAGTTCCGGCATGCCGTTGGCGCGCGGCCCCTGGAACCGGACGACGACGATCGTGTCCTCGGTGAATTCACCGTTGCGGAAGGCGGTCTTGACCGAATCCTGATCTTGGAACACGCGGGCGCGGGCCTCGATCAGGTGGCGTTCGGGGGCGACGGCGCTGATCTTGATGACGCCGCGGCCCAGATTGCCCTGCAGCTGCTTCAGGCCGCCCGATGCCGCGAACGGGTCGCTGGCGGGGCGCAGGATGCGGTCGTTCAGCGTCGTGCGGGCGCCGTCCTCCCACCGGATGCCTGCGCCCTCCAGCTTGGGCTCGCGGACATAGCTGTCCAGCCCCGACCCGGTGATCGTTTTGACGTCCGGATGCAGCAGGCCCGCCTCCAGCAACTGGCCGATCATGTAGCCCAGACCGCCCGCCGCGTGGAAATGGTTCACGTCGGCCAGCCCGTTGGGATAGACCCGCGCCATCAGCGGCACGTTTTCCGACAGGTCGTGGAAATCGGCGATGTCGATGATGACGCCCGCCGCCCGCGCCATCGCGGGCAGGTGCAGGACCAGGTTCGTCGACCCGCCCGTGGCCATCAGCCCCACGATGCCGTTCACGAAGGCGCGTTCGTCCAGCACCTGTCCGGCGGGGGTGTATTCGTTGCCCAGGTTGGTGATCTGTGCCGCGCGCTGGACCGCGGCCACGGTCAGCGCCTCGCGCAGCGGCGTGTTCGGGTTCACGAAGCTGGAGCCGGGCAGGTGCAGGCCCATGAACTCCATCAGCATCTGGTTGGTGTTCGCGGTGCCGTAGAAGGTGCAGGTGCCGGCGGAATGATAGCTGGCCATCTCGGCCCGCATCAGCTCGTCGCGGCCGACCTCGCCTATGGCGAATTGCTGGCGGACCTTTGATTTTTCGTCATTCGGCAGGCCCGAGGGCATCGGCCCGGCAGGCACGAACACCGCCGGAATGTGCCCGAACGTGGCGGCGGCGATGATCAGCCCCGGCACGATCTTGTCGCAGACGCCCAGATAGAGCGACGAATCAAAGCAGTCATGCGACAGCGCCACGCCGGCGGCCAGCGCGATGACGTCGCGGGAAAACAGCGACAGCTCCATCCCCGGGCGCCTTGGGTCACGCCGTCGCACATGGCGGGCACGCCGCCCGCGACCTGCACCGTGGCCCCCGCCGCACGACCGGCCGCGCGGATCACGTCGGGGTAACGTTCGAACGGCTGATGCGCCGACAGCATGTCGTTATATGCCGTCACGATCCCGATATTGGGTTTGCGCGTCGTGGCCATGTCGGTCTTGTCGTCCATCGCGGCATAGGCATGGGCCTGGTTGCCGCAGGACAGGTGCGCGCGGGCCGGGCCGTCCTGCGCCGCGCGGGCGATCTTGGCCAGATAGGCGGTTCGGCTGTCATGGGACCGTTCGCGGATGCGGTCGGTGACGCGGTCGATCATGGCGTGAAGGGTCATGGGGGCCTCCTCTGGCTTTGCGGCACTATACGCCGTTAGCGTTAACGGTTCAACCATCGGCGGCGGCCAGCCTTGTGCGCAGGGGTGGGAAATGTCAGATCGACCGCAAAAGGAGTTTTGCGATGAGCGAACTGCACAGCGACGACCAGCCGTCCAGCCACCCCAACGACCGCGCCGTGATCCGGTTGCGTCCGAAATCCAAGCCGCAGGCGATCCGCCACGGCTTCCCCTGGGTCTTTGCCGACGAGGCGGTGCTGGACCGCCGCACCAAGGCGCTGCCCCCCGGCGGCCTGGCCGTGCTGGAGGATGCCGAACGGCAGCCCCTGGGCCTGGTGACCGTCAACCCGGTCAGCAAGATCATCGCCCGGGTGATGGACACCGATCCGAACGCGGTGATCGACGGCGCCTGGCTGCGCGCCCGCCTGACCCGCGCCCTGCAGATGCGCGAACGCATCTATGACGAACCCTTCTATCGCCTGGTCCATGCCGAGGCCGACGGCCTGCCGGGCCTGGTCATCGACCGCTTTGGCGACGCTGCCGTGATCCAGCCCAACGCGGCTTGGGCCGACGGCATGGCCGAGGAGATCGCCGACGCGCTGATCGACGTCGCGGGCGTCACCACGGTCGTCCTGAACGGGCAGGGCCGGTCGCGCAGCCTGGAGGGTCTGACGGAGCGGCTGGAGGTCATCCGCGGCACCACGCCCGACGCCCCCGTCCAGGTGCGCATGAACGGCGCGACCTATCTGGCCGACCTGATGGGCGGGCAGAAGACCGGCCTGTTCTTCGACCAGCGCCCGAACCACGCCTTTACGCAGCGGCTGGTGGGCGGCGGGTCGGTGCTGGACGTGTTCAGCCATGTCGGCGGCTTTGGCCTGGCCGCACTGGCGGCGGGCGCGGAAAGCGCGCTGTGCGTCGACGGCAGCGCCCCGGCGCTGGAACTGGCGCGGGGCGGGGCGGCCGCGATGGGCGCATCCGACCGGCTGCAGACGCAGCAGTCCGACGCCTTCGACGCGCTGGAGGCGCTGGCCGAACAGGGCCGGACCTTCGACGTGGTCGTCTGTGACCCGCCGGCCTTTGCGCCCTCGAAACCCGCGCTGGAAAAGGGCCTGCGCGCCTATGAGCGGATTGCCAAGATGGCCGCACCGCTGGTCGCGCCGGGCGGATACCTGGTGCTGTGCAGCTGTTCGCATGCCGCCGATCTGACCGCCTTGCGCAATGTCAGCGCGCGCGGCATCGGGCGTGGTGGCCGGCGCGGGGTGCTGATCCACACCGGTCAGGCCGGGCCCGACCATCCGACCCTGCCGCAGCTGGCCGAGACGGGATACCTCAAGGCGCTGTTCTTCCGGCTGGACTGATGCGCGCCGTCCTGGACGCCAATGTCCTGTTCCCCACCATCCTGCGCGAGATCCTGACCGATCTGGCGCAGGCGGGCCTGTACGACGCGCTGTGGTCGGACCGCATCCTGGAGGAATGGCACCGCGCCGCGGCCCGCATCGGCCCCGACGCGGCTGGCGTCGCGGGGGCAGAGATCGCCATGCTGCGCCTGCGCTTTCCGCAGGCCGTGCAGGCGGCTGACGGTCAGGCGGTGATCGACCTGGACTTTCCCGACCCCGCCGACCGCCACGTCGTGGAGGCCGCGCTGGCCGGGGGCGCATCCCTGATCGTCACCGCGAACCTGCGCGATTTCCCGCAGCGGATGATGGCGGGGCTAGGCCTGCGTGCCCTGCACCCGGACGCGTTCCTGCTGGACCTGATGGCACAGGACCGGGGCGCGGTCATCGCGGCGCTGCACACGGCGCGCGATCGGGCAGAGGCCGCTGGCGGTGCCATGACCATGGGCGAGATGCTGAAACGCTGTCGCCTTCCGCGCCTGGCCCGCGCAGTGAAAGGTTGAACGGCATTGCTGTTATCGCTAACAAGGGGTAAGGCGGACGCCACCCAACAGGAGGACAGCATGGTCTCTCGTGTCATTCCGGTCGATGATTTCGACCTCGTGATCTTTGGCGCCACGGGCGATCTGGCCCATCGCAAGATCCTGCCCGGTCTGTACCGGCGCTTCAAGTCCGGGCAGATCCCGGCCACCAGCCAGATCATCGGTGCCGCACGCACCGAACAGGACGACGAGGCATTCCGCGCCGACGCCGCCAAGGCGATCTGCGAATTCGCGGGCGCCACGGCGGATGATCCGCAGCTGGCCGAGTTCCTGACGCTGCTGGGCTATGTGCCCATCGACGCCAAGGGCGAGGGCGGGTGGCAGGCGCTGAAGGACCGGATGCGCAAGGGCGCGGTCCACGCGTTCTATTTCTCGGTCGCGCCGGCGCTGTTCGGCGACATCGCGGAACGTCTGGCGGGCCACGGCATCGCCGATGACGACAGCCGCATCGTGGTGGAAAAGCCCTTCGGTCGCGACCTGGCCAGCGCAAAGGCGTTGAATGCCACGCTGGCGCAGCATTTCAACGAGCAGCAGATCTATCGGATCGACCATTACCTGGGCAAGGAAACCGTCCAGAACCTGATGGCCGTGCGGTTTGCGAACGTCCTGTTCGAACCGCTGTGGAACGCGCAATACGTCGACCACGTCCAGATCACCGTCGCGGAAACCGTGGGCGTGGCCGGGCGCGGCAGCTATTACGACAAGTCCGGGGCGATCCGGGACATGGTCCAGAACCACATGATGCAGCTTCTGTGCCTGATCGCGATGGAGCCGCCGTATCATTTCGACCCCGACGCGGTGCGCGACGAAAAGCTCAAGGTGATCCGCGCGCTGGAGCCGCTGGAGCCTGCCGACATCGTGCGCGGCCAGTACCAGGGCGAGGGCAGCGATTACCTGACCGACGCCGAGGATCGCGATTCGCGCACCGAAAGCTATGTCGCGATGAAGGTGCGGATTTCCAACTGGCGCTGGCAGGGCACGCCCTTCTATCTGCGCACCGGGAAAAAGCTGCGCGCCCGCACGTCGGAGATCGCCATCGTCTTCAAGGAACCGCCGCATTCGATCTTTGACGACAGCGGCATGCCCAAGGCCAACGAACTGGTCATCCGCCTGCAGCCGAACGAGGGCATGAACCTCAAGGTGATGATCAAGGAACCCGGGCCGGGCGGCATGCGCCTGGTGCAGGTTCCGCTGGACATGTCTTTTGCCGACGCCCTGGGGGCCGAAGGCGCGGACATGCCCGACGCCTATGAACGGCTGATCATGGATGTCATCCGTGGCAACCAGACCCTGTTCATGCGCGGCGACGAGGTCGAGGCGGCATGGGCCTGGACCGACCCGATCATCAAGTCCTGGGAGGAGGGCAAGCGTCGTCCCGAGCCCTATGACAGCGGATCCTCGGGGCCCGAAGAGGCGTTGCGCCTGATGCACCGCGACAACCGTCGCTGGAGGGAGATCAGGTCATGAGCATGGATTTCAAGGAATACCCCGACCGGGAAATGCTGGCTCTGTCCGTGGCAGACCGCATCGCATCGCAACTGGCGCAGCACCTGCGCGGCAATGAACGGGCGACGCTGTGCGTGCCGGGCGGCACCTCGCCTGCGCCGGTCTTCGAGACCCTGTCGGGAGCCGATCTGGACTGGGCCCGCGTGACCGTGGTGCTGGGCGACGAACGGTGGGTGGACGGTGACCACAAGCGGTCGAACAGCCGCCTGCTGCGGCGCCACCTGCTCAAGGACAAGGCGGCGGCGGCGAACTATATCGACCTGTATACGGGCGACGCCTCGCCCGATCTGGCGACCGAGGGCTTGGCCGAACGGCTGGCCCCGACGCTGCCGTTGACGGTGGTGCTGCTGGGGATGGGCAACGACATGCACACCGCCAGCCTGTTCCCCGGCGCCGACCACCTGGAGGCCGCGATGGCCGCAGGTGCGCCGCCCGTCATGGCCATCCGCGCCGACGGCGCCGAGGAGCCGCGCATCACACTGACCCGCCCTGTGCTGGCCGACGCGCTGAACATCCACGTGCTGATCATGGGCCCCGAAAAGCGCGAGGCGCTGGACCGCGCGCAGAAATCGGACCCGATGCAGGCGCCGATCCGCGCCTTTCTTGACCAGGCCACCGTCCATTGGGCCGAATGAGGAACTGACATGACAGCACTCTGGAACCGCCTGCAGGATCACCGCAAGGCCCAAGGGTCGACCCGGATCGAGGCGCTGTTCGACGCCGACCGCGCCACCGATTTTCGGGTGCAGGCGGACGGTCTGACATTCGATTATTCCAAGACCATGATCGACGCGGGCGCGCGCGACCTGTTGCTGGAACTGGCAGCCCCCGTGGCCGCCCGCCGCGACGCGATGTTCGCGGGCGAGAGGATCAACGAAACCGAGGGCCGCGCCGTCCTGCACACCGCGCTGCGCGACCTGCAGGGCAGCGTCATCGTCGACGGTCAGGACGTGATGCCCGCCGTGCGCAAGACGCATGACCGCATGACCCGGTTCGCGAACCAGGTCCGCGACGGCGGCTTTGCGGGGCAGGGCGGTCGCATCACCGACGTGGTCAACATCGGCATCGGCGGTTCGGACCTTGGCCCGGCGATGGCCGTGCTGGCGATGGCGCCCTATCATGACGGGCCGCGCACGCATTTCGTCAGCAACGTGGACGGCGCAGACATCGCCGACACGCTGAAGGGGCTGGACCCGGCGACGACGCTGGTGATCGTGGCCTCCAAGACCTTCACCACCATCGAGACGATGACCAACGCCCAGACCGCCCGCGACTGGATGGCGGCATCGGTCACCGATCCGGGGGCGCAGTTCGTGGCCCTGTCCACCGCTGCCGCCAAGGCCGCCGATTTCGGCATCGCCGAGGATCGCGTGTTCGGCTTCGAGGATTGGGTCGGCGGTCGCTATTCGGTCTGGGGCCCGATCGGGCTGTCGCTGATGCTGGCCGTGGGCCCGCAGGCGTTCGACCAGTTCCTGGCGGGCGGCGCTGCGATGGACGCGCATTTCCGCACTGCCGATCCGGCGCAGAACCTGCCGGTGATGCTTGCCCTGACGGGCATCTGGCACCACCAGATCTGCGGCTATCCGACCCGCGCGGTGCTGCCCTATGACAACCGCCTGATGCGTCTGCCCGCCTATCTGCAACAGCTGGAGATGGAATCGAACGGCAAGCGCGTGGCGATGGACGGCAGCGATCTGGAGGTCGTGTCAGGCCCGGTGGTCTGGGGCGAACCCGGCACCAACGGCCAGCACGCCTTCTATCAGCTGATCCACCAAGGCACGATGCCGGTCCCCTGCGAGTTCATCCTGGCCGCGCGCGGGCACGAGCCTGATCTGGCCCATCACCACATCCTGCTGGCCGCGAACTGCCTGGCGCAGTCCGAGGCGCTGATGCGCGGTCGGTCCTTGGATGAGGCCCGCGCCCTGATGGAGGCCAAGGGCCTTGAGGGCGCCGAACTGGACCGTCAGGCCCGACACCGCGTGTTCCCCGGCAACCGGCCGTCCACCACGCTGCTGATGGACCAGCTGACCCCGTTCGCTTTGGGCCAGATCGTGGCGCTGTACGAACAGCGCGTCTTTGTCGAAGGCGTGATCCTGGGGATCAACAGCTTCGACCAGTGGGGGGTCGAACTGGGCAAGGAACTGGCGCTCAAGGTCGAACCGCTGCTGAAGGGAGAGGCCGCACCCGGCCACGACCCCTCGACCGAGGCGCTGGCGGCGCTGATCCGGCAGATGCGCGGCTGACGCGACCCCTGACTGGAAGACAGCAAAGCCGCCCCGATCCGTCGGGGCGGCTTTTCCTTGGCGCCGCAAGCGGGTAGGGTCCGCCCGGCACAGCGAAAGGTCGGATCATGGCGTTCTTTACCAAACTGCGAGAGCGGCTGACGCGGTCCTCCTCCAAGATCGGGGCGGGGCTGGACGATATCGTCGGAGAGACCGCGGCGGCCCCCGTCGCGCCCGCCGCAGCCCCCGAACCGTCCGGGCTGGTCGGCCGCCTGTTCGGCCGCGCCGAGGCGCAGGTCGAGGAACCGCGCCGCGCCCTGGACGACGAGATGCTGGAAGAGCTGGAGGACATGCTGGTCCAGGCCGATCTGGGCGTCGACACCGCCCTGCGCGTCACCGCCAACATCGCGGAAGGGCGGATGGGCCGCCGCGTCTCTTCGACCGAACTGAAACAGCTGCTGGCGACGGAAATCGCACGCATCATGGCGCCGGTCGCGCGGCCCCTGCCGATCTATCCGAAAAAACCGCAGGTGGTGCTGGTCGTGGGCGTCAACGGCGCGGGCAAGACCACCACCATCGGCAAGCTGGCCAGCCAGTTCCGCGCCGCGGGCAAGTCGGTGGTGATTGCGGCGGGCGACACGTTCCGTGCCGCCGCCGTCGAACAGCTGCAGGTCTGGGGACAGCGGGCCGGCGTGCCGGTGATGGTCGCCCCGCAGGGCAGCGACCCCGCCAGCCTTGCGTGGGACGCGATGGTGCGGGCCGAGGCCGATGGCGCCGACCTGCTGATGATCGATACCGCCGGACGCCTGCAGAACCGCCAGGACCTGATGGAGGAACTGGCCAAGATCGTCCGGGTGATCCGCAAGAAGGACCCCGACGCGCCGCACAACACCCTGCTGGTGCTGGACGCCACGACCGGCCAGAACGCCCTGAGCCAGGTCGAGACGTTCCGCAAGCTGGCCAACATCTCGGGTCTGGTGATGACCAAGCTGGACGGCACGGCGCGTGGTGGCGTGCTGGTAGCCCTGGCCGACAAGTTCGGCCTGCCCATTCACGCGATCGGTGTGGGCGAACAGATCGACGATCTGGACGCCTTCGACGCGGACGAATTCGCCCGCGCGCTGGTCGGCCTCTAGGCGTCCAGCAGCGCCCGCCGGTTCCGGTCATGGCGCAGCACCAGGCGCCGGGCGTGGCGGCCGGACAGCAGGGGGCGCGCGGGCGTCAGCGTACGCCCCGCCGTCAGCTCCTTGATCCGCCGGGCGTTCTGCGCCCCCAGGGCGCGCAGCGCGACAGGACCGGGCAGCAGGCTTTCCGCCCAGGCCCCGTCCGCCATCAGCACCTGATGGTCGGGCAGCAGCACGTGCCAATAGGTGACATCGCTGCAATCAGCCATCACGGAGATGCCCGGCAGGCCAACCAGATGCCGGGCCGCGACCAGAACTTCGGGCGCACCTATCATGCGCCGCGCGATGGGGGAACGGATCAGCATCCGGTGCTGGGGCGATACGACCAGATCGCGCGCGGGTTGGCCGGGGCCAAGGGCGTGCGCCGCAAGCCGGATCGGCCGCTGGTCGGGACGCTGGTCCAGATCGTGGGCCAGCATCCGGCGGTGCCCGATCCACAGGACCGGCTGATACCCATGGTCCATCGTCTGCAGCAGCGCGCCGGGCTGCAGGTCCTGGACCCTGCGCGGACCGCAGGCCGTCTGGATCAGCGTATCCTGGGCGAAACACGCCGACGCTGCCGGGGTTGGCCAGGCCTGACGATCGTCGCCGGGCGCAATGGTGCGCAGGCCCGTATAGGTATAGGTGGCTTTCGGGTCAAAGACCGGCTCGATCCCCTCATCATTCGGGACCGGAAAGACCAGAAGCGACTGACGGCTGCCGAATTCGTTCCCTGCGCCGTAATGTTCATAGCTGCGGGGATACATCACGACATAGCTGTCGCCCTCATCGGAGGTGATCGTCGCGGCCACGAAGTTCTGCATCTGCGTGCCCGCAGGAACCACCTGCGCATTGGCCCCATGGCCGAAGATCGCATCCTTGACCAGCCTCTGGTCCGTCTCGTCGTGGGTATAGACGCCGCTGTGGAACGCGTCGTCGTCGTCTTCGTCGCTGATCACGATCGTGCTCAGGACCGGGTCGTTCATCACGATCGGTTCGCCGTTCGACCACGGCACGTCCAACAGAACACCCACTTCGTAGCTTACGGGAATGACATTGCTGACGGTCAGGACCGTGATCGTGTGATGCATGGAGATATCCCTGTGCTGCCTGTCGAACGGACCCGGCAGTCACATGTCACCGGGCAGTGCCCGACCCTAGGGTGGCACTGGTTAACGTCTGGTTAACCGCTTCAGGAAAGATTAACGATTGCCGCGGCTCAGGCCGGGATCGACGCCGAGGTGCCGCGTTCGCGGTACGGCGTGCTGCCATATTGCGCACGATAGCATTTGGAGAAATGCGAGGGGCTGGAAAACCCGGATGCCAGCGCGATCTCGATGATCGACATCTCGGTCTGCATCAACAGGTTGCGGGCCCGCGACAGGCGGGTTTCCATGTAATACCGTTTCGGGCTGCGGTTCAAATAACGGCGGAACAGGCGTTCCAGCTGGCGGGTCGACATGCCCGCATCTAGTGCCAGCTGGGCGGGGCTGACTGGGTCCTCCAGGTTCGCCTCCATCCGTGCGATGACGGCGGCCAGGCGCGGGTGGCGCACGCCGATGCGGGTCGGGATCGACAGGCGCTGGCTGTCCTGGTCGGTGCGGATGGCGGTGTGCAGCATCTGGTCGGCCACGTCGGCGGCCAGCGCGTCGCCCTGCGCCAGCGCGATCAGGTGCAGCATCAGGTCGATCGAACTGGTCCCGCCCGCCGCGGTCAGCCGGTTGCCGTCATGGACAAACACCGACCGGAACAGGTCAACCTCGGGGAAGGCCTCGGCCAGGCCGTCGTGGTTCTCCCAGTGGATCGTGGCCTTGCGCCCGTCCAGCAGCCCGGCCTCGGCCAGGACCCAGGTGCCGGTGCAGACGGCGCCCATCGCCGCACCCCCGCGCGCCTGCCGGCGCAGCCAGGCCAGCACGGGGCGCGTCGCCTCGCGTGCGATGTCGGTGCCGCCGCAGACGATCACGACCTCGTCCCGGCCGGGCGGGGGGGCGTCCAGGTCCAGGCCCGCGTCCAGCATCACCCGTGCCCCGTTCGAACAGGTCGCCACGTCGCCGCGCGGCCCTACCAGCCGCCAGTCGAACAGCGTCTGCCCCGATGCCCGGTTGGCCAATCGCAACGGCTCGATCGCCGCCGTGAAGGGCAGCATCGTGAAACGGTCCAGCAACAGGAAGGTGAAGCGTCGCGGTTTATCGGATGGCATGGGGGCTATCTTTGCGTGCGGTTGCGCCCTGCACCCAAACAGCCTTTTGACGCCACGGCAAGGGGGCTTTCCCGATGCCCGCGCAGACCCTTTTCCTGCCGACTGTTAGCGTTTATACCGACGCGACATTTTCAAGGAGCGCAGGACATGACGCAGCAGACCCGCAAGACCGCCACCCAGGATTGGGACAAGGCCGGCTGGCGCGCCTATCCGCGCGTCCAGATGCCCGACTATACCGATCCCGCCGCGCTGGAGGGCGTGGAATCGCAGCTGCGCCGCTATCCCCCGCTGGTATTTGCCGGAGAGGCGCGCCGTTTGCGCGCCCAGCTGGCCGATGCCGCGGCGGGCCGGGCGTTCCTGTTGCAGGGCGGCGATTGCGCCGAAAGCTTCAGCGAATTCAGCGCCGACAACCTGCGCGACACCTTCAAGGTACTGCTGCAGATGGCCGTGGTGCTGACCTGGGGCGCGCAGATGCCCGTGATCAAGGTCGGGCGCATGGCCGGCCAGTTCGCCAAGCCCCGCAGCGCGCCGACCGAGGTGATGGACGGGGTGGAGCTGCCCAGCTATCGCGGCGACATCATCAACGGGTTCGACTTCACCCCGGAATCGCGCATTCCCGACCCCACGCGGATGCTGGCGGCATACACGCAGGCGGCGGCGTCGCTGAACCTGCTGCGCGCGTTCTCGACCGGCGGTTTTGCCGACATGCACCGCGTCCAAAGCTGGATCGCCGATTTCGTCGGCGGCCCCGAAGCTGCGCGGTACCGCGACATCGCGGGTCGCATCGGTGACGCGATGGCCTTCATGCAGGCGGCGGGCGTCAACTCCGACACCGCGCACCAGCTGTCCAAGGTCGACTTCTATACCAGCCACGAGGCGCTGCTGCTGGAGTACGAAGAGGCCCTGGCCCGCATCGACAGCACCACGGGCCTGCCGGTGGCAGGGTCGGGTCACATGATCTGGATCGGCGACCGCACGCGGCAGCCCGATGGCGCGCATGTGGAATTCTGCCGCGGCGTGCAGAACCCGATCGGCCTGAAATGCGGCCCGACCACCACGGCGGACGACCTCAAGGTGCTGATGGCCAAGCTGAACCCTGCGAACGAGGCCGGGCGCCTGACGCTGATCGCACGGTTCGGCGCGGGCAAGGTGGGCGATCACCTGCCGCGCCTGATCCGCGCCGTCCAGGACGAGGGCGCGAACGTCGTTTGGTCCTGCGACCCGATGCACGGCAACGTCATCAAGTCGTCCACGGGCTACAAGACGCGCGCCTTCGATTCGATCCTGCGCGAGGTCCGCGAGTTCTTCGGCGTCCACAAGGCCGAGGGCACGATCCCCGGCGGCGTGCATTTCGAGATGACCGGCAAGGACGTGACCGAATGCACCGGCGGCGTCCGCGCCGTCACGGACGAAGATTTGTCCGATCGCTATCACACCGCCTGCGATCCGCGCCTGAACGCCAGCCAGTCGTTGGAACTGGCCTTCCTGGTGGCCGAGGAGCTGCGCGCGCGGCGCGAGGATGCGGCCCCGCTGCGGACCGCCGCCGCCATCTGATCACGACAGGGCCCCGCCGATGCGGGGCCTTTTCATTTCCAGCGGCGATGGACCCAGAACCACTGGTCCATGTGGCGCCGCACCAGCATCTCCAGATCGTCGTTCAGCGCCTGCATCATCGCGCGGGAATCGTCATGCGCGATGGGCGCGCCGACATGGACCTTGAAGGACAGCCCGTCCGGTTGGCGGATGCCGCAGATCGGCACCAGCAGCGCGTCGTACCGGCGCGCCAGATCGGCCGGCGTCAGCACCGTCCGCGTCGGCAGGTCGAAGAACCGCAGTTCTGCCCCCTCGCGGTCGAACTGATCAAAACCAAGGGCCAGCCATCCGCCACCCTTCAGGAACCGCAGCATGGCGGCCAACCCGGCCCGCCCGCGCGGAAACAGCGGTTCCGCGATGGCGGTGATGGCGGGGACGTAATGGCGGTTGAACGCCTCGTTGTTCATGGGGCGGTACAGGGCGCCGACCGGCCAGCCGCGCGCCGCCAGCGCCGCCCGCATCGCGTCGTAATTGCCGAAATGCGCACAGGCCAGGATCACCGGGCGGTGGCTGTCCAGCGCCTCTTCCAGCGCGGCAAGACCGGGGCCCTGCAACGGGTCGGCCTTGCGGATGCGGTCAGTGA
This sequence comes from Paracoccus sp. PAMC 22219, assembly GCF_000787695.1. Taxonomy (GTDB): domain Bacteria; phylum Pseudomonadota; class Alphaproteobacteria; order Rhodobacterales; family Rhodobacteraceae; genus Paracoccus. The sequence goes on along the minus strand of NZ_BBPH01000127.1, from coordinate 5,749 downwards.
ATTCATCGGCGGAATATATCTCGGCCAAGGACCGGCCCGCGTTGTCGGGCACGGCGCGGACCAGCGCCTCGACCTCGGCCGGGGACAGGTCGGGGCGCGCCAGGGCAAGGTTGTCGCGGATGCGCTGACGCCAACCGGCGACGGGGGCGATGACATGCGAAAAGGCCCAGCCCATCGCCGGAATGCGGCGCTGATACGGCAGCAGGCGGGCCACGCCCATGATCGCCAGAAAAGCGCCATTGGCCAGGCGGTCGCTCAGCGAGGATCGGTCGTCGCGCATTCTGCCCCCTTGGCGGCCCGCGCCTCGCGCGACCAGACATACAGCCCCGCGGCCACGATAATGACCGCACCCGTGACGGTCCAGACGTCGGGCAGCTGTCCGAAGAAGACAAAGCCCCACAGCCCAGCCCAGATCAGCCCGGTATAGCCGAAGGGCGCCAGCGCTCCGGCCTCGGCCGCGCTGAAGGCCTTGACCAGCAGGTACTGGCTGACCGTGCCGAACACCGCCAGCGCACCGAATGCCCACAGGTCACCTGCGGCGATCGGCTGCCAGAACATCGGCACCACGATGCTGGAGGCGATGGTGCCCACCACCGCCGACCACATCACCGACGTCGCCACCGAATCGCTGCGCACCATCCGCGTCAGCAGCGCGCCCGCGGCATAGGTGAACGCCCCCGCCAACGGCAGCAGGGCCGCGGGCTGGAACACGCCCAGACCGGGGCGGATGATCAGCAGCGCGCCGACCAGCGCCACCGCGATCCCGGCCAGCCGCCGTGGGCCGACGCGTTCCCCAAGGAACAGCGCGCCGCCAAGCGTGATCAGGACCGGGTTCAGGTCCATGATCGCCGTCGCCTCGGCCAGCCCGATATATTGCAGCGAGGTGAAGAACAGCCCCACCGACCCCAGCTGCATGATCGCGCGCGCGAATTGCGTGCCGGGCTGTCGGGTGCGCAGCAGGGGCAGCATCGCGCCGCGAAAGATCAGCGCAAAGATCAGCAGGTTGCCGATGAACCGCGCCCAGATGACTTGGGCCGGATGATAGATCTGCGTCAGGTGCTTTGCCGTCGCATCCATCAGCGTGAACCCCAGGATCGCCGCCAGCAGCAGGGCGATGCCCCGCGCCTGGTCCGATCCGGGCCGCCGCACCCCGTCCCGCTCTTGGCCCATCAGCGCGAATGCGCGCGCGAGGACCTGCATCAGCGGGCCGGGTCATGGGTATTTGGACAACGAAGAAGCGGTTTCTCCGTTGCCCAAATACCCGATCCGGCGGCCGGTCCGGGTGTCACAGAAGCGCTTTCGCGCGCTCTGCCACGGCCTCGGCGGTGATGCCGAACTCCTTGTACAGCTCGGGCGCGGGACCAGAGGCGCCGAACCCCTCCATGCCCACGAATGCGGAACGATCCTCGTGGCCGCGCTCTCCCAGCAGCAGCCAGTCCCACGGCTGGCGCACGGCGGCCTCTACCGCGATGCGGACGGTGCCTTCGGGCAGCACTTGGACGCGATAGTCGCGTGGCTGGTCGCGGAACAGCTCCATCGACGGGACTGACACCACGCGGGTTGCGATGCCCTGAGCCTCCAGCGCATCGCGGGCCTCGACGGCGATTTCTACCTCGGATCCCGTGGCCATCAGCACGACCCGGGGGGTGGCGCTGGCTTCGCGCAGGACATAGGCGCCCTTGGCGGTCAGGTTCTCTCCGCCTTCCTGGCGCAGCAGGGGCAGGTTCTGACGCGACAGGGCCAGGACCGACGGGGTCGCGTCCTGCGACAGCGCGATCTCCCACGCTTCGGCGGTCTCGGTCTGATCGCAGGGGCGGAAGGTCAGCGTGTTGGGCGTCGCGCGGCAGATGGCCAGGTGCTCCACCGGCTGGTGGGTCGGGCCGTCCTCTCCCAGACCGATGCTGTCATGGGTCATGACATAGACGACCGGCAGGCCCATCAGCGCCGACAGGCGCATCGCGCCGCGGGCGTAATCGGTGAACGTCAGGAACGTGCCGCCATAGGGGCGGAACCCGCCATGCAGCCAGATGCCGTTCATCGCGGCCGCCATGCCGTGTTCGCGGATGCCGTAATGCAGATAGCGGCCCATGCGGTTGTCGGCGTCGAAGATGCCCTGGCCGCCGGTCTTGGTGTTGTTCGACCCGGTCAGGTCCGCCGAGCCGCCGAAGTTTTCCGGCATCTCGGCGTTCAGGACCTCCAGCACGTTCTCGGAGGCCTTGCGTGTGGCGACCTTGGGCTTGGCCTCCAGCGTCTGGACCTTGAAGGCGTCGATGATCGCGTTCAGGCGCGGGTTGACCTCGTTGCCGATGCGGCGGGCGAAATCGTTGCGGGCGTCGTCGGACAGCGCGTCCACGCGGTCGTTCCATGCTGCGCGTGCGGCGGCACCCTGCTGGCCGATGGCCCGCCAGTCGGCGACGATCTGGTTGGGCAGGTGGAACGGCTCGTGGCTCCAGCCATAGGCCGCGCGGGTGGCCGCGATCTCGTCAGGCCCAAGGGGAGAGCCGTGTGCCTTGCTGCTGTCGGCCTTGTTCGGTGCGCCAAAGCCGATGATCGTCTTGCAGTCGACCAGCGTCGGGCGGCCGTCATCCTGCGCCGCGGCGGTCAGGGCGCGGTCGATGTCGGCGGCGTCGTGGCCGTCGCAGGACAGCACGCGCCAGCCGGCGGCGGCAAAGCGGGCGTGCTGGTCGGTGCGGTCCGACAGGCTGACGCGGCCGTCGATGGTGATGTCGTTGTTGTCCCACAGCACGACCAGACTGCCCAGCTTCTGGTGCCCCGCCAGCGCGATGGCCTCGTGGCTGATGCCCTCCATCAGGCAGCCGTCGCCGGCGATGACCCAAGTGCGGTGGTCGCACAGATCGGCCCCGAATTCGGCGCGCATCGCCTCCTCGGCAATCGCGAAACCGACGGCGGTGGCCAGGCCCTGGCCCAAGGGGCCGGTCGTGGTTTCCACCCCTTCGACATGGCCGTATTCCGGATGGCCCGCGGTGATCGCGCCCAGCTGGCGGAAGTTGCGGACCTGGTCCAGGGTCATCTGCTCATAACCCGTCAGGTGCAGCAGCGAATAGATCAGCATCGACCCGTGGCCCGCCGACAGGATGAACCGGTCGCGGTCGAACCAGTGGGGCGCGCTGGCGTCGAATTTCAGGTGGTTGCGGAACAGGACGGTCGCGACGTCGGCCATGCCCATCGGCATGCCGGGATGGCCGGAATTGGCGGCCTCGACGGCGTCCATGGACAGCACGCGGATCGCGCTGGCCAGGTTCCAATGGGCGGGGTCTGCGGTGCGGCGGGCGGCGATGTCCATGGGATGTTCCTTGCGGCACGTGGGGTTGACGCGTTGTTATGGGTTGGCAGGGGCGGTTGCAAGCCGCCCCCGGTCAGCCGTCCGTGGCCGTGGGCAGGGGGCGGATGCGCAGCCGGGTGATGCGGTTCTCGCGCCGCGTCACCACCTCGAAGCGATAGCCCGCGAAGCTGAACACCTGGCCCTGTTCGGGGATCGATTGCGCCATGTGGATGACCAGGCCCGCGATGGTGTTGGCCTCCTCGTCGGGCAGGGTCCAGTCCAGCTGGCGGTTCAGGTCGCGGATCGTCATGCCGCCCTCGACCAGGTAATCGCCATGGGTGTTCGGCTTCAGCGTCTGGTCCTCTTCGGTGTCGTGTTCGTCGGCGATCTCTCCTACGATCTCCTCGATGATGTCCTCCAGCGTGATCAGCCCGCGCAGGGATCCGTATTCATCGACGACCAGCGCGAAATGCGTGCGCCGCTTCAGAAATTCGCGCATCTGTTCGTCCAGGGCGCTGGTCTCGGGGACGAAATACGCAGGCATCATCACCGCCGACAGGTCGAACCGGCGTGCGGCGCTGGCATCGCCCGCGTCGCCCACGGCCCGGTTCACGGCGCGCAGCAGGTCCTTGGCGTGAATGACGCCGACGATGTTCTCGCGCTCCTCGCGATAGACGGGCAGGCGGGTGTGGGGGCTGGCCAGCACCAGTTCAAGGATCTTTTCGGGCGGCAGGTCGCCGTCGATCATCTGGATCTCGGACCGGTGGCGCATGATCTCCTCGACGGTGCGGTTGCCAAGGTCCAGCGCGCCCAGCAGGCGGTCGCGGTCCTCCTTGTTCACCGCGCCCTGGGCATGGCCCAGGGACAGCGCGCCCTCGATCTCCTCCTCAAGGGAGAACATGTGCTTGCCGGGATCGGTCTTCAGACCGGCCAGCGACAGCATGCCGTTGACGATGATCCGCACGACGCTGACCACCGGCGACAGCACGACGGTCAGGATGCGGATCGGGCGGGCAACCAGGCTGGCCACCTTTTCGGGGGCCGAGATGGCATAGGTCTTGGGCATCACCTCGGAGAAGATCAGCACCAGCACGGTCATCACCAGCGTCGCGATGGCCACGCCGCTGGCGCCCAGCAGGCCGGTGAACAGCGCGGTGGCAAGGCTGGCGGCCAGGATGTTGACGACGTTGTTGCCCAGCAGGATCGCCCCGATCAGCTTTTCGCTGTCGGCGGTGACGCGCACGGCGGCCTCGGCCCCGGTGTCGCCGCGGTCGGCGCGGGCCCGCAGCTTGGCCTTGCTGGACGCCGTCAGCGCGGTTTCCGACCCCGAGAAAAAGGCCGACAGCATCAGGCAGATCAGGATCGCCACGATGGTGACGACGGCTGCGAAGTCGAGTGCAGAGGTGAAAGCGTCCATTAGGTCCCGGTCAGTTGGTTGTGGCAGCATCGTCCGGCAGCGAGCCGCGCGCCAGAGGATGATGATTCAGAACAAGGTCGCGCATGCGATGGTTCAACACATGCGTATAGATTTCCGTAGTGCCCAGATCGGCATGGCCCAGCAGCATCTGGATGCTGCGCAGGTCCGCGCCGCCTTCCAGCAGGTGGGTGGCAAAGGCGTGGCGGATCACGTGCGGTGTCACACGCGCCGGATCAATCCCCGCCGCGACCGCCATCTGGCCCAGCAGGCGCGAAAAGCTTTGCCTTGGCAGGTGGCCCGCGGCGCCGGGCGCGGGGAACAGCCAGCGCGCGCCGCGTCCCGCCAGCAGGCGGTACAGCGGGCTGCCTGCGGGGCGTTGTCGCGGATCTCCAGCCAGTCGCGCAGGGCCGTGCGCGCGGCCTGGCCCAGGGGGACCATGCGGTCCTTGCCGCCCTTGCCGCGGATCACCAGCACCGCCGGATCGCCCCGGCAGCCCGCCACCGGCAGGCTGACCAGCTCGGTGACCCGCATGCCGGTCGCGTATAGCAGCTCGATCATGCACATGTTGCGCGTGCGGTCGATCCGGCCTCGACCGATGCCGGGGGCGGCATCCAGCAGGGCCTGGATCTGGGCCTGGTCCAGCGTGCGCGGAATGCGCTTGGCGCGGCCGGGTCCGGCGATGCGGATGGCCGGGTCGTCCTCGCGCCAGCCCTCCTCCAGCGCAAAGCGGGTGAATTGGCGGATGGCCGACAGGCGGCGGGCGCGGGTGGCGCGCGACAGGCCCTGCGCGTCGCAATGGGACAGGTAATCCTCGACCTGGTCGCGCGTCAGCCCGGCCAGCGCCAGCCCCCGCGCACCCAGCCAATCGGACAGGTCGCGCAGATCGCGGCCATAGGCCAGCAGCGTGTTGCGCGCGGCCCCGGCCTCGGCGGCTTGGGCGTCCAGAAAGGCGCCGATGGCGTTGTGATCGCCGCTCATTGCGGGGCCGCGATCTGCGGCAGCAGGGCGATCTGGGCCTGCGCGCGGTCGGCGTCGGGGTCCAGGCCCAG
>NZ_BBPH01000128.1 GCF_000787695.1 Paracoccus sp. PAMC 22219 | reverse complement strand
CGTGGGATGTGACAGGTAGGTCATCTTGGGACCTGGCCTGCCCCCCGGGTCATGGTTGCGATGACCAATCACCGCAGATAATTCTCCTGCGAGTAGACCGGCTGCTACGGCTTGGTGCCATTGGCCACGGAAGGGACGCTTAGTGACTGATGAAATTTCTGCCGGGCACTTTGTCAGGATGCGAGTTAAAAGTGCCTTGGAGGAAGCCGCGTATCAAGAGCGCAGGCTTTTCGAAGTGGATGCCAAGCCATATACGCTGCAGGAGCGCCTAGAGGCAGAAGGCCTTCATTCCGAGATCGCCAAGCTTGTTGCACGTGCGGACGAATTTAATCGAATGGTGACCGAGCGTCTGACAAACGAAGCCAAAGACGATGCAAAAATGTAGAAGAACTGAGGCGGTTTCGGAATGCCGGGCGCATCAAAGTAGAACTTGCCGCCTTTTGATTGGCGATTTCCTGTAAGGTAGACGGGTGGCATCAAGAAGCAAAAGCTGGTTTCCAAGCCATTTTACGGCCCACGCCGACCTGTCGATGCTTCTTGAAAGATCCATGATTTAGCGTAGGGAGCGTCCCGCCGTCCCTACATTTAGGGGTCAAACTAGTCCTCGCAGGCGCCTATTCTCTGGAAGACATCAGCTTCTGACAAACCCATCGGCTGTGTCGCAAATAGCCTCTTGTCCATCAGTTTGGGACGGTTGACGAGATCCGGCTTAAAGTCCATGTGAGCCAGAATGTCGCGATCCAGGTCAATTCCAGGAGCGATTTCCTCAAGCGTCAAACGGCCATCGGCAAGTCTGAACACGGCACGTTCGGTCACGAACAGGGCCTTCCGCCCCTCACGTGCGGCGAACGGCCCTGAATATGAAACCTGCTGAACGGTATCGCAGAATTTCTTATGGCGACCCTCGGTCACGATACGGAGGGTACCGTCCTCACAGGCAATATCCAGCCCCCCGGCCGTGAACGTCCCGCTGAAGACAGTCTCTTTGGCGTTCTGACTGATGTTCACAAAGCCGCCGATGCCGACGATCGTACCGTTGAATCGGCTGATATTCACATCGCCTTGTGCGTTGACCTCGACGAAGCTGAGAAATGCCACGTCAATACCGCCACCATCGTAAAAGTCGAATTGATAGGGCTGGTCTACCATTGCGGACCAATTCTGCGCTGCTCCCGAGTCCGGTCCGGTAAGGGGCGCGCCGCCGATAAAGCCTTGTTCGTTGGTGAGCGTGATACGGTCCAGAATGCCTTCTTCGGCCGCCACAGTGGAAATGCCGGTGGAGATACCTGCGCCAATGTTACAGACGGCGCCGGGACGCAGCTCCATCGCGGCGCGGCGGGCGATGATCTTGCGCGCCCCGAATTCAAGCGGCTTGATGCGGTTTAACGGCACGCGCAGCTCCCCGGAGTAAGATGGATCGTAATCGGTCGCATAGGTCTGGCTCTGCTCCGGCACGACCACGACGTGATCGACCAATATTCCTGGGATCCGCACATCGCGCGAACGAAGCGCGCCGCTGCGCGCAACGCGCTTGACCTGGACGATCACCTTGCCGCCCATCCGGCGGACTGCCTGTGCTGTGGAGAGCATTTCACCAGGAATTGCTTCCTGCTCCATCGAGATGTTTCCGTCCTCGTCGGCGGTGGTCCCGCGCAGGAATGCCACGTCGATCTGGAACGGAAGGAAGCGCAGCCAATCCTGGCCGCCAATCTGAATCAACTCAACCCGCGGCTCTGACATCCTGCCTCCCTGCAACCCACCATCCTGTCTTGGATCCACAAAGGTATGCAGGCCGGTTCGGGTGATCAGGCCAGGGCGGCCGGCAGCCATGTCGCGCATCAGTTGCGACAGAACGCCCTGAGGCAATGTATACGCCTCGACCTGGTCAGCCAGCGCCATTGGGATAAACGCGGGCGCATCAATGAGGGCGCTGGTAATAAGGCGCCGTACCATGCCGGGCTGAGCTAGGTGTGCCGCTCCCCGATCCTGGCGATCTCCGATGCCTACGACATGCGTCAGGGTTAGCCCGCCTGGCGCGCCGGTCTGGCGGAACCGCTCACCCAACGCTGCCAAAAGCGCCTCGGGAACAGCATGACCGCCACCCGAACCGCTGGCAATGAGAGAACTTTCCGCCCCGACGAGGTCAGCGGCTTGGGCAGGGGTGATAAACTTCACGTCGGACCTCTTATCAGGATGGAGTTGACTTCTTATGAAGCCAATTGTAACCGGTTACAAGTACAACATCAACCGTATGATGTGTGGTGCCGGACGGTGCTGCCATAAATGAAGCCGAGGAGTGTTCTGGATGGGTATGTCAGGTTTGGATTATGTGCAGATCGGCGAAAAGTTCAGATTTGCCAAAACTGTCGGAGAGGTGGACGTCACCCTGTTCGCCGGTTTGACCGGTGATTTCAGCGACACACACATCAACGAGCATTATATGCGGGAGAAGTCGTCCCTGGGATCGCGCATCGCGCACGGGGCTCTGATCGTAGGATACATGTCAACGGTTTCAACCTTGTCTATTGCCCATATTATCCACAAGGACGACCTTGAGGATTTCCCGGTATCCGCGGGCTACGACAAGATCCGCTTTCTGCGCCCTACTTTCCTCGGTGACACGGTGACGACCACATATGAGGTTGTTGAAATCGATCGCGAGGGCGGAAAAAGCCTCGCCAAGATGGAGTGCACAAATCAGCGCAATGAACTGATTGCGGTTGGGACCCATGTGATGCGATGGGCGCGGAAACTCCATCAGACGAGCGGTACCCCGGTATGACGGCCCTGCGCGGCAAAGGCGTACTTGCGATCTGGAATGGCATCGCAACCGGACAGGATGCCGAATTCATCCGGTGGCATGTTACCGAACATATTCCCGAGCGCCTCTCCATTCCCGGATTTCGTAGGGCTCGACGTTACGTCGCACTGGAAGGCCATCCGGCCTACTTCAATTTCTACGAGGTAGACGATGCTCAGGTGTTGTCGTCAGAGACATACTTGGCGCGGTTGAACCAACCGTCGGACTGGACGCAGTCCATCGTGCCGCACTTTACCGATACCTCTCGAACCCTATGCCAGGTCGTTGACAGCTTCGGGCACGGAGTCGGCAGGGCAATGCTAACCCTTCAACTCTCCGGGCAAGTGACGCCCGCACTGCGTCGCCTGGTGGCACAGATTGCCGAGAGCCCGGATGTCTGTGCCGTCCACCTGCTGGAGCAGGCCCACGATAGTGTTCCGGTCACGCAAGAAGCGCGGATGCGTGACCGGCCGGATCAGTCCGCTGGTTTGATCCTGCTGATCGAAGGCGCTGTTCCCGAAAGAGTCGCGGCAGTGTCGAAAGGCGCAGCAAGCGATGCAGCCATTGCAGCAACGATAGGGACCGAACCGCTGATGCGGGGGCTCTATTGTCTCGATTTCCTGATGGACTGCCCCGAAGCAGTCTCCACCACTTAGAAAGGTCTGCAGATGAAACTTGTTCGTTACGGCGCGCCGGGGCAGGAAAAGCCCGGAATGATCGACTCGCAGGGGCAACTGCGTGACCTGTCGGGCCATGTCGCTGACATCACTGGCCGTGCCTTTGAGGCAGGGCTGATGGATACCCTGCGCGGCATAGACCCCGCCACGTTGCCGCGCGTCGACAACAGCCCGCGCATCGGCCCTTGTGTGGGCGATGTCCGAACCTTCTGGGCGATCGGCCTCAACTATACCGACCATGCAGAGGAAACCGGAGCACCCATCCCCAAGGAACCGATCCTGTTCAACAAGGCCGCCTCCTGCATTGTCGGCCCGTATGACGACGTGATCCTCCCGCCCGGTTCGGTCGAGGCCGATTGGGAAGTCGAACTGGCGCTGCTGATCGGAAAACGCAGTTATCGGATTTCCGAGGCAGAGGCCGCCGATGCCATCGCAGGCTATTTCATCTGCAATGACATCTCAGAGCGCGAATACCAGCTGAAGCGGGAAGGGTTGTGGACTAAAGGTAAATGCTGCCCGACCTTTGGCCCGATCGGTCCTTGGCTGGTGACCCCGGACGAGTTCGAGAACCCGCAGGACAAGGGGCTTTGGCTGGATCTGAATGGCACGCGAACACAGACCGGACACACGTCGAAGATGATCTTCACAATTGCACACATCGTGTCCTATGTCAGCCAATTCCTGATCCTGGAGGCTGGCGACATCATCACGACAGGCACTCCACCGGGCGTCGGACTGGGCATGGACCCCAATGTCTTCCTTAAGGCCGGCGACGAGATGCACTTGGGTATTGATGGCCTTGGTGCGCAGCGTCAAACCGTCGTGGCCTTTCCTGGCTGACTTCTCGCCTTCCGAGCTGCGCCGCGTAAGATCGTTCCTGCAGCGATCCGAGAGGCAGGATGGACAAGCAGATCGATCAGTCGACCATAAAACCACAGGCGAGCCGCAAGTCCACGGGCTTGCGGCAGGTCGCAGCGGTCGCAGGGGTGTCGACCGCAACGGTCTCACGCGTCCTGAACAACCCCGAAAGCGTGTCAGAGGGTCTGCGCACACGGGTTCTGATGGTGATCGATCAACTGGGTTGGGTGCCGAATGCCGCAGCGCGTGCATTGTCGTCAAACCGCACAGGTGCAATTGGCGCAATCTTTCCTGCACTTGGTGTGGGTGATTTCGCCCGTGCCATTGACGCCATGCAGGACGCACTCGCGGCACGCAATTACCTGCTGCTGCTGGCGCGGTCGCGGTATGACGCGGCACTGGAACTGGTCCAGGCACGCAAATTGGTGGAACGCGGCGTTGACGGGCTGATCCTGGTCGGCAGCACACGATCCCAGGACTATGAGCAGTTTCTGCGGCGGCTGAGCATCCCCTATATAAACTCATTCGTGTTCGACGCGGACTCGGCAATCCCCTGCGTGGGCCCTGACAACGCGCGCGCGATGGCTGAGATGGTCGATTATCTGGTGTCTTTGGGGCATCGCCGTTTTGGAATGATCGCACAGACCAATCGTAACAATGACCGTGCAGCCGCCAGGCGCGACGGCGTACGTGATGCACTGGCCCGGTACGGCCTTGCGATCCCCCCGCAGGCCATGGTTGAGGGGGAGTGGTCCATCGCGGAGGGCCGCAAGTTGCTCCGTCAGGTGCTGGCCACATCGCCCCGGCCCACAGCTATCATTTGCGGTAACGCACTTTTGGCGATCGGTGCGGTCCTGGAGGCGGCAGAAATGCATATCGTGCTGCCTCGGGATCTGTCGATCGTAGGATATGACGACACCGAGCTGATGTCAGAATTGCCGCAGCCGATCACAACCGTTCGCGTGGCATCGGACCGCGTAGGCAAGTTGGCTGCTGACTTGATCGTTGATATGCTGGAGGGCCAGACATCTGTTAGTGGCGCCCGCATCCCAAGCGAGATCGTCGTGCGGAGCACCACTGGACCCGCCCCACAAGACTGAGTTCTCATCCCGTACCACAACTCACCCGCTTTCATCCTTTGCTGGCACTTGACGGATGAGATCAATTTGGTTCATGTTGTAACCGGTTACAAATACCCGAAAGGGTTTGTAGGGGAGGAGATTCGAAATGAACAAACGCAGTTTCTGCTGTCGGCAGGCATCGCGGCGCTTGGCTTTGGCGTATCCGTGGAAACGGTTGCAGCACAGGAGGCTTGGCCATCTGAGCCTATCCAGATCGTTGTGCCTTGGGCCGCGGGCGGTGCGACAGATGCCATCATGCGCATTCTCGCAGGCGAGGTGTCGGATGCGCTGGAGGTTCCGGTTACCGTCGTCAATCAGACGGGCGCACGTGGCACGGTCGGCACGAACGCCGTCATCAACTCCGAGCCGGACGGATACACCTGGGCCTCGGGTGGCGTGCAGGATCTGGGCACTTATAAAGTTCAGGGGCTGCTGGACACAGATCTGGAAGACTGGCACCTGTTCATCGCCGTGTTGAACGCACCGGTCCTCAGCGTCGGCGAGGGGAGCGATCTGAAGACCCCGGAGGATGTCGCAGCTTTCATGAACGAGAACCCCGGTGATCTGACCGTCGGCACCTCGGGCATTCCCTCGACAGCCTACTCGGCAATCCAAGCGTTCCAATCTCATGTCGGAGGAGACTTCCGGGCCGTTGCTTATGACGGCGATGCCCCGACGATGGTCGCTGTCGTCTCGGGCGAAGTGATGGCCACAACCCAGTCCGGGCCAGGTCAGGCGGCAATGATCAAAGGCGGCCGCGTTACGCCGCTTGCTGTTTTGTCAGACCAGCCGCTGGTGATAGAGGGCATCAACGACATTCCGCCCATCACGCAGTTCTATCCTGATTTTTCGGCTCCTGGCGTCACCATCCAGGTGGGTGTCTTTCTTCCAAAGGACGTCCCTCAGGAGGTTCTGGACCGCATGACCGAAGTTTGGGAAACGGAGATTGCCAACTCCGAGGCCCTGCAGGCCTATGCTCGTGAGAATGGCTCGATCTTCAGCCCCATGCACGGCGAAGAGGCGATGGAGATGGCGCGGTCAGCCGTCGCCGCAACGGCATGGCAGATGCACGATGATGGCACGACCACGATGTCACCGGACGAGGCTGGTATCCCGCGGCCCTGATATTGGCCATCTGTGATCATAGCCTCTGCGCCGGGCGCGGCTTGCGCCCGGCGGTCACTGCCGAACGGAAGGCTCGACCATGACCACCCCCACAACCCCTGTCGAAACCAACAGGGCAGACCGCTGGACCGGGCTGTTCTGGATTGTCCTTGGTGGGGCGATCATTGCTCACTCTTTGGGAATGCCTATACCGCGCAACCTGGGTGCCACGACGCTGACCGGACCAGGCTTCGTCCCGATGCTGCTGGGCGGTGCTCTGGCACTGCTGGGCGGATCCCTAGCCCTGCGCGCCAGTCGTGGCGGCGATGCCTACGCTCCTGACGCCCCCGAAGGTCCCATTTCCAATGGTCGAGCGATGGTCGCGCTGGTTCTGATGGTTGCTTATGCTGCCGCACTGGCACTCCGTCAGCCGTTTATCCCTGGCACAATACTGTTCGTTACCCTGTTCGTGACAGTCTTCAACTGGGCCGACAAATCCATGCAGCAGCGACTGAAGACCGCTGGTGGCGCCCTGCTGCTGGCGACAATCACCGCCATCGTGATCCAGTTCCTGTTCGAACAGATCTTTTTCGTCCGTTTGCCCTGAGGGTCCCATGTTCGATTTCATGCCGCTGCTGCTGACGGGCTTTGCAAATATCCTGAACCCCCAAACGTTGGCGCTAGCCGCCGCCGCTTGTCTGGGCGGGCTGATCATAGGCGCACTACCCGGACTGACCGCCACGATGGGCTTGGCGTTGCTGACGACGATGACGCTTCACATGGAGGCATTCGATGCCATCCTGATCCTGATCTGCACCTATGTCCTGGCCATCTACGGCGGCAGCCGTAGCGCGATCCTCTTGAACATTCCCGGTACGCCCTCTTCGGCGGCTACCGCGCTGGACGGCTATGTCCTGGCTCGACAGGGCAGAGCCGGAGAGGCAATGGGATTGGCCACGATCGGGTCGGTTCTTGGCACGTTAGTGGGTATCTTCCTGCTTGCGATCATCACGCCGCCCTTGGGCGAGTTTGCCTTGTCCTTTGGTGCTTATGAGTTTTTCTGGCTGGCCTTGGCCGGGGTGATGCTATCGGGCAGCCTGTCTGGGAGCGATCCGATCAAGGGTTGGATTGCGGGTATCCTGGGTTTGTTGGTCGCCATGATCGGGCAGGAACCGGCCTATGGTTACCCTCGATTTACATTTGGGTTTCCCGAACTGACGGGCGGTATCCAGCTGCTGCCGGCCATGGTCGGTGCGTTCGGTTTCGCCGAGGTTCTGTATGTACTGCGCAGCAAGGCGAATGCTTCGATCAGTGACGCCTCGGATCGGATCGTGCCGCGTCTCGTGCAGGTCATAGCACTGCGCTGGACCATCCTGCGATCTGGTATCCTGGGAACGTTCGTAGGCCTGCTGCCCGGTGTTGGGGAGGATATCGGCGCGTGGGGATCCTATGCTTTGGCAAAGCGCATGTCGAAAACCCCTGAAGAGTTTGGACGCGGATCGGTCGAGGGGTTGACCGCGGCAGAGACTGGTAACAACGCGGCCGTTCCCGGTGCACTCATCCCGGTCCTGACTTTGGGCATTCCTGGGTCTGGCGTCGCCGCTGTTCTGATGGCCGCGCTGATCATCCACGGTGCACAGCCCGGCCCGCTGATGATGACCACGGATCCTCAGATGATCTACAACATCATTGCAATGCTCTTTGTCGCGACGCTCGGTATCCTCATCTTCGGTCTCAGCCTTACGCGGCTGATGATCCTGGTCCTCAAGGTCAAAGACACATGGCTGATGCCAGTGGTGGCCGTACTGTGCCTGGTCGGACCCTATGCGATCCAGTCCAGCTATTTCGACATCTGGGTGGTCGTGGCCTTCGGGGTGATCGGCTTCGGACTCCGGCTCATGAACTATCCCATGGCGCCGCTGGTTCTGGGCATTGTTTTGGGGACCATCCTGGACAGCAACCTTCGGCGGGCATTAACGCTGGCAGACGGCAATTTCTCCAGCTTCTTCACCCGACCGATCTCAGCAGTCCTTTGTGCCATCGTAGTGACGATGATCCTGGCGCAGATTGGCCCCGTACGTCGCGCCGCGGGCCGGGGGTGGCAAGCCGTTCGCGGGGGCCAGTCATGATCCCCGTGACTGGCGCGACCCGGTTCATCGTGATGCTTGGGGATCCCATTGCCCAGGTCAAGACACCCACCGTGTTTCAAGAGTGGGCTACCGCGAACGGTCAGGATATCATCATGGTCCCAATGAGGGTGTCGTCTACTGACCTGTCTGTCACATTACAGGCAATTCGAGGATGGGCGAACTGCTGCGGTGCAGTTATCACTTATCCCCATAAACAAGCCGCCGCCGCCGCCGTAGATCATGCGTCGAGAGCGGTACGGATGGTGGGCGCCTGTAACGTGATCCGACGGGAACCTGACGGCGGCTTGTCAGGAGATATCACTGACGGCGCCGGGTTCGTAGCGGCGCTCCGATCTAACGGATTTGATCCCTTGGGCCAGGATATCCAACTGATCGGCGCAGGTGGGGCAGGTTCGGCAATTGCATTTGCATTGCTGGAAGCGGGGACGGCACGCCTTGTCATACGCGATCAACGACCACAGCAGGCCGAAACGCTGTGCTTTGAGCTGAAAGAGCTTTTTCCCAAGGTGCCGGTCTTGACTGAAGTGCCTGCCAATTTTGACTGCGCCCTGATCTGCAATGCGACACCAGTCGGGATGGGCGGGGACGCAGCACATCCATGGCCATTGGAGACACTTGCGCAGACTTGCCTTGTAGCAGATATTGTCCCTGACCCTCCGATGACTGCATGGCTCAATGCGGCGGAGAAGTGTGGTCACAAGGTCCAAACCGGTCCAGACATGGTCAAGGCTCAACTACCGGCTGTTGTCGGATATATCCTGAACCATTCTCAGCGAAGTTAAATCCACCAGAAATTATATATGTTTTGATGATAGCACGTGTGCTCTGCCGACGCCTATTTGCAGGAGTTGGCGATTGAGGTCGATAGATGCTTACTTCAATCCAACCCTTCGGGTTCACTCCATATGCGGCTCAGATACGAATGGAAATTGACAAACCTGTTTCTGCCCGCCCAACATGTCAGGATTAATTTCACCGGCGGACTATTTCCGGGATGCTAGTCTTATAAAGTCAAGTTGAGAGGTCTCTACCCGCTGCCGTACCTGTCGATGCACCAGGACCAGACGGCATCGACGGCACTTCCGGACGGGGATGACCGCTTCCGCACCAGGTGGAACCCCGTCTCGGCATCGAACCCGGCGTTGCCGAGGTTCAAAAGGCGCCCCGCATCCAGATCCGCCTGGACAAAGGCCCGGCACGCGATCGCGATCCCCTGGCCTGCCAGCGCCGCGTCCAGCGCCAAAGATGTCTGGTTGAACACCGCACCGGGTATCTTGACATGTGTCCCGAAGTATCTGGACCAGTAGTCGTAGCCGTCATGCAGAAGCGGAAAGCCGGCGATCTGATCGGGTGCTGTCCTGGATGAGGGCACGCCCGGCAGGTGCGGGCTTGCCACCAGGACGAGCTCTTGCGGGAACAGAAAGCGGGCCTCCAATGCGGACGGGAACGGGGGACGTGCCTCCCTGATCGCAAGATCGACCTGATCGCGGTCGAAATCCGAGATACTGGTCGTCGCCACGGTGCGAAGTTCCACCGATGGAAGCGCCGCCTGCAGGGCCGACAACTGCGGGATCAGCATCCGGGTCGCGAAGGTCGGTGTAACGCTGATGGTGACCGCATCGGCACGATGCTGCAGCCGGTCGGTAGCAGCGCTCAGCAAGGCGAAGGCGCGCGACACGTCAGCAAGGTACGCCTTTCCTTGTCCCGTCAGCGCGACGCCACGGGGCAGCCTGTGAAACAGCGGAAGGCCCAGATGATCCTCCAGGAGCCGAACCTGCTGCGCGACCGCACCTTGCGTAACGCCCAACTCCTCGGAAGCCGCACGGAAGTTCAGATGGCGCCCGGAGACCTCGAAGGCGCGAAGGGCATTCAGTGGCGGCAGCGTTCTGGGGGAGATCGACATTTTGATCCTGCAGATTTTCTCCTGGATAGCGGTGTTTTATCTCGCGCGTAAGGCTCCGCGACATCGGTCATAAGGGGCGTGATGCCCCGACCGTTGGGCAGATCGATACCTCTTCCATTTTCCTGCAGATCGGGACCGCCATGACTGCCCACCGTCCACTTCTGATGCCGACCTCCTATTCGGTGATCCTGGCCGTCAGCGGCACGCATCTGATCAATGACTTGATCCAGTTCCTGCTGCCAGCGCTCTATCCGGTGCTGAAGACGGAGTACGCGCTCAGCTATTTTCAGCTGGGACTGCTGACGCTGGCGCAGCAGATCACGGCCTGCTTTCTGCAGCCGATCATGGGTCTGTACGGCGATCTCAGGCCCAAACCCTACATGCTGGCAGTATCCATGGCGGTGGTGGCTGTGGGCGTCGTGATGTTGGCGCTGGCCAACTCATTCGCACTCCTGCTCGCGGCTGCTGCGGTGCTTGGCATCGGTTCGGCACTGTTTCACCCTGAGGCCTCGCGCGTCTGCCGCATGGCCTCGGGCGGCAGGTTCGGTTTCGCGCAATCCAGCTTTCAGGTCGGCGGCAACACCGGGACCGCCCTCGGGCCCCTTGCCGCGGCACTGTTCGTTCTGCCCTTGGGGCAGGTCAGCACGGTGTGGTTCGGCCTGCTTGCCGTAATCGGGTTCGTGATCCTGATCCGGATCGCGGGCTGGTTCGCAAATCACCAGAGGATGCTGAAGTCGGCCGGAACCCCGCGGACAGAGGGCCCGCAACTGTCACGTCAGCGTCTGATCCTGGCATTCGCCGTGATTGGCGCCCTGCTGCTGAGCAAGTTCGTCTACATCGAGACCTTCAAAAGCTACTATACCTTCTTCCTGATCGAACGGTTCGGGATGGAGATCCGCCAGGCCCAGACCATCCTGTTCGTTTTTCTGGGCGCCGTGGCCGTCGGCACATTCTTCGGTGGTCCCATCGGGGACCGGATAGGCCGGAGGAGGGTGATCTGGGTGTCCATCGTCGGGGCACTTCCGTTCGCACTGCTGCTGCCCTATGCGAACCTCTGGGGGGTGATCGTCCTCAGTATCCTCGTCGGCCTGATCCTGTCGTCGCATTCTCAGCGATCGTGGTCTACGCCCAGGAGCTGATGCCGCAGAAGGTCGGCATGGTGTCCGGCTTCGTCTTCGGTTTTGCGTTCGGGGTCGGGGCGCTTGGCGCAGCCGCCCTTGGGGGGATCGCTGATCTGGTCGGCATGCAGCAGGTGTTCAACGCGCTGTCGCTGCTGCTGTTTCTTGGATTTCTGACCGCGCTTTTGCCGGACATCGAGTGAAGCCTATCGTGGTCGTTTGAGGTGACGGGGCGGCCGAGGTCAGCGCCTATTGGCTGATCGCAACCGAGGATCCACTGTCACGCGCAGAGCAGCAGGTGTTCAACTTGCCAGCAGGTCTGCTCAAAGCGTAAGCACGGCGCACCGACATGACTGAAAGCAGGGCAGACCGACATGATCCGGCGCGTAGTTCGATCCCTGGGTCCCGCGATACCCGTGGGCAACCCGAAGGAGGCGTTGCGCGCCGGGTTGGGGGCATTGATCGGCTTGGTCGTGGCGGGCGCATTCGTCCTGGCTGCGTCTGCAGAGGTCCATCTGGGACTCTTCCTGATCGCGCCATTCGGGGCCAGCGCCGTGTTGATCTTTGCAGTGCCCAGCAGTCCGCTGGCGCAGCCATGGTCTGCTGTGGTCGGAAACACGGCTTCTGCCTTTGTCGCCATCGTCGTCTGTGCTGCACTTTCCGACCCCGTCCTGCGGATCCCCGGGGCGGTGGGTGCTGCCATTGCGATCATGATCGCGTTGCGCGCCCTTCATCCGCCCGGTGGCGCAGTCGCGATGACCGTGGCCATGAGCCCTGATCTGGTCCAGGAGAGCGGACTGTGGTTCGCCTTGAGCCCGGTTGCTCTTGGAACCGCGATCCTAGTTGTTGTGGGTGTCCTCTATGGGCGCGCCACCGGGCGCCATTATCCGTTTCGCCAGTACGAACAGATCAACCCACAGGGCACATCTGATCATGTCGCAAGCGAACGCCTTGGCCTGTCTGAAGATGATCTGGTGAATATCCTGGCTCGCTATCGACAGTCGCTGAACCTGGGTGTCGAAGATCTGGCTCGCCTCATTGCCGCAGCGGAAGTCACGGCTGCAGGACAGCGAACCGGCAGCACCAAAGTTTCAGATATCATGTCGCGTGATTTGATCATGGTCGGTCCGAACACCTCCTTGCACGATATCGCAGCCTTGTTTCTTCGGCATGAGTTCACTGCATTACCCGTGGTCGAGGCTGGCGGGCATTTCCTCGGAGTGATCTACCAGCGTCATTTGCTCGGCGGCGCGCGGTTTCGCCATCCTGAATGGCTGGAACGTATTCGAGGCGCTCGTGCACAGAGGAGCCGCACTCCGTCACGGGCAAGTCAGATCATGGAACAAGATGGCCCCACCGCGTCTGCCGACACGCCAATCGCTGCGCTCTTACCGCAAATGGCTGACGGGAAATGCGATGCAGTACCTGTCATTTCAGCAGGTCGCATCGTCGGCATCGTGACCCGAACCGATCTGATCGCCGCGTTGTCGAGATCCAGCCTTGCGGCCCCGGATCGTTAACAGACCCTCGTCAATACCTGGAAAATCCACTTGGGGCCCAAAGGCGTTAGCAGTCTGTACGAGGCAGGTCGCCCAAAGACCCGCGTCGTACTGCGAAAGATATATCAGCCATCCTGCCGATATAGACCGCAGACTTAAAGAGAGACGACATAATGCTGCGTGTTTGCTTGCTAGCCCTGATCCCCGCATTCGGCCTGAACGGTCTCGCACAAGCGGAGGATATCTCTACGCATGTTCTGAACATTTCCACCGGAACCGGCGGCGCCGGTATTCCTGTGACGCTGGAAATGAAAGAGGGAGACACCTGGACCGAGATCGGGACGTCGACCACGGGTGAAAACGGTCGGGTCGAGGGCTTCGATATCGAGACAGAGGTCGCGACTTATCGGCTGGCTTTCGACCTGTCGAATTATGCCGATCTGGGACAGACCCCATTTTTCCCTGAAATCGACGTCATCTTTCAGGTGCAGGATGCAGACCGGGAACACCACGTCCCCGTTCTCGTCAGCCCATTTGGATACTCGACCTATCTGGGGAATTAATGACACGATCGTCAAGGGCGGCACGCCCCTGCCGATCACGCGCTGATGTTCCGAAAGGCGCTTATATGTCGGCCTTGATAGCGGACGGTTTCAGAACAGCTGTTGCGGGAAAATGCCCCGCTCAGCTGGAGGGAGTTGCCGAGCGGGGCCGGGTGACAACAGGGAATGCTGTCGAACACAACCTAAAAGAGTATCGATAATCCAGCGATCCCTTAAATTGTACCGACACGTTTTCCTACTGAAGGGCCCGCCGAGCGGGCGCGCCTTGACGTCAATGCATTGTCGCTTCGGTCAAGTCTTGCTCTTGTCGATTAAGCCAGGCTTGGTTGGGTCTTCCGCGACTGCCGCGTAAGGACGGTTGCCGCCGGGAACAGCAGGGTTTTTTTCATTTAAGGCATGGTCAGGCACTTCGGGATGCCGTTCTGTCTTCGCGGCCTCTTGAACCTGATCAGTGGGGGTCGGTTTCGGTTGGTCTTGCGTCATGACATTATCCTCCTGAACCTCAACAGATGGCTGGATCCAATGTTCCGCAAGGTGGTTTGCTTTGTCTGACCATTATCCTGACATTTACCGAGTATCTTTCGACTTCTAAACCCTATGGGAAGCTGCATTGCCAGACGTGCTCGATCTGGAGGCCCGGCGTATCGATCTGTTCGCCTGCACCCCTGACCGCGAGTTTGCCGGCATCAATGATCTCTCACCGTAGAACGCGCGCCGGTAGAACGAGAAGACCGATGCTTGCCGCGGAACCCGCGCTGCCAACGAAGGTTCGTCTTTATATCAAAGGCGCGGCATGACCGCGTGATCGTAAGGGACTGACCTCGGCATGAAGTACGCATTGATCGGCTTGCTTGCTCTCGGGGGATGCACGACACCGCCCGTTTCCGATTTCGGCACTGCCGATGAACATTTCTACAAAGGGAATGCCTGGTACATCGCCGATCGTCGCGGCCAACTGGAGGTCGCCTTGATGGCTGCCGGCATCGAGGATCCGGAGATGGAGTATCGTGGGGCTGCCCGCGACTACCTCCTCAGCAATCAGCGTGTATGCTCGGTTGGCCCCGGTCGTTCCGGAGGAGAAGGGCGATACCTGTTCAACTACTCTTGCCGCTGATGGGACATAATAAGCGCTGTCTGCTGACGTTACCCCCGACTTTCATCCATCGTAGATGAGACCCCGCGGGGTGAGAGCTGCCGGTTTTGGTAGGTTGCGCAACGTGGGCTGGACCGAAGCTTTGCAGATTGCGCAGCATTAGGCCCCGTTGCGGGGTAAAGGTTTGGCCGTACTCAGCAGGTGTCTGCCAGCTGAGGCATGAGTGTGCGCGTTCAGTTCCGTAGCCCGTGCGCCAGAAGGCCAGTGCGACGCGCGCATGCTGCAATGAAGGAAGCAGCGTCCCGTTTAGCAGTTCGTTGCGCCGTGCGGACAAGGGATTCGACGCTGCTGAGTGCGTTGCCAGCCTGCGCCAAGTTTGCCCCACGTCCCACATGCCGCGTCCCCAAGTGGTTCAGTGGCGCAGCAATAGAAAGCCAGGGACCCGATATTAAAGAGCCCTGGCTCTCGAACTCGTAATCTGCAGCGAGGCTGCAATGAGATCATCCAGATCGCGTTGCAGCTGACTCAGTGCGTGTCCTAACCCGAACAATCGGCTCAAAGCATCTGTCGAAAGTGTCAAAGTCACCCCCGTCTTTCGCATTTCGTCCAATGTTGCCCGGTATCCCCGGGTCGCGGGCACCAACGTATTGATGTTCTCTTGAACTTCAATGCCGGACAATATGCGGCTTACATTACGTAAAGTCTCGGCACCGCTGAGTGCCGCGTGCCTCCACGAACCTCCAGCGTCCGCGTAGAGCGCATCATCACCCGCGCCGCGTGCGGCTCGTCGCAACATGTCTACATCGTGGCGAACGCGCTTTAATACGCGAAGAAGACGCTGTCCATTGGGGGCTCGGCCGAAAGAGACCCGCCGTTCGCTGACCGCATCTTGGACAAGATTTTCTAGTTCCAGTAAAGTCCTTCTCACATCGCTGGTTCTCGCAATAAGCGCCTCTTCCCCGGTTCCATCACCGGGCGCGATGGCCTTGAGTTGATCTGCCAGAAGATCAGCGAGGCGACTGCCTGTTTCAACGACTGATCTGGAGGCTCGGACGGGCAGTACAAGCATGGAGATCAAGAGGCCGATACCGCATCCCAGAATGACGCTCAGTAGCCGTTCACTGGCAAGAATATATGGTCCAGCTCCAGGCCCGGGGGCGCCCAATATCACGATGACTGCAGTAACGGGTGCTATTTGGAACCCAATCGAAAAAGCCGCGAGAACTGCCATTGGCGCTAGAGCAACTGCCAGCGAAATCCCGTTCATAAGTAGATCCATGGGCTGGATCACAAGGATCACGCAAGTCGCATAAGCGGCGCCTATTAACGAGCCTGCACATTGTTCAAATGCCTTGGTGAGCGAGCCACCAATATTGCTTTGCGTCACGACGATGGCGCTGATAACCGCCGATAACTCCACCTTTAGGCCTAATATATAAACGGCAAGCAGGGTTGCTGCAGATGCAGTGACGACCCGTACCGCATAGACCATCCACCATTTGTTGCGGAACAGCCAATTTGTGAAGTTGAAAACGCTCATACCGCTTAGGCTCCGATAACTTTCCGCGTCCAACTCTAAATACAGGCGGGACTGAAACCCTTACCCCGATGTCAGAATAGAGCATTGCGAATAAAAATCGGCTGGCGGCCTCTCCAGTTTCATAATCGGATATACAGATCAGCCCGGAGGGATCGCCAACCTGTGAAATTACTTTGTCTTTGGTTTCAGGGCACTTACTGCGACCGCGTTTTTCATGCTAGGCGCAGCAGCGATCGTTTTTACGACGACTTTCTTGGGCTTTTTCTCGTCCCGTCGTCGCTTGGTCATACCTTTTGCCATGGTCCGGTTCCTTTATTTCACCGTCTATATTCGACGGCGAATTCACCATAGCCACTTCTGCGCGAAAGGCCATAGGCACAGCCTCTTATCTAGAGGATCTTTTCTCAGTGCTGGCAAAATTTTTTTATGTCTTCATTTTTTTTAGGGCACAGGCACAGATCCTGACGATCGCCAGAGGTTTGCAACTTTCAGTCCGGTCGTAAAATCGATGACGAGCCTTCATTTCGACATAACGCCCGGGACATATACTGTTCAGCAGTTTTTCGCAGAGACCTACTTAAGGAAAAAGGCGATGGTCATCGCCGTTCCAATAAGGGTGATGAATATGCGCAGCAAATCCATCCGCGTTATCTTGCGACTGGCACTTGCACCAATATAGCCACCAAGCGTTGCACTGACTGCCAGTGCTGCGGCTGGCTCCCAGGCAATCAGGTCTGCATATACAAATGTCATTGCAGAGATCAGCGACAGCAAGGCGGACAAGGCGCTTTTGAGGCCATTCATTCCGTGAAGATTGACGTAGCCTATCAGCCCCAAGGCAGCCAGAAGCATGATCCCCAACCCGCCATTGAAATAACCCCCATAGATGGACACTGCCAAAATGACGCCTCCAGACACGACATGGCCGGCATTGCCAATCCCCCGTTGGCGGATGGCAATCAAAAGACGCGGTCCTATGGCGAACAGGAGCGTGGCAAGGGCCAACAACCAGGGAACGATTGCCAGGAAAGCATCTCCGGGTGTCAGGATGAGCAGAACGCCCCCGATGATGCTTCCGATGGCAGCAATGACCAATGTCCCTATAATTCCAAGGGAGCCCTCTGCACGAATGTCGTTGCGGAAAGCCCACGCGCCCGATGCATAGCCGGGCAATGCGCTCAGGGTGGCTGTTGCATTGGCACTGACCGGGGGTACGCCCAGATAGACCAGCACCGGGAAGGTAATGAATGTGCCACCACCCGCAACGGCATTGAGAACGCCGGACGCAAATCCCGCCACAATCAGGAGTAAAAGCTCGACCATTTTTGGCATCCCCATAGCTTGTAAACCACAAGTGGCCTAAAAAGCATTGGTCTGCAAATTGGTCTGCAAGGAATGGTGCATCATGCGGGTAGCGGCTGTCGACAGTGCATTGAAGGAGCTGCTCGAGCGGTGCGCTCCGGACATCGGTGATCGCCTCCCAGCTGAACGGGACATCGCAGCTCAAATGGGGTGTAGCCGTCAGACCATACGCATTGCATTTGCCAAAATGGAGCATGCAGGCCTGATCTGGCGTCATGTCGGGAAGGGCACGTTCCGCGGGCCCGCGCCCCTTGATGTTCCTTTACGAGAAACGCTGCTTATCGCAGGAGCCACGCCAACCCATCTCATCCGCACAAGACTGCTTCTCGAGCCCTCCATCGCGGGGGAGGCGGCGAGAAGAGTGGATGCTACTGGCATTCAATTTCTCCAGAGAAAAGTTGAAGCCGGGAGGCGCTGTTCAAGTCGGGCGCAGTCCGAACAGGCCGATAGCCATTTTCACTATGCGATTGCACAGATCACGGGAAATCCGGTGCTTATCGGCCTCATGGGCTATCTGTCCAGCGCGCGCCGGCAGGCAACCTGGCAGCGAGCATGGGATCGAAGCTACCGAACCATGGCGCCCACCGAGTTCCAGGACGCCCATAGCGATGAGCACCAGCTAATTGCCGACGCTATAACCAGACGAGATCCACAATCAGCCAGCGCCGCGATGACACGTCATCTTGAAACAATTGCCGATGCCTTTATCGGGAAGGCCAAAACTGTTTGAGATGACATAATGAGTCTTTGAAATTCTGCTTGCCTAAGAAAGCCAGTTTCTCTGCATGGAGGAGAAGGCGTCCAATCAAAATATGAGGGAGAAACATTCGTCCCGTGTGTTAATGCCAGCAACAGTTCATATTAGTTAGGGCTACATTTTTGATCGACGTATGTGTGTCAAACCCTGAGAATCCTGCAGTGACCGGCGAACGGCAAAAGGGACATCGTACGGAGGCTGCACGCGGCAGAAGCTTACCACAAGAGGCGCAGACACGACGGGATGCGAGGAGGAACATTTTGTTCACCGAAAAACTGGAACGCCTCGAAGGCTTCGGTTACGTGATGCGTGGTACGCATGGTTGAAACACGTCCAACAACCATAGCGAAGCGACCCGGCCGCTCTTGCAAAGAAGGGGTGCCCTTTGTCCGGCCTGCATGCCAATCAGCGTTGCGCCCAAGAGAGAGCGCACAGGAATAACCAGATCCGTAGCAGCTTCCTTGGCCTCATGGCTCAACACACCCTGCTGAGCATTTTGATTGTCCACGGCAAAAACGACGGTCGCACCGCCAATCGCTAATGTTTTTGGAGCAGGACCTCGTATCACCCCTGAAGTCGACACCCGATGACGCAGGACATGCGTTAACAAGCATAATGCTCGATCCTGCGTCGGATCGCTGTCATTCACGTACTGGCGCATCTTCAGATAATCGCCTTCGACAAGCTGCCAGGAGCGACGAACCTGAAACAACGCTTGTTGTGTTGATTCACGCAGATTGGCGCAGTCATTGTTTCTGATGGTCACAATCTTCCCCCGGTGACATAATCGTCACTCCTGTTCCTTCCTGGAAATTAAGGAGTCCCCGGACGAGGCATAGGCGCTTCGGCGCCTTGACCTTCCGGGGTCAGAGGCGGTTTAGCAGTATGAAACGGAAATATGCCGCATGAACCATCATGGCCTGAGAAATAGATCGTCATCCAAATTTAGTCAACGTCTTTTAGGTTTAATTAACGCCGATTCCCATTTGGCGTCTTTTACCTGGTGCGAAGATATTACCGCTTCCTTAAGCTTATTGTGTCAGAAAAAAAATCACACAACGATAAGTTCACGTCGCCCTTTAATCTTTTGAATACGCCGATGCGCCAGGGGCAAAGGCTCTGCAAGCCCTTGACCCTGGAATGCAATCATAACCCGCAGATTGTCCGAAGAATTGTTTTCATCGTTTAAACGCAGCGGTACCCTTCTTGAGCGCGCCGAGACTGGGTCATCCGAACGTTCTGCACGCGAGGGTCCGTCAGTCAGATCACCACTGCTTCTGCGGCTTCAACCCGAAGAACCGTCAGGCTTCGCGTGGCGCCTGTCCGATCGTTCCAGCCAAACTGTGCGCCTTCACTCAGACCCAGTAGGGCAACACCAATAGGTGTCAGGACGGAGATACGCTGTTGCGAAATGTCGGCATCTTCAGGAGACGTGAGAACAACGACTTTTTCCTCGCCGGTTGCCTCGTCTCGATAGGTGACGCGCCTGCCCAGGGAGACGACGTTCGCCGGCAGCTTGTCCCGAGAGACCAGACGCGCACGACCAAGTTCACCGAAGAGCCTATCGGCAAGTGTGGGGTTGCTCTGGTAAAGCCGCTGCCCCAGGGCCTCGATTCTGTGGACGGTTGCTTGATCGAGGATGATCTTGGGCTGCCGACCGGGTCGGTTTCGAGAGTTCGTCATATGCTTGCTCACTTGTAGATCTGGTATGGGATCAACGCGACCGGCAGGTCGCTTAGTTCTCGATGTTCAAAACGACGGTGACGTCAAACTTGCCGTCTGAGCGCAGAAGCGCAGCTCTGTCCAAAACCTTCAGCCCGATGAGGGTCGCTCCCAACACGGAAGCAAGGTCAATGATACCTTCAGTCTGAGAATTTGCTTCACGGGGATGCAACACGGCTGCCTGTGCGCCTCCGCCGCTTGACATCCACGTCACCTTGGTCCCGACCCTTACGATACCACCCGCCATTCCATCGGGAACGACGGCGCTCTTGTCGAGCTTGTGGCTCAGGTATCTGGAAATATATTCGCCCGGCCAAGGGGTCGTTCTCGCGCGCTCGACGGCCGCGATGATGATTGGGATGTCGGCAGAAACCAACGTACAGCCGACGTGATCCTCCGAGGCCAGCCTCGACGGATTGCCCTGCAACGCAACTGGTATGTGAAGCATATCTCATTCGCCCTCTCACGCGATCCAGGGATCGCGGTGTCAATCTTTCAATACAGATGACGACCCAAGCGGAAGGCGACGACGCGCCTACTCCGCCCGGGGGAACGGGCGGTTCAGAAGAGGAAACCGAACATGATGATCAGATACCAGCATGCCCTATGAGATGGCCGCGACGCTTGGGGAGGTCAAGTGGCGTCACCCATTGCTCGCGAGTCCGTGCCTTATCTGCCACGCGCGCCATGATCAATTGCGGCTGTGAGGGTTGCATCGGACCGAGTAATTTGCTGAGAGATTGCGCAGTTGCACATCCGCACGGCATTTTTGAAGGAAAACGCCGCCATGAACAGCATGGATGAAAAGCTGCAGTCGGTTCTGGATCAGGTAATGGCGCGTAATGTCGGTGAGGCGGAGTTCCATCAGGCGGTTCGTGAGGTCCTCGAGAGCTTGGGCAGGGTTGTCGCCAAACACCCTCGTTACCTCGACGATGCACCCATCGAGCGGATCTGCGAGCCGGAGCGTCAGATCATTTTTCGTATCCCGTGGGTGGATGACCAGGGGCAGGTGCGGATAAACCGCGGGTTCAGGGTCCAGTTCAACTCTGCCCTTGGACCTTACAAGGGCGGTATCCGGTTTCATCCCTCCGTAAACGTCGGGATCATCAAGTTTCTCGGGTTCGAGCAAACCTTTAAGAATGCTCTCACAGGTCTGCCGATCGGCGGCGGCAAAGGGGGATCAGACTTTGATCCCAAAGGTCGCTCCGACGCTGAGATCATGCGGTTCTGTCAATCCCTGATGACAGAGCTGCACCGACATATCGGCGAGTATACGGACGTTCCAGCCGGTGATATCGGCGTGGGCGGCCGCGAAATTGGCTATATGTTCGGCCAGTACAAACGCCTGACCAATCGTTACGAGGCTGGCGTCCTGACGGGCAAAGGGTTGTCCTATGGGGGATCTCGCGCCCGGACCGAAGCCACCGGCTATGGCAACGCTACTTCATCCAGTCGATGCTTGCCACCAAAGGGACGGACTTTGAGGGCAAGAGGGTCGTCGTCTCAGGCTCCGGAAACGTCGCTCTCTATAGCATTCAGAAGGTTATGGAGTTCGGTGCGACAGTCGTCGCATGCTCTGACTCCAGTGGGTACGTTGTTGACGATGCTGGGATTGATTGGGCTCTTCTGAAAGAGATCAAGGAAGTTCGACGGCAACGGATCTCCGAATACGCGAAACTCAAGGGCAACGGCGCGTGTTTTGTGCCCAACGGTTCGGTGTGGGATGTTCCTTGTGATATCGCCATGCCGTCGGCGACCCAGAATGAACTTTCAGGCAAGGATGCAAAAGCGTTGATCGAAAACGGGGTCATGGCCGTGGGGGAGGGCGCCAACATGCCCTGCACACCCGAGGCCATCCGCATGTTCCAGGACGCCAATATCATGTTTGCTCCGGGAAAGGCCGCCAATGCCGGCGGCGTCGCCACATCGGCACTCGAGATGCAACAGAACGCCTCGCGCGACAGTTGGACATTTGCACAGACCGAGGCGCGGCTCGCATCCATCATGCGCGGTATCCATGACACCTGTGCTGAAACGGCCGACGAATACGGTGCCCCAGGAAACTACGTCTTGGGTGCCAATATCGCAGGCTTCGTCAAGGTCGCGGAGGCAATGCGGGCCTTTGGCGTGATCTGATCGGAAGATCCGATACGCTGTTCACAGAGCTGATTACGGCTGAAGGCGCGGTCAATGTTGTGACCGTGCCTTCAGCCAAGCTTTCGTCGGTTGCTCGAAAAAGCGATTAGATAGGCGTTCTTCTGAATGTCGACTGCCGGTAACATCACGAACTGTCCAGCAATTAGCAGTCGCGTCGGAGACCCAGTATATTTTTAGCGGTCTGCTGGCGATGTTGAGCCGACTGACGGGCCTAAAGCCGGCAATGCAGCGATTAGGGCGGTGGGTAATCGGATATTTGGGAAGAAATGCACGATTGCTGGCACGCCCGAAGTCCGAACAGATAGCAAACAATGGCTACGAAAGCGTGGCCCTATGAACGGTCCTGAACCGGGAACAGATGCTGAAACGCGCCGGGCATCCCAGCAACATCCGACAGGCGACAGGTGTCCAGAACACCCATGAACGCCTCTCTCGCTTGCGAGATCACGGCAGGCAACCCGCAGCCCTGGGAGATACGGCATGTGCTGCAATCCACCAGGGGGTCGTCGCCTTCGGTGTGTCGGACGACTTGGCCGATGGTGATCTCGATGGCCGGGCGCGCCAGCTGCAGTCCACCCTGTCTGCCTCGGGTGGTGCGGATAAATCCTGCGCTTCCGAGGTCCTGAACGATCTTCATCAAGTGGTTCTGGGAAATGTCATGGGCCTCGGCAATCTGGCGGATCGATACCAGCCTGCCGTCGCTCGCTGCGAGATAGATCAACGCACGAAGGGCATAGTCGGTGTAGCGGCTCAATTTCATAGGACATGAATACAAGTATTTGCTTTGCATGTATAGAGCCGTATAGATGCATATGAATTGCATGTTTAGGAGAATCACATGGCTCGCCCGCTGTCCCTGCAGACCATCACGGTGGTGAAAGCCACCGTTCCCGCACTCGAGCAATACGGCCCATTGATCACCGAGACGATGTACCGGCGGTTGTTCGAAAACGACCGTATCGCCGCCCTGTTCAACCAAGCAAACCAGCAGAAAGGCACGCAACGGCTTGCCCTGGCGCATGCTGTTCTCGCCTATGCCCGCAACATCGAAAATTTGGAGGTTCTGGGCGCGGCGGTCGAACGGATTGCCCAGAAGCATATCGGCTACGCGATCCTGCCCGAGCATTATCCCTTCGTCGGCCAAGCCCTTTTGGGCGCCATTGAGGAGGTTCTCGGCGATGCCGCCACGCCCGACATCCTTGCGGCCTGGGGCGAGGCCTATTGGTTCCTGGCCGATCTGCTGATCGCGCGCGAAGCCGCTATCCGTGCCGAAATCGAGGCACAGCGCGGCGGCTGGACCGACTGGCGCCGCTTCACGGTCGCAGAGCGGCACGTCGAGGCCGAAGGCATCGTATCATTCGTGCTGCGCCCCGAGGATGGCGGTCCAGTCGTTGCCCACCGACCAGGCCAATATCTGACGCTGCGTTTTGACGCGGCCGGACTGCTCGGGGTCAAGCGCAACTATTCGATCTCCAGCACGCCAAGCGACGAAAGCTATCGCATTACCGTCAAGCGCGAGGCAGAGGGAGAAGCGTCCCGCTTCCTGCATGACCATGCGTTGGTGGGGACGATCCTGGAAACGACGCCGCCCGCCGGCGACTTCCACCTGTCAGACAATCCGCCGCGGCCGGTTATCCTTCTGTCGGGTGGGGTTGGTCTGACGCCCATGGTCAGCATGCTGGAAGTCCTGGCCCGGCGGCATCGGGACGTCCCGGTCCATTATGTTCACGGAACAAGCAGTCCTGCACACCACGCACTATCCCGGCAGGTGCAGGACGCTGCGACGCGCCACGGAAATATTGTCGTCAGTACTTTTTACGAGAGCGGCGCAGACGTCCCGGCCCATCCCGGGCGGATCAGCATGGATTGGTTGCGGACCAGCGTCCCGCTGACCGAGGCCGACATCTACTTGTGCGGGCCGCGTCCGTTTCTCCGCTACTTCGTTGCGGGCCTGAGGGAGGCGGGTGTTCCTGCCGATCGGATCCACTACGAGTTCTTCGGTCCCGCGGATGAGCAGATCGCGGCCTGATGGGTCGCACGACTGGCACGGGGAGATCTACCATGAAAATCGAGTTCGGGGGTGACCAGCCTGTCGTCGATGCCGCGCTGATCGCCCCGCTGATGGATATGGACGTGATCGGCTTTCAGGTTCTGATGCAGTCACGCTGCATCAGGACCGGAGTCGATGCCGGCAAGCTTCGTCTGACGTTTCAGTCACCAGACTGGCGCGTCAGACTGACTTGCTCCGGGGATGGCACAGTCCTGACAACGACACGGCTGAGATTGGCGCGGGATGGTGCGCACACAGCACTAACCGAATAAAACCCGATTTCGATATCCCATGCGTGGCGCGTGATGATCAAGAAGGCGTTAAACGTGCGGAAACGCGCGACTTTACGCGGTCTTTGCCGAAATCAGCCCTGAAGCCTAAGAATACTCGTAACGCTCGGCAGAATAGCCGGACCCCTCGCAGAACGCGCAACAGTGTTGCAGGCATATGGCTCGTTTCGAGAACAGCAAAATCGTAAATTTCGGGGCACATCCCGTAAGGATGCGCCCCGAATTAGTTTGCGAATATCTCTGAGCTCAGCGGGTCGTGCGGGGGGTGTCGGACCGTTCGTCGTCGATCTCGACTTCCGTGTGACGTACGCTGTCGGTCACCGTTTCCTGGCGCGTATCGCTGGTTTTGCGCAGGCTAACTTCCTCCACAACGCGCGCCTCTTTTGAGA
Organism: Paracoccus sp. PAMC 22219; assembly: GCF_000787695.1. Taxonomy (GTDB): domain Bacteria; phylum Pseudomonadota; class Alphaproteobacteria; order Rhodobacterales; family Rhodobacteraceae; genus Paracoccus. The sequence continues at coordinate 3,174 of NZ_BBPH01000128.1, read as the reverse complement.
CGACCGCCTCCTCGACATACTCCTCGGCTTCGACTGTCCGGTCCTGGAACGCGGTGTCGACATCGGTGACGGCCCGATCAACCGGGCGGCGCTCCAGCTCAACGCGATCCTCGCGCAAGGTTACCGTTTCGCTAACCGGTTCCTCGACGGTGTATGCCCGGACGCGAACGCGACCGTGGCTGGTGTCTCGCTTGCCAACACGCAGTTGCTCTTCGACGATCGGAATGCTCTCGTCACCCGTCTTAGAGGAAGTGTCAGCATAGCTTCCGTCCGCCCCGACGGCTGACCCGACGGTCCTGGCTCCGGTCGCATGGGGGCTGACCTCATAGCCACCCCAGCCTTCCGATCGCCAGCTTTCTTCGCGCTCGGCCAGGTCCACGGTGCCTTCGTCATCCAGAATGTCGAGAACCTGGTCATAGTGAGCGGCCGTCAGGCCAGTCACGGTAACGAGAACCCCACCGCGCGACAGCCCCTCGGCATAGGTGTAGCGGTCTTCGTCGGGAAAGAAGAAATCGCCAAGGCTATCCCAGAATCCCTTATCGTCGGTCGTCGAGGCCCGCTGCTCCGTGGATTGGGCAGCACCCTCGACTGTTCGGATTTGCGTGCGCGATATCCCGAGCGTCTCGAGCCGCGATACGGCATTCTGGGCATCGGCGTTCGTATCGAACATGGCGGAGACGGACATGCTTCCGTGGGAAGTACCGGCTTCATTGTCATAGGTCATCGTGAGTTTCCTCTTCGCTGATGATTTGACCCTCAGTCTGAGGGCCGAGATGATCGATCACGGCGCGCTGGCGCCGGATAGTGACCGGAATGTTGGAAGTTTCCCGACGTTCGGTGCGGCGAACATGGATTTCTTCCCGCAAAACAAGCTGTCGCGTGATGACGATGCGCTCTTCGACCACGGGGATGATCGTGAGGTCCCCTTCAGTCACGATATCCGGGACGACGTCGATGTCCCGCTCGATTGGGACCCGAACCACATCTATTTCGACGTCGGAAAAATCGACAGGAACAAGGCTGTCCACCGTCTCGGTGACTGTCGAGACCCTGACCTTGTCTGTCACCCTCTTCTGCTTCGTGACCGTCAGCCGCTCTTCCATAAGCGGGACTGTCTGTTCGTCTTGGTTATGGTTCTGGTCAGAAGTCATCACATCCCTCCGTGATGCTCGACAACCTCACCGTCCACGGTTCGTTCCGGTTTCCGGGGGGCAATATAAGTTAGTCTCCATTATCGCCCCGCCGCGTCTCACGGAGACCCCAGCCATCCGACCTCTCGTGGATTGGGGCCAACGGACCGTTCGGGTCAGGCAATCCGGAGGGCGTAAGCCCACTTGGCATTTGGAGCGGAGATCAGGCTCCAGGATCCAAAGTCATGAACGGCTTGAGAGCTCTCCTCCGCAGGTTTTACATGCCCATAACGCTTACTTGGCATGCCTCAGCTTGGTTGTTACGCAAGTGTCATGAACGTATCAGTCTGGGAAGGGACGGCCATGGGCGAAGAGATATGGCTTACCATTCGCAGTGAATTCTCAGACGTCCCGGATCTATCAACGTTAACCCGGATCACGGTGCGCTTGGTCCTTGCAGCCATCTTGGGTGGCGTTCTTGGGTATGAACGAGAGCTGAAGGGTCGAAGCGCGGGTGTCCGCACTCATATGCTGGTTGCGGTGGGCGCGGCGCTGTTTGTCCTGGGACCTTTGCAGAGCGGGATGGAAATCGGGGACATGTCACGCGTCCTGCAAGGCATCGTGCAGGGCATCGGTTTCATAGGCGCAGGGGCGATAATGGTACGGTCGACAAGGCATCAGATCGAGGGACTGACGACTGCCGCAAACATCTGGGCCACGGCGGGCATAGGCGTCATGGCGGGTCTCGGGCTGGAAGCGACCGCCGTTCTGTCAGCAGTCATCGTCCTGATCATCCTCGCGGTGGTACCAATCGTGCTACCAAAACCGACTGCGTCACGTGGCGATAAAAATGACCGATGATGTACGAGAGTTTCAGACACTCTCCCGTCCAGAGGCTATAAATCCACCTCTCCCCGCATTCTTGCAATCAGATATGCATACAATTACCACTCGCACACTGCGACCGATGAAGAAGAAAGACAGTAGCACCCTTGACCGATCAGACAGCAAACAGACGGCATGAATGCTCCGCAGTCCCGTTCAGGGTGATCGATGACAAATCTGCTATGAAAGTCGGGTTGCTGTTGGCGGGGGTCGCCTTGGTTCTCATCGGGATCCACATCATCACGTACAGCATGATGTTCTTGCAGGGACACGGCAAGGATGGGTTTGCCGGTGTCATCCATTCCTTCGTGAACCTGGGAGGCGACAACTCAGTCTCGGAGAACCTCAATCACGGGATGCTATTCATCTGCTTCACATCCTTTCTCTATGTGTTCCACAAGACCAGATCCCGGTTGTCGCTGTTCCTGTTCTCGTTCTTCGCCTTTGCCTGGTTTGATGACTCCTGCCAGTACCACGAGCGGTTGGGAATAATTCTCGCGCATGCGTTCGAACTTCCCGCGCTCTTTGGTCTTCGGGAGAAAGACCTGGGAGAACTTCTGGCCTGGGTCCTGGCGGCAGCAATCCTGGCTTCAATGGGGGTGTGGGCCTACAGAGGCCGGCGCAGTGGCGACGGCACTGTCTTGAGGAGCATCGTGTACCCGATAGCCATTCTGATCTTCTGCGCAGTGGTCTTCGACATCGCCCATATCATGATAGAGGGACCGATGGCTGATGTCGTGTTCACGGCCCTAGAGGATGGCGGTGAGATGATGGCGATAGCGGCTGCGGCAACCGTATCGCTGGCAATTCAAGGAAGTTACGTCAAAATCTATCAGCGCGGGTGATGGCGACGCCTTGACGAAATCACCGTGTTCAACGGTGCCAAATAAGGTCGTGGTCTTGCCCCGGCTTCACCGGACACTCAGGCGGATGGGGTTTGAGCTGCAATGAACTCGCCGGGCGAGCGCATCTTCAGCCCTGAATGCGGGTGATTTTCGTCAATGTCCTCGATCCAGACCGACAATGCTAATCTCTTCCATGGATACTCCCTCCTTCCTGTGACGTTAACCCAACATCACTTTGGCACATCGCGATGCCGTCGGGAGGGGGCATCCACCCCATCAGTTCTGGGTGGAAATTAACACCGACTGCGGATTGA
>NZ_BBPH01000129.1 GCF_000787695.1 Paracoccus sp. PAMC 22219 | reverse complement strand
AAACGCGCGAACGCAGCGCCGTGGTGCCTGCGCTGTTCTTCGTGCTGGGCCTGTCGACGGTCTTTCTGGTCATGGGCTTTGCAGCGTCTGCCTTCGGGCGGGCCTTCCTGCAGTATCAGGACATCCTGGCCCGCGTGGCGGGGGTCATGGTCGTGGTGATGGGCCTGCACTTTCTGCACGTCATCCGCATTCCCATTCTGGACCACGAGGCGCGTCTGCAATCGGGCCAGCAGGGCGGCGGGGCGATGGGCGCTTATGTGCTGGGCCTGGCCTTCGCCTTTGGCTGGACGCCCTGCATCGGCCCGCAACTGGGCATGATCCTGTCGCTGGCCGCCACCGGGGGCGAGTTGTCGCGCGGCACCGCGCTGCTGGCCGTCTATGCGCTTGGGCTGGGGATCCCGTTCCTGCTGGCCGCCATCTTCATCAACCGCGCCATCGGCCTGATGAACCGCGTCAAGCCGTATCTTAAGACGATCGAACGCGTCATGGGCGCGCTGCTGGTCGTGGTGGGCGTGATGCTGCTGACCGGCGCCTTCTCGGCCTTCAGCTTCTGGCTGCTGGAGACGTTCCCCGCCCTGGCTACGCTCGGCTGACCGCCGGCGAAGCCGGCCCAAGGCCGGGCGGCAGCGCGCCGGAGGCCGCTTGCGGGCTCCGGCACCCCGGTCCAGCGATCACGTTCCGGCGCGCGCCGGTCCGGGTTCAATCTGTGGTAGCGCGCCTGCGACAATCGCGCTATCCTTGGCCGCAGATCCGGGAAAACCGGACAGGACAGAGGCAGTGACGGCGGTATTCCCATGACCGAGATGGTCTTCGGCACGACGCCCGTTCGGGCGGGCGACCCGATTCTTCCACGCTGGTGGCGAACCCTGGACAAATGGTCGTTGACCTGCGTCCTGGGCCTGTTCGCCATCGGGCTTCTGCTGGGGCTGGCCGCGTCCGTGCCCCTTGCGGAAAAGAACAACCTGCCGCGCTTCTACTATGTTCAGCGCCAGATGGTGTTCGGGGCGATGGGCCTGTTCGTGATGCTGGTCATCTCGATGCTGACCCCGCGCCAGATCCGGCGCATCGGCGTGTTGGGCTTTGCCGTGTCCTTCCTGCTGATCCTGGCCCTGCCGTTCATCGGCACCGATTTCGGCAAGGGCGCGACGCGCTGGCTGTCCCTGGGCTTTGTCTCGTTGCAGCCGTCGGAGTTCCTCAAGCCGGGCTTCGTGGCGCTATGTGCGTGGTTCATGGCCTCGGCACAGGAACCGGGTGGCCCTCCGGGGCGGATCTATTCCTTCGGCGCGGCCATGGCGATCGTCATCCTGCTGGCGTTGCAGCCGGATTTCGGCCAGGCCTCGCTGGTGCTGTTTTCCTGGCTGGTGATGTATTTCGTCGCCGGATCGCCGGTCATCCTGATCGTGGCCGTCGCGGGCCTGGCCGGGATGGGCGGTCTGTTCGCCTATAACGCGTCGGAACACTTTGCCCGCCGGATCAACAGCTTCCTGTCGTCCGAGGTCGATGCCAACACCCAGATCTACTTTGCCACCAATGCCATCCAGGAGGGCCGCTTCTTCGGCGTCGGCGTGGGCGAGGGGACGGTGAAATGGTCGCTGCCCGACGCGCATACCGACTTCATCATCGCCGTCGCGGCCGAGGAATACGGCTTCATCATGGTCCTGGCGATCATCATTCTGTACATGACCATCGTCATGCGCTCTCTGCTGCGGCTGGTGCGGGAACGCGATCCGTTCGCGCGCATCGCGGGGACGGGCCTGGCCTGCGCCTTTGGGGTCCAGGCGCTGATCAACATGGGCGTCGCGGTGCGCCTGCTGCCCGCCAAGGGCATGACGCTGCCGTTCGTCAGCTATGGCGGCTCGTCCGTGATCGCGTCGGGCATCGCCGTCGGCATGCTGCTGGCGCTGACCCGCACCCGTCCACAGGGCGAGTTCGCCGAAATCCTGCGCCGGGCCCGCTGATGACCGCCCCCCTAGCGCTGATCGCCGCCGGAGGCACCGGCGGCCACATGTTTCCCGCCCAGGCCCTTGCGGAACTGCTGCTGGCCCGAGGCTGGCGGGTCAAGCTGTCCACCGACGACCGCGGCGCACGCTATGCCGGCGGCTTCCCCGAGGCGGTCGAACGTCAGGTCGTGCGGTCTGCCACCACGGCGCGCGGCGGTCTGTCGGGCAAGCTGGCGGCACCGTTCAAGATCGCGGCAGGGGTTCTGGCCGCCCGTCGGGCGTTCCGGCGCGACCGCCCGTCCGTCGTGATTGGCTTTGGCGGCTATCCGACCATTCCGGCTTTGTCGGCGGCGCATCTGATGGGCCTGCCGCGGATGATCCACGAACAGAACGGCGTCATGGGCCGCGTGAACCGGTTGTTCGCCGCGCGCGTGCATCGCGTAGCGTGCGGCACCTGGCCCACCATCCTGCCGCAGGGGATCACCGGCCAGCATGTCGGCAACCCGGTGCGCGGCGCGGTCCTGGACCACGCCGCCAGCCCCTACGTGGCACCGGGCGAGGGTGTGCTGAACGTGCTGGTCATCGGCGGCAGCCAAGGTGCGCGCGTCCTGTCGCAGGTCGTGCCCGCCGCCATCGCCGCACTGCCCGCGGATCTGCGCGCGCGGCTGCAGGTCAGCCACCAAGCCCGCCCCGAGGATGCCGACCACGTCACCGTCGCCTATGCCGCAGCCGGCATCGCGGCTGAGGTTCAGCCCTTTTTCGCCGACGTCCCGGACCGCATCGCCGCCGCCCACCTGGTGGTCAGCCGGTCGGGCGCATCGTCGCTGGCCGACATCACCGTGATCGGTCGCCCGGCGATCCTGATCCCCTTTGCCGCCGCCACCGGCGATCACCAGACCGCCAATGCGCAGGCGCTGGCCGATGCGGGGGCGGCGCATGTCCATCCCGAATCCGTGCTTGACGCGGACAGCCTCACGCGCGACATCCGCGCGATCCTGACGGACCCCGCCCAGGCCACGGCCATGGCGCAGGCGGCCCTGACCCTGGCGCGCCCCGACGCGGCGCGCCGCCTATACGACCTCGTCGAGGAGATCACGCGATGAACGCAGCGACAAAACTGCCCGGAGAGCTGGGCCCCATCCATTTCGTGGGCATCGGCGGCATCGGCATGTCGGGCATCGCCGAGGTGCTGCTGACATTGGGATATCGCGTCCAGGGCAGCGATTCCAAGAAATCCAAGATCACCGACCGGCTGGAGACCCTGGGCGCCACCGTCTTCGAGGGCCAGCGCGCCGAGAACGTGACGGGCGCGGGCGTCATCGTCATCTCGACCGCGATCAAGAAGGGCAACCCCGAGCTGGAGGAGGCCCGCCTGCGCGGCCTGCCCATCGTCCGCCGCGCCGAGATGCTGGCCGAGCTGATGCGCCTGAAATCGAACATCGCCATCGCGGGCACGCATGGCAAGACGACGACCACGACGATGGTCGCGACCCTGCTGGACGCGGGCGGCTGGACCCGACGGTCATCAATGGCGGCGTCATCCACGCCTATGGCTCGAACGCGCGGGCCGGTGCCGGCGAGTGGATGGTGGTCGAGGCCGACGAATCCGACGGCAGCTTCAACCGCCTGCCTGCCGATATCGCCATCGTCACCAATATCGACCCCGAACACATGGAACATTGGGGCAGCTTCGACGCGCTGCGCCAGGCCTTCACCAATTTCGCTTCGTCGATCCCGTTTTACGGACTGGCCGTCTGCTGCACCGACCACCCCGAGGTTCAGGCCCTGGTGGGCCGCCTGACCGACCGCCGCGTGGTCACCTTCGGCTTCAACGCGCAGGCCGATGTGCGGGCGATGAACCTGACCTATGACAAGGGCATCGCGCATTTCGACATTGCCCTGCAGGGCGAGACGACCGACGGCAGCGTCCCCATGATCGAGGGCTGCACCCTGCCCATGCCGGGCGATCACAACGTCTCGAACTGCCTGGCCGCCGTCGCGGTGGCGCGTCACCTGGGCATCAAGAAATCCGAGATCCGCGAGGCGCTGGCCAAATTCGGCGGCGTCGGCCGCCGCTTTACCCGCGTGGGTGAAATCAACGGCGTGACCATCATCGACGATTACGGCCACCACCCGGTGGAGATCGCCGCCGTCCTCAAGGCCGCGCGCCAGGCCAGCACCGGCCGCGTGATCGCCGTCCATCAGCCGCACCGCTATTCGCGCCTGTCGAACCTGTTCGAGGATTTCTGCACCTGCTTCAACGAGGCCGACGTGGTGGCCATCGCCGATGTCTATTCCGCCGGAGAGGAACCCATTCCCGGCGCGTCCCGCGATGATCTGGTTGCAGGGCTCATCGCCCACGGCCACCGCCACGCCCGCGCCATCCTGTCCGAGGATGACCTGGAACGGCTGGTCCGCGAACAGGCGCGTCCCGGCGACATGGTCGTCTGTCTGGGCGCGGGCACCATCTCGACCTGGGCCAACGCGCTGCCGGCGCGATTGCAAGGCCAGGCCGCGTGACGGCGACGCCCGACCTTGCGATCTTGCCGCTGCTGGCGCTGGCGGTGGCGGCGGTCTGGCTGACGCTGGCCTGCCTGACGCCGCGCCTGCAACGCCGCTGGCAGCGGCGCGCAGCTGGGCGCTGGTGCTGGCCGGGGTGCCGGTGCTGGGCTGGCTGACGCTGGAATGGGGTCCGGGCCTGGGCGTTCTGGGCTTTGGCCTGGGCCTGCTGTTGCTGCTGGGCCGCCCGACCGCGCGACGCCGGACGGCGGCGATGAACGCGCCCGAAGGACAGCGATGAACCCTTGGATCATCGCGGGGCTGTGCCTGTCGGGTGCGGGCGTCATCGCATGGGGCAGCGCGCGGCTGCAGTTGCGCTGGCCGCTTCTGGTGCTGTCGGCGCTGCTGGCGGCGATCGCGCTGCAGCTGTTCTTCGCTGCGCAGGGGCAGGGGGGCTTTCACGACCTGGCCGCCGTCGTCGCACAAAGCTTTACCGTCCTGCCCGCGCTGCTGGGCATGGTCACCGGCCTTATCCTGGCGCGGATCCGCGGCCACCGACTGGCGTGGCGCAGCCCTCAGGTGCTGCTGGCGTTGGCGTCCATGCTGACCGCGGGGCTGGCCGCGGCGGCGACGCTGGTTCTCTAGGCCCGCGGTTGACGGGGGGGGCGCGGCTGGCTACGACCCAAGGTCATGAGCATCGACCTTCCCACCCCCCGCGGCAGCCTGATCCCCGACAGAACCCTTGACGGCCTGACCTGGCTGCGCGTCGGCGGCCCTGCCGACTGGCTGTTCCAACCCGCGGACGACGACGACCTGGCCGATTTCCTGTCCGCGCTGGACCCCGCGGTGCCGGTCTTTCCGATGGGCGTCGGCAGCAACCTGATCGTGCGCGACGGCGGCATCCGCGGCGTCGTCATTCGCCTTGGCCGCGCCTTCAACGGCGTCGAGATCGACGGCGACACCGTCGTCGCGGGCGCGCCGCGCTGGACGCGCAGGTCGCCCGCCGCGCGGCGGAATCGGGGCTGGACCTGACCTTTCTGCGCACCATTCCGGGCAGCATCGGCGGGGCCGTGCGCATGAACGCAGGCTGCTATGGCAGCTATATGGCGGATCACCTGATCGATGCACAGGCCGTCACGCGCCAGGGCGTGCGCGTCACGCTGACGCCCGCCGATCTGCGCTTCGGCTATCGCGAGACGCATCTGCCCGCCGATTGGGTGATCACCAGCGCGCGGCTGCGCGCGGCGCCGGGCGATCCGGACCGCCTGCACGCAAAGATGGCCGACCAGCTGGCGCGCCGCGACGAAAGCCAGCCCACCCGCGAACGCAGCGCAGGATCGACCTTCCGCAACCCGGCGGGGTTCAGTTCGACGGGCCAGGCGGATGATGTGCACGATCTGAAGGCATGGTCGCTGATCGACCGGGCGGGCCTGCGCGGGCACAGCTGGGGCGGGGCGCAGATGTCGGAAAAGCACCCGAATTTCCTGCTGAACACCGGCGGTGCCACCGCCGCCGAGCTGGAGGCCTTGGGCGAATTGGTCCGCCGCCGCGTTCTGGAGGAAAGCGGCCACGACCTGCAATGGGAGGTCATCCGCGTCGGTGACCCCGGTCCCGACGCCGACTGAGCGGGTTCGCGCAACATTCTGCGCGCACAGCCGAAATTCAGCTTTTGCGGTTCGCCCTTTGCTTGTATCCTGACCCGATATGACGTCCCCGACCAAGGGGGCGCGGACGGATCAAGCCCGGATCAACCGGGCACGAAAGGCGAAAAGTGGCGGGCAGGTCGAGCAGGACAGCCCACTCGGTCGCTGTTCTGATGGGCGGACCCTCGGCTGAACGCCAGGTGTCGCTGTCGTCGGGACGCGAATGCGCGGATGCGCTGCGGGTGGCGGGATATCAGGTGACGGAAATCGATCTGGGAACCGCGCGCGGGGACGAGATCGTCCGGCGTCTGGCCGATGCGTCCCCCGATGTCGTCTTCAACGCCCTGCACGGCCGGTGGGGAGAGGATGGCTGCGTCCAGGGCCTGCTGGACTGGCTTGACGTGCCCTATACCCATTCTGGCGTGCTGGCATCGGCCTTGGCGATGGACAAGACCCGCGCCAAGCAGGCGTTCCGCGCCGCTGGTCTTCCGGTCGTCGAGAGCGTGATCGCCGACGCGGCCGAGGTGCGCCTGCGCCACGTCATTCCGCCCCCCTATGTGGTCAAGCCCAACGATGAAGGGTCATCCGTCGGCGTCTATATCGTCCATGACGGCGCCAACCAGCCGCCCGCTTTGTCCGCCGAGATGCCCGACCGCGTGATGGTGGAAACCTATGCGCCCGGACGCGAGCTGACGACCACGGTGATGGGCGACCGTGCGCTGGACGTAACCGAGATCCTGACCAGCGGCTGGTACGATTACGCCGCGAAATATACCGTCGGCGGGTCGCGCCACGTGATCCCCGCGGACATCCCCGACGACATCCGCGCCGCCTGCCTGGAGATGGCAGTGCGCGCGCACAAGGCGCTTGGCTGCACCGGCCTGACGCGGACCGATTTCCGGTGGGACGAGGCGCGCGGCCTGGACGGGCTGATCATCCTGGAGCTTAATACCCAGCCCGGCATGACGCCGACCAGCCTGGCGCCCGAACAGGCGGCCCATGCCGGCATCGATTTTCCCGCGCTGATGCGCTGGATGGTGGAGGACGCGCTGTGCCGGTCGTGATCGATCACCGCCCCGGAAAGCAGATCACCCCGCCCGCCGCGCGGCAACGCCGCGACCCCGCGCCGTCGCGCCTGAAATATCGCCTTGAACGGATGTGGCTGACGCCGCTGTACCGCCGGGTGCTGCGCGTGGGCCTGCCTGCGTTCGCGATCGCGATGATCGCCGGGCTGTGGCTGTCGGACGAGGATCGCCGCGCCGCGCTGAGCGACAACGTCACAAGCGTCGTCACCAAGGTGCAAAGCCGCGACGAATTCCAGGTCCGCATCATGACGATCGAGGGCGCGACGCCCGTGGTCGACCGCGCGCTGCGGGCGATGCTGCCGGTGGACCTGCCGGCCTCCAGCTTCGACATCGATCTGGCGGCGCTGCGGCTGCAGGTGCTGCAGCTGGATGCGGTCGAATCCATCGACCTGCGCATCAAGCCCGGCGGCATCCTGTCGGCGGTGGTCAAGGAACGCGAACCCGCGATCCTGTGGCGCCACGCGCGCGGCATCGACATGCTGGACGCGGGCGGCCACCGCGTGGCCAGCCTGACCTCGCGCGAGGTCCGGTCCGACCTGCCGCTGATCACCGGAGAGGGCGCTGATCTGGCCACGACCGAGGCGATGGCCCTGTTCGATGCGGCAGGCCCCATCCTGCCGCGCGTGCGCGGGCTAGTGCGGCGCGGCGAACGGCGGTGGGACCTGGTCCTGGATCACGGCCAGCGCATCCTGCTGCCGGAAACCGGCGCGGTGATCGCGCTGGAGGCCGCCATCGCGATGGACCGGGCCGAGGACATGCTGGGCCGCGACATCGACATCGTCGATCTGCGCGACCCGACGCGCCCCGTGCTGCGGCTTGGGATCGATGCGCGCAACACGATACGCACGGCACGCGGCCTGCCGTTGCTGGGACCCGATGGCAGCGTGCTGCCCGATCAAGACACGACGGAGGGCTGAGGAATGGCGGATCTGTATCAGACGCAGCGCGCGATGCGAAACATTCGCCGGGCGGCCCTGCAACGGGGCGTGATCGGCATTCTGGACATCGGCACGTCCAAGATCGCCTGCCTGGTCCTGCGCATCGACGGCACCGGCACCTTCCGTGAGACGGACGGTGTGGGTCCGATGGCAGGGCAGGTGAATTTCCGCGTGATCGGCGCGGCCTCGACCCGGTCGCGCGGCATGCGCCGCGGCGAGATCGAGACGATGGCCGAGACCGAGCGCGCCATCCGCACCGTGGTCGCCGCCGCCCAGAAGGTCGCGGGCGTGCGGGTCGATCACGTCATCGCCTGCCTGTCGGGCGGGCGTCCGTCGTCCTATGGTCTGGCCGGAGAGATCGTGCTGGAATCCGGCAAGGTCGGCGAACATGACGTGGCATCCGTGCTGGCCGCCTGCGACGCGCCCGATTTCGGCCGTGGCCGCGAGGTGTTGCACGCGCAACCGGTGAATTTCGCGGTCGACAACCGCAGCAACCTGGCCGATCCGCGCGACCACCTGGGCAACAAGCTGTTCTGCGACATGCACGTGCTGACCGTCGACGGCGATTCCATCGGCAACCTGGTGCAGTGCATCCGCCGCTGTGATCTGGAACTGGCAGGGATTGCGTCGGCGCCCTATGCCTCGGCCCGCGCATCGCTGGTCGAGGACGAGCAGGAGCTGGGCGCGGCCTGCGTCGATTTCGGCGGCGGCGGCACCGGTGTGTCGATCTTCGTGAAAAAGCACATGATCTTTTCCGATCACGTGCCCATCGGTGGCAACCTGATCACCCAGGACATCGCCCAGGGCCTGCGCGTCAGCCTGCCCATGGCAGAGCGCCTGAAGACCCTGAACGGGGGTGTCGAGGCCACGGGCCGCGACGACCGCGACATGATCGAGGTCGGCGGGGAGACCGGGGACTGGGAGGCGGACCGCCGCCAGGTCAGCCGCGCCGACGTGATCGGCGTCATGCGCCCCCGCGTCGAGGAAATGCTGGAACATGTCCGCGAGGTGCTGGACGCCGCCGGATTCGACTGGATGCCCAGCCAGCAGATCGTGCTGACCGGCGGTGGCAGCCAGATCCCCGGCCTGGACGGGCTGGCGACGCGCATCCTGGGGCCCAACGTCCGCTGCGGTCGCCCGCTGCGCATCGACGGGTTGGCCCATCAGCTGACCGATCCCAGCTTTTCCAGCGCGGTCGGCCTAGCCCTGTTCGCCGCTCATCCACAGGATGAGTGGTGGGACTTTGAAATGCCTGCAGACCGCTATCCTGCCCGCAGTCTGCGGCGCGCCTATCGCTGGTTCAAGAACAACTGGTGATTGCACCACCTTGGTTCTGTGTCGTGGTAGGGGCGTTCCCACCACATTCGGGGGACATGGCAAGATGCCGCCTATTTCAAGGGAGGCACTGCCATATTTTGCGAAACCCCCGGCTTTTTCGGGTGACGGAACTGGTGCGAATTGTTACGGTAACCATCAAGAAATGGGATTCGAGCGGCACACCCGCCTCCCCAATGCAGCAGCGGTAACAGGCGGACACCATGAACCTCAATCTGATGATGAATGACGAAGAAGAGCTGAAGCCGCGCATCACCGTCTTCGGTGTCGGTGGCGCGGGTGGCAATGCCGTCAACAACATGATTCAGAAGCAGCTCGACGGGGTCGAGTTCGTGGTGGCCAACACCGACGCGCAGGCGCTGCAGCAGTCGCGTGCCACCTCGCGCATCCAGATCGGGCCCAAGGTCACCGAGGGTCTGGGCGCGGGCGCCAAGCCCACCATCGGCGCCAAGGCCGCCGAGGAGACGATCGAGGACATCGTCGATCACCTGATGGGCGCGCACATGTGCTTCATCACCGCCGGCATGGGCGGCGGCACCGGCACCGGCGCTGCCCCGATCATCGCCCAAGCCGCGCGCGAGATGGGGATCCTGACCGTCGGCGTCGTGACCAAGCCTTCCAGTTCGAGGGTACCAAGCGGATGCGCCAGGCCGAGGAGGGCGTTGAGGCCCTGCAGAAGGTCGTGGACACGCTGATCATCATTCCGAACCAGAACCTGTTCCGGCTGGCCAACGAAAAGACCACCTTCACCGACGCCTTCGCGCTGGCCGACGACGTGCTGTATCAGGGCGTCAAGGGCGTGACCGACCTGATGGTCAAGCCTGGCCTGATAAACCTGGACTTTGCCGACGTTCGGTCCGTCATGGACGAGATGGGCAAGGCCATGATGGGCACCGGCGAAGCCTCGGGCGAGAACCGCGCCCAGGAAGCCGCCGAGCGCGCCATCGCAAACCCGCTGCTGGACGAGATCAGCCTGAACGGCGCCCGCGGCGTGCTGATCAACATCACCGGCGGCTATGACATGACCCTGTTCGAGCTGGACGAGGCCGCCAACGTCATCCGCGACAAGGTCGACAGCGATGCCAACATCATCGTGGGTTCGACCCTGGACCCCGACATGGACGGCACGATCCGCGTGTCGGTCGTCGCGACCGGCATCGATGCCGCGGCCGCCGTGGCCGAGGTTCCCTCGCCCCGCCGTGGCATGGCAGCGCCGCTGACCCAGAACCCGCAGGTCGGCGCCGCCGCCGATGAGCAGCCGGCGATCCCGGCGCGCCGGGTTGCGCCCCCGATCTCCAGCGCCGCCGAGATGCCGCGTGCCGAGGCGCCGCGCCACGATCTGCGCGCCGAAGAGGACATGCCGCAGCCGGCCTATCAGCCCAAGGACAGCGCCCGTCAGAATGCCGTGCGGATTGACGACGACGCGTCGGCCTTTGTCGCGCCCCGTGCGCCGCAGTCGCCGCGTGCCGGTCAGCCCGCCCCCGAGGTGATGGACCGCCTGCGCCGCGCCGTGGACAACCACGGCCGAGCCCCGGCACAGGCTCAGCCGCAACAGCAGCCCGCTCAGGGCGCCAACAGCCGGATGAGCGGCCTTGGCCGGATGCTGGAGCGCATGGCAGGGCATGGCAACGATCAACCGGGCGCCGCAAAACCGGCCGCTTCGTCGATCGCGGAACGCGTGAACGAGCGTGTCGCGGTGCGCGCACGCCAGGACACGGACTTTGACGACCTGGCCAGCCCCGACACCAGCGGCAAGGACAATGTCGAGATCCCGGCCTTCCTGCGCCGTCAGGCCAATTGAGCCGGATCACGAAGCCGGCACATCCAAGGGTTGCAAGGGCCGCTGCAAAGCGGCCCTTTTCCATTGCAGGACAACCTGTTGGCGCAAAATGCGGGTGGGTTCGCAGGGCAGGGCGGGCGAATGTTTCACCCCGTTACAAAACGTTAATTGAATGCGTTCACTGCCGGACCTAGCTGGAATGACAGAAGGGGCAACCTCGCCCCGCGACGAATCCGAAGGCAGGCAGATCATGCAGGCGACGCTGAAAGACAAGGTGACATTCCAGGGCGTGGGGCTTCACTCCGGCGCGCCCGCGTGTCTGGTCATGCACCCTGCGCGTCCCGACCATGGCATCGTCTTCCGTCGCATCGACCTGACGCCTGCCGTCGACATTCCGGCGCTGTGGGACCACGTGACCCCGTCCAAGCTGTGCACGCTGCTGGACAACGGCCACGGCGTGACCCTGTCGACCGTCGAGCATGTCATGGCCGCGCTGGCCGGCACCGGCATCCACAATGCGCTGATCACCGTCGACGGGCCGGAGATTCCGATCCTTGACGGGTCGGCCGCGCCCTTCGTCGATGCGATCCTGGACACCGGCATTGCCCGTCAGACGGCGCCGCTGCGCGCGATCCGCGTCCTGCGCACGGTCGAGGTCCGCGAGGGTGATGCCTTTGCTCGCCTGTCGCCTGCCGATCATCTGGAGATCGATTTCGAGATCGACTTCACTGATGCCGCGATCGGGCATCAGGAAAAGTGCCTGGACATGGCCAACGGCGCATTCCTGCGCGAACTGGCCGACAGCCGCACCTTCTGCCGCGCCTCTGATGTCGAGGCGATGCGCCGGAACGGTCTGGCCTTGGGCGGGACCTATCTGAACGCGGTCGTGGTGGATGGCGGGCGTGTCCTGTCGCCGGGCGGTCTGCGCCACGCGGACGAGGCCGTGCGCCACAAGATGCTGGACGCCACCGGCGATCTGGCGCTGGCCGGCGCGCCGCTGCTGGCGCGTTACACGGGCCACCGTGCGGGCCACGCGATGACGAACCGCCTGCTGCGGGCGCTGTTCGCGGACCCCACCGCATGGATGTGGGAGCGTTGCACGCCCGAGCTTGAAGGTCGTCTGCCGGGTGCGGGTGTGGCCGACTATGCACGCCCCGACCTTGCCGCGGCCTTTGCCGCCGAGTGACGGCGCGCGACGCCGGGACCTTGGCCGAATTCAACGGATTGCCATTTTGCGCCCCCTGATGTTCTGTGCTAGAGGATCCCGGCAGCGCCGCCCGCATGCGGGCAGCGCATCGGCAAATCGTAGGGCAGGATAAAGATGGCGGGCTCGAAAATCTCGGCTTCGGTGGTGGCTGCGGTGCTGGCGGGCGTTGTCCTGACCGGCTGCGGCGGCAACCGAGACGCGGCACAACGGCAGAATCTGGACCGCTATACGGCCGAGGAAATCTACAAGCGCGGCGAGTTCGAGCTGGAGAACAGCGACAAGCCGGAAGATGCGGTGATCTATTTCAGCGAGATCGAACGGCTGTATCCCTATTCCGAATGGGCCAAACGCGCGCTGATCATGCAGGCCTATGGCAACCACAAGGCCGGCAACTATGAGGAGGCGCGCGGCGCCGCGCAGCGCTTTCTGGACACCTATCCGACGGATGAGGACGCCGCCTATGCGCAATATCTGCTGGCGCTGTCCTATTACGACCAGATCGACGACGTGGGCCGCGACCAGGGCCTGACCTTTCAGGCCCTGCAGGGCCTTCGCACGGTGATCGAACAGTATCCTGACAGCGAATATGCCCGCAGTTCGATCCTGAAGTTCGATCTTGCCTTCGACCATCTATCCGCCAAGGAGATGGAGATCGGGCGCTATTACCTGAAACAGGGTCATTACGCCGCCTCCGTGAACCGCTTCCGCGTCGTGGTTGAGGAATTCCAGACCACCACCCAGACCCCGGAGGCGCTGCTGCGTCTGGTCGAGGCCTATCTGGCGCTTGGCCTTCTGGACGAGGCGCAGACGGCGGGCGCGATCCTGGGCCACAACTTCCAGTCGTCGCCCTTCTATGACGACGCGTTCCGCCAGCTTCGTGGCCGCGGCCTGTCGGCCGAGGTGCAGGGCGACAGCTGGCTGACCAACGTCTATCGCCAGACGATCCAGGGACGCTGGCTGTAATGCACATCGCGCGCAGGGGCTGCGGCCCATGCTGAGATCGCTGGACATCCGCGACATGCTGCTGATCGACAGGCTGGACCTGTCGTTCGGCCCGGGCCTGAACGTGCTGACCGGGGAAACCGGGGCGGGCAAGTCGATCCTGCTGGATTGCCTTGGTTTTGTGCTGGGCTGGCGCAGCCGTGCAGAACTGGTCCGCCAGGGCGCCGCGCAGGGCGAGGTTCAGGCGGTGTTCGACCTGCCCGAGGCCCATCCGGCCCGCGCCCTGCTGGCCGAGGCCGGGATCACCATCGACGATGACGAACTGATCCTGCGCCGGGTGAACGCGCTGGACGGGCGCAAGACGGGCTGGGTCAACGACCGCCGCGTGTCGGGCGAAGTTCTGCGGCAACTGTCCGAGGTTCTGGTCGAACTGCATGGCCAGCATGACGACCGCGGACTGCTGAATCCGCGCGGTCACCGGACCCTGCTGGACGCGTTCGGCGCGATGGATCTGTCTGCGGTCCGCCAGACCTGGGCCGCCCGACGTGAGGCTGCCCGCGCTCTGGCCGAAGCCGAAGCCGCGCTGGCCGCCGCCCGCCAGGAGGAGGAGTTTCTGCGCCACGCCGTGGCCGAACTGGACAAGCTGTCCCCCGAACCCGGAGAGGAGCAGCGTCTGGACGTGGCCCGTCGCGCCATGCAGGGGGCCGAACGCATCCGCGACGACGTGGCGCGTGCCCTGCAGATGCTGGCCGGCGACGGTGCCGAAGGCGCGATGGTTGATGCCGCGCGCTGGCTGGAGGGCGCATCCGAGCAGGCCGACGGTCGCTTGGACGAGCCGCTGGCCGCGCTGTCCCGTGCGCTGATCGAGTTGGGGGAAGCCACGCGCGGGGTCGAGGACACGCTGGCTGCGCTGGATTTCGACCCCCATGCGCTGGAATCGACCGAGGAACGGCTGTTCGCGCTGCGGGCCTTGGCGCGCAAGCATGACATCCTGCCCGACGATCTGGCCGGGCTGGCGCAGCAGTTGCGCGACCGGCTGGAGCGTCTGGACGCCAGCGAGGCGCGGATGGGCGACCTGCGCCGCGCCGCGCGTGATGCCGAGACGGCCTATGACGCCGCCGCTGCCGCCCTGACCGCCGCGCGGACCGAGGCGGCGGGCCGGTTGGATCAGGCCGTGACGGCCGAACTGATCCCGCTCAAGATGGAACGCGCGGTGTTCCGCACCGTGGTGTCGCCTGCCGATCCCGGCCCCGAAGGGCGCGATACCGTGGCCTTTACCGTGGCGACCAACCCCGGCGCGCCGTCCGGCCCGCTGGACAAGATCGCATCGGGTGGAGAGCTGTCTCGGTTCCTGCTGGCGCTGAAGGTCTGTCTGGCGCGCGGCAACGATGCTTTGGTGATGATATTTGACGAGATCGATCGCGGTGTGGGCGGGGCCACGGCCGATGCGGTGGGGCGGCGGCTGCAGAACCTGGCCAATGGGGCACAGGTGCTGGTCATCACGCACTCACCCCAAGTGGCGGCCTTGGGCGCGGTTCATTTCCGGGTGTCCAAATCGGTGACGGACGGGATGACGACCTCGACTGTGACACCGTTGCCGGAACCGGAGCGGGTGGCCGAAATCGCGCGCATGCTGGCGGGCGACCGCGTCACCGACGCCGCGACCGAAGCCGCGCGCGCCCTGCTGGACGGTTAGTCCAGGATCCGCGGCGCGGGGCGCAACACGGACAGGATCCGCCCGTCCGCTGCATCTATCCGCACAAGATGGCCGCCGACGATGGCATATCCGTCGCCTTCCGGCGGTTCCGACAGACCATAGCGTCCCGGCATGCTGACATGATGAAGCTGGTCGTCCGGGACGCCCATTCCCACCGCGGGGACAGCAGGCGACATTCCGGCACATTCCGAACTGCAGTCAGGCAGTGCCTGCAAACCACGCGTCGGCGTGGTATTGGGGGCTGTGAGAGCGGCAAGGCCGAGCATCGTCCCGGCCGCCACGGCGGCAAGGGGGTGCAGCGGCGTCATCATATCCTCGGATCAGTTACATCGACCCAACCCGGGATGGACTGGCGGGTTCCGCTGCAATCCCGCATGGCTGGCATGACGGTGCCGAACTGCCACGTTCAGTCGGGCAGGGGGCGCAGAACCGACAGGATCTTGCCGCTGCCGACCTGGATGCGGACCAGGTGACCGGACACCACGGCATAGACGCTGCCCGGCAGTTCGGGACCAAGACCAACCTCGCCGGGATTGTCGATCGGCTGGATCTGCTCCGGCGCCGGCACCTCTCCGACGGGCGGGGGCTGCTGCGCGGTGACGCCCTGCGGAACCTGCGCGCAGGCGCCGATCAGCAGGGCGGTACAGAAACGTCGCAAGATCCGGTCCATGGTGGCTGCACCCCGTTGGCAGGTTCGCCACCGCATATCATCACGACAGGGGTTAACAACCCGTTCCGATCAGCCGTTCCGCGCGGTGAATCGCGGCAGCATGGCCGAAAAATCCTGTCCGCGCCCGTCTTCGCGGGTGACGAAGTCGTCGTAATGCTGATGCGCCAGCGCCCCCATCGGGGTCTGCGCACCCACCGATTCGGCCGCCTGCTGTGAAAGTCCCAGATCCTTGAGCATCAGTTCGGCGGCAAATCCCGGCTTGTAGCCGTTGTCCGCCGGGCTGACCGGACCCACGCCCGGCGCGGGGCAATAGGCGTTCATCGACCAGCTGTAGCCCGAACTGGTCGACACGACGTCGAACATCTTCTGGCGGTCCAGCCCCAGCTTGTCGGCCAGTGCAAAGGCCTCGCAGGTGGCGATCATGGTGACGCCCAGGATCATGTTGTTGCAGATCTTGGCCGCCTGTCCCGCACCGCTGTCGCCGCAATGGACGGCCTTCTGGCCCATCACCGCGAACAGCGGCTGGACGGTTGCGAAATCGGCATCGCTGCCGCCGACCATGAAGGTCAGCGTTCCGGCCTGTGCGCCCCCCGTTCCGCCAGACACCGGCGCGTCCAGCGCGCCAAGCCCCGCGGCATGCGCGACCTCTGCCACAGCCCGCGCGCTGTCCACGTCCACGGTCGAACAGTCGCACAGGACCGCGCCCTGACGCATGGCGGGGATGATCTGATCGGCCACGGCGCGCAGGATCTGCCCATTGGGCAGCATGGTGAAGACCACGTCGGCGCCCGCCGAAGCCTCGGCCGCGCTGGCGGCAGGGGTCACGCCCGCGGGCGCGGGGGCGGCGGTGTCGAAACCCACGACCTGATGGCCCGCGGCGGCAAGGTTGGCGGCCATGGGCGCGCCCATGTTGCCCAGTCCGATGAACCCGATCTTCATTCTGCATTCTCCCATTTCAGGTCGTCATCCCCAAGCGGGGCCAGCATCGCGCGCACCGTGTCCTCGGACGCGTCACGGCGCCAGACGGGCTTGCGATCCTTGTCGATGATCTGGGCGCGCACGCCCTCCAGGAAATCGCTTTCGGCGGTGGCGCGGGCGGTAAAGCGGTACTCGCGCGACAGCGACTGCTGCATGCGGTCGTCGCCGCGTGCGGCGCGCACCATCGCCAGCCCTGCCGCCATCGACAGCGGTGAATTGCGGCGCAGCGCGTTCAGCGATTCGGTGTCGCCCACCTGTTCCAGCCCGGCGATGATGTCGGGCACATGGCGACCGCCAAAGGCCGACAGGTCGCGCCGGTCCAGCGTGGCGGGCGGGGCAGGGTGGCCGCGCAGCGACCCGGCATCGCCGCTGTCCTGCAGCATGGCGATCCGATCAGGCCAGTCGGCCTCGGGGATGTAGAGGTCGGCAAAGCCCGCGTGGATCGCGTCGCCCGCCTCCATCCGTGCGCCTGTCAGGGCCAGGTATTCGCCGATCCGGCCCGGCGCACGGCCCAGCAGCCAGGTGCCGCCCACGTCCGGGATCAGGCCGATGCCGCTTTCGGGCATCGCGATGCGGGTCGTGTCGCCGCCGATCCGGTGGCTGGCATGTCCGCCCACCCCCACGCCGCCGCCCATTACGAAGCCCTGCATGAAGGCCACGATGGGCTTGGGGAAATCAGCGATGGCCGCGTTCATCCGGTATTCGTCGCGAAAGAAATCGCGGCCGACCCGGTGATCGCCCGCAAGCCCCGCGTGATAGACCGCCGCGATATCGCCGCCGGCGCAAAAGGCGCGGTCGCCTTCGGCATCGATGATGACCAGCGCGACCGCGGGATCGTCGCGCCATGCGTCCAGCGCATCATGGATGTCGCGGGCCATCGCGTGGGTCAGGGCGTTCAGCGCCTTGGGCCGGGTAAAGGTGATGCGCCCGGCACGCCCGGCGGTGCGGATGGTCAGGTCGTCCATGTCAGGCCCTTTCCGCCAGCAGGGCGCGGCTGATGATCAGGCGCATGATCTCGTTCGTGCCCTCCAGGATCTGGTGGACGCGCAGGTCGCGCACGATCTTTTCGATGCCATAATCGGCCAGATAGCCATAGCCGCCATGCAGCTGCAGGCACTGGTTGGCGACGTCAAAGGCGCGGTCGGTAACGTGCAGTTTCGCCATCGCGCAGAACTTGGTCGCATCGGGTGTGCCATGGTCCAGCTTCCACGCCGCCTGGCGCAGCAGGATGCGTGCGGATTGCAGGGCGGTCTCCATCTCGGCCAGGCGGAACTGCAGGGCCTGGAACTGGTCCAGCGATTTGCCGAAGGCCTTGCGGTCGCCCATATAGGCCAGCGTCCGGTCCAGTGCCGATTGCGCCCCGCCCAGGGCGGCGGCGGCGATGTTCAGGCGCCCGCCGTCCAGCCCCGCCATGGCATAGCTGAAGCCGCGGCCCTCCTCGCCCAGCAGGTTGGCGGCAGGCACGATACAGTCGTCGAACTGGACCTGGGTGGTGGGCTGGGACCGCCAGCCCATCTTGTCCTCCAGCCCGCCGAAGGACAGGCCGGGGGTGCCGTTTTCCACGATGACGGTGCTGATGCCCTTGGGGCCGTCTGCGCCGCTGCGCACCATCGCGACATAGACGTCGCTGTAGCCGCCGCCGCTGATGAAGGCCTTGGTCCCGTTCAGGCGCCAGCCCTGATCGTCGCGGTCGGCGCGGGTGCGCAGGGCGGCCGCGTCGGACCCTGACCCCGGTTCGGTCAGGCAATAGCTGAAGATCGTCTTCATCGCACACAGATCGGGCAGCCAGCGGTCGCGCGCCTCGTCACTGCCGAACTTGTCGATCATGCCGCCGCACATGTTGTGGATCGACAGGAAGGACGCGACCGAGGGGCAGGCCATCGACAGCGCCTCGAAGACCAACGTGCCGTCCAGGCGCGACAGGCCCGTGCCGCCGTGATCCTCGGAGACGAAGATGCCGCCCAGACCCAGGGCCGCCACGTCGGGCCAGAGGTCGCGCGGGATGGTGCCCTGACGCTCCCACTCCTGCGCATGGGGCGCGATGCGGTCGGCCCCGAAATCGCGGGCCATGTCGAAGATGGCCTGCTGTTCCTCGGTCAGTGCGAAATCCATCGGCAGCCCCTCCCCGGACCGGTCTGAATTGAACAGGTGTTTAATTGGCAGATGTTGCCACAGTGTTGCAAGCGCTCACAGGTCGCGGGTGTACTCCTGCGTCAGGTGGCGGGTGACGGCCTGCAGGGCGTGGGCGTCATCGGCCCCCGCATGGCGGGCGCGGGCGTGGACGGCGCGCTGCGTCTCGGCCGCGGTACCGTGGGCCACCATGTCTCGCAGGCGGGCGACGTGGGGCTGACAGTTCAGCGCGTCGGCATCCTGCGCGATCAGACCCAGCCAGTCGTCGGCGATCTGGTCGAACGGAATGATCCGCCCCGCGCCAAAGTCGATCAGCCCCTCGGTCGTGCCATAGCGCAGCGCGCGCCAGCGGTTCTCGGCCAGAAGGAAGGGCTCGTATTGCCGCCAGCGCTGATTGCTGCGCGACAGGCGCCACAGCATGCGCAGGGTGGTCTGGATCAGCGCAGCCAAGGTCAGTGCATCCTCGATCCGCGGGCAGGCGTCGCAGATGCGGGTCTCCAGCGTCGGATACTTGCTGCTGGGGCGCAGGTCCCACCAGATCTTGCTGCTATCCTCGATGATGCCCAGATCGGTCAGGGCCTGGACCGAGCGTTCGAATTCGTCCCAGCTGCCCATCTGCGGGGGCAGGCCGGTGCGGGGCATGTCGCCGAAGACCGTGGTGCGGTAGGAGGCAAGGCCCGAATCCTCACCCATCCAGAAGGGGCTGGAGGCGGACAGCGCCAGCAGATGCGGCAGGAAATAGGCCAGCTGGTTCATCAGGTCGATGCGCAGCGCGGGGTCTGGGATGCCCACATGGACATGCATGCCGCAGATCAGCATGCGGCGCGCCACGCCGCCCATGTCGCGCGACAGCTGGTTGTAGCGGTCCTTGTCGGTGTGGTCCTGATCGCGCCAGTCCGCGAAGGGGTGGCAGGAGGCCGAGATAGGGGCCAGCCCGTATTCGGCGGCGCGCCGGGCGACGGTGCCGCGCAGGTGGCGCAGATGGTCGCCCGCGGCGCGGATGTCGGGGCTGACCGGGGTGCCGATCTCGACCTGGCAGCGTAGGAATTCCGGGCTGACCTGGTCGCCCAGATCGGCCTGCAGCGCGTCCATCAGGGCATCGGGCGCGGCGGCCAGTTGCAGGGTTTCGGCATCGACGAGGAGGTATTCCTCCTCGATGCCCAGGGTGAAGTCGGGGTCGGTCGTCATGGGTCGGTCCTGGCTGCCACGACGCGCCGGGCTTGCGTCCCGCGACGTGCCGGGGGGCTGGCTGCCCCCCGGACCCCCCGCGGCGTTGCGTGCCGTTTCGGCGTCAGTCCATGGCCTTGAAGTTGAACTCTCCGCCTTCCTTGATCCCGGACGGCCAGCGCGCCGTCACGGTCTTGGTCCGCGTATAGAAGCGGAACGCATCCGGGCCGTGCTGGTTCAGGTCGCCGAAGCCCGATTTCTTCCAGCCGCCGAAGGTGTGATAGGCCAGCGGCACCGGGATCGGCACGTTGATGCCGATCATGCCGATGTTGATGCGGTTCGCGAAATCGCGCGCCGTGTCGCCGTCGCGGGTATAGATCGCGGTGCCGTTGCCGTATTCGTGGTCCATTGCCAGCTTGATCGCGTCTTCGTAGGTGGCGGCGCGGACGGTGGACAGGACCGGGCCGAAGATCTCGGTCTTGTAGATGTCCATGTCGGGGGTCACGCGGTCGAACAGGTGGGGGCCGACGAAGAAGCCGTCCTCGTAGCCCTGCAGGTTGAAGTCCCGGCTGTCCACGACCAGGTCCGCGCCCTGATCGACGCCGGTCTGGATCAGGCGCAGGATGTTCTCCTTGGCGGCCTTGGTCACGACCGGGCCGTAGTCGATATCGTTGCCGGCGGTCCAGGGACCGACCTTCAGCTTTTCGATCCGCGGGATCAGCTTTTCGATCAGCGCGTCGGCGGTCTTGTCGCCCACCGGCACCGCGACCGAGATCGCCATGCAGCGTTCGCCCGCGGCCCCGAAACCGGCACCGACCAGCGCGTCGGCGGCCTGATCCAGGTCGGCGTCGGGCATGATGATCATGTGGTTCTTGGCACCGCCGAAACACTGCGCACGCTTGCCGGTCGCAGCGGCGCGTTCATAGATGTACTGCGCGATGGGGGTCGAGCCGACAAAGCCCACGGCCTGAATGACCTCGCTGTCCAGGATCGCGTCGACCGCGTCCTTGTCGCCGTTCACCACCTGCAGCACGCCGTCGGGCAGCCCGGCCTCCTGCAGCAGCTTGGCCAGCATCAGCGGTACGGACGGGTCACGCTCGGACGGCTTCAGGATCATCGCGTTGCCCGCGGACAGGGCAGGGCCCATCTTCCACAGCGGGATCATGGCCGGAAAGTTGAAGGGCGTGATGCCCGCAACCACGCCCAGGGGCTGGCGCATGGAATACATGTCGATGCCGGGGCCGGCGCTGTCGGTGAACTCACCCTTGAGCAGATGCGGCGCGCCGATGCAGAACTCGATCACCTCCAGGCCGCGCTGGATGTCGCCCTTGGCGTCGGGGAAGGTCTTGCCGTGTTCGCTGGACAGCGCCTCGGCCAGCTTGTCCATGTCGCGGTTGATCAGGCCGACAAAGGCCATCATCACGCGGGCGCGGCGCTGCGGGTTGGTGGACCCCCATGCGACCTGGGCCTTGGCTGCGCGGGCGATAGCGTCGTCCATCTCGGCCTTGGTGATCAGCGACAGGCGGGCCTGAACCTCGCCCGTGGCGGGATTGTAGACGTCGGAAAACCGGCCCGAGGTGCCTTTGACTTCCTTGCCGTCGATCCAGTGATGTATCTCTTTCATCGCGTCCTCCTGCAACTGTTGGGCGCAGCCTAGTCTTGCGGAATTGCGGAAGAAAGGGGAATGCTGGCAAAAGGGTTTTGCGTTTTTGCAAAGGTGAGCCGATGGACTGGGACGATCTGCGCATCTTTCTGGCCGTCGCGCGGGCCGAGAGCCTGTCGGGCGCGGGTCGGCGTCTGGCAATGGACGCGTCCACCGTGGGCCGCCGGATCGCGCGGCTGGAGGCGTCGATCGGTGCCGCGCTGTTCCTGAAGACGCCGGGGGGTTATCAGCTGACCGCCGAAGGATCGCGGCTGATGGCCCCGGCCGAGGCCGCTGAACGCGCCGCCACCGCCGCGGCCGAGGCCGTGACCGGCGATGCGGGTCTGACCGGGCAGCTGCGCATCGGGGCGCCGGACGGATGCGCGAATTATCTGCTGCCGCAGGTGGCGCGCGACCTGTGTGCCGCCCATCCCGGGCTGGAGATCCAGATCGTGGCCCTGCCGCGCGTCGTGAACCTGACCCGGCGCGAGGCCGACATGGCCATTGCCGTGTCGCCCCCCGACACAGGTCGGCTGATGGTTCAGCGGCTGGTCGACTATCACCTGCATCTGGCGGGTCACGACGACTATCTGGCCCGGCACCCGCCGCTGACGACGCTGGATGATCTGCGGGGGCACCGGATGATCAGCTATATCCCCGACATGATCTTCGACCGTGAACTGGACTACCTGTCCGCAACCGGGGTCGAGGCGGCGCAGATCAGCAGCAATTCCGTCGCAGTTCAGATGCAGGCAGTGCGCGCCGGGGCGGGCTTGGGCATCGTGCATGATTTCGCCATTCCCTTTGCGCCCGGTGTCCGCCGCCTGCTGACCGACCGGATCTCGCTGAAGCGCAGCTTCTGGTTGATCCGCCACGCCGACGACCGTGCATCCCGCCGGCTGACGCTCTTGGCCGAGGCGGTGGCGCAGGGCATCCGGGCCGAGGTCGCCCGGCTGGAGGGGCAGCTTTCCGCAGCCCCCGATGGTCGCTCTTGACGCGGGCCGATTTGACGAAAATGATGAGGGGGAACAAGCCCAAGGGAGGCCCGTCATGCTGGTCAAGCAGTTGCTGTCGATGAAATCCGACAACGCCAAACCGTGGATCGATTCCGGCACGATCGTGACGATCATGCCCCACACCACCTTGGGCGAGGCTGCGACCCTTCTGGCTGAAAAGCGCATCGGCGCGGTGGTCGTGTCCACCGACGGGCGCCGTCCCGAAGGCATCCTGTCCGAACGCGACATCGTCCGCCAGCTGGGCAAGCACGGCACCGACGTTCTGTCCCAGCCCATCAGCGGCGTGATGACTACCCAGGTCCAGACCTGCACCACCGGAGAGGACGCGCTGACCATCCTGGAACGCATGACCCAGGGTCGGTTTCGGCACATGCCAGTGGTTGACGATCAGGGCAACATGCTGGGCGTGATCTCGATCGGGGATGCGGTCAGCGGGCGGCTCAAGGAGCTGGCGGCCGAGAAAGAGGCCCTGACCGGGATGATCATGGGCGCCTGACGCATCGTCGCAGCCCTTCACGATCTTGCAATCCGGGGTCAAATGCGCTTTGCCTTGGGGTCAGGACCATGACCCCAAGGACGCGACATCCATGCGCATCGGCCTTTATCCCGGCACCTTCGACCCGATCACGCTTGGACATATCGACATCATCCAGCGCGCGATGGCGCTGGTCGACCGTCTGGTGATCGGCGTGGCGATCAACCGTGACAAGGGTCCGCTGTTCGATCTGGAAGCCCGCGTGGCGATGGTCCAGGCCGAATGCGACGCCATCGTCGCCAAGACCGGCGGAGAGATCGTCGTCCACCCGTTCGAGAACCTGCTGATCGACTGCGCCCGCGACGTCGGCGCCAGCATCATCGTGCGCGGCCTGCGCGCCGTGGCCGATTTCGAATACGAATTCCAGATGGTCGGCATGAACCGCGCGCTGGACAGCAGCATCGAGACCGTCTTCATGATGGCCGATGCGCGCCGCCAGGCCATCGCGTCCAAGCTGGTCAAGGAGATCGCGCGTCTGGGCGGGGACGTCTCGAAATTTGTGACGCCCCCGGTCGCCGACGCGCTGCGGCAGCGCTATGGCTAACCGCGCCCGATGAAGGGCATGTTGGTCGCCATCAGCGTCATGAACTGAACATTCGCGCCTTGGGGCAGGGTGGCCATGTGCCACACGGCCTCGGCCACGGTGGCGACGTCGATCACCGGTTCGGCGTCGGGCTCACGGGCCGCAGCCTCACGCAGCAGCTGCGTCGCGGCGTTGCCCACGTCGATCTGGCCGCAGGCGATGTTCACCGCGCGCCCGTCCAGCGACAGGCTGCGGGTCAGGCCGGTCACGGCATGCTTGGACATCGTGTAGGCGACCGACCCCGCGCGCGGCGCATGGGCCGCAACCGATCCGTTGTTGATGATCCGTCCGCCCTGCGGCGACTGCGCCCGCATCGCGGCAAAGGCCGCGCGGGCACACAGGAACATGCCGGTCACGTTGGTGGCGATCACGTCGCGGAAATCGTCGGGCGACAGCCGGTCGGGATCGGCCAGCGGCGCCGCGCGACCGGCATTGTTGAACAGCACGTCCAGCCGCCCCCATGCCTGCAGGGCCTGCGCGAATGCCGCCTCGACCGCGGCGTCATCGGTGATGTCGCAGGGCAGGACCAGCGCGCCGTCATGACCCGCCGCGGTGTCGTGCAGCGCGTCGGGCCTGCGCCCGATCAGGCCGACCCGCCAGCCGCGGTCCAGGAACAAACGCGCGGTGGCCTGGCCGATGCCGCTGCCCGCGCCGGTGATCAGGATGCTGTCCATCGCCCTATTCCACCACCGTCTGCGTCTGCGTGCCCAGCCCGTCGATGCCAAGGCGCATGACCTGACCGCCGCGCAGATAGACCGGCGGCTTTTGCCCCATGCCCACGCCGGGCGGGGTGCCCGTGGTGATGATGTCGCCCGGCATCAGCGTCGCGAAGGTCGAGCAATAGGCGACCAGATGCGCCACGCCAAAGACCATCGTCGCGGTGCTGCCGTCCTGGCGCAGGGTCCCGTCGACCTCCAGCCACAGGCGCAGGGCCTGGGGGTCGGGGATTTCGTCGCGCGTGACCAGCCAGGGGCCGATAGGGCCAAAGCCGTCATATCCCTTGCCCTTGTCCCAGCTGCCGCCGCGGCGGATCTGCCAGTCGCGTTCACTGATGTCGTTGACCACGCAATAGCCCGCGACGTGATCCAGCGCCTGCGCCAAGGGGATGTCGCGGCCGCCATCGCCGATGACGATGCCCAGCTCGACCTCCCAATCGGTGGCCTGCGATCCCTTGGGCAGGTGCAGGTCGTCGTCGGGGCCGGTGATGCTGCTGGTCCACTTGGTGAACAGGACCGGCTCGGACGGGACATCCATCCCGGATTCGGCGGCGTGATCGGCATAGTTCAGTCCGATGCCGATGAACTTGCCCACGCCCGCGACGCAGGCGCCAAGGCGCAGGTCACGCTGCGGCGTGCCGTCCACCAACGGCAAGCTTTCGGGGTCCAGCGCCGCCAGCCGCGCAAGCCCCGCGCGGGTCAGGACGGCCCCGGCCAGATCATCGACATGCCCCGACAGATCGCGGACCCGGCCCGCATCGTCCAGCATCCCCGGCCGTTCGGACCCCGCCGCGCCATATCGTACAAGTTTCATCGTCGTCCTTCCCCCGGTGGTTCGGACGCATTGGACCCGCAGCGGGCGGGGATCGCAATGCCAAGCGTCACCGCCCAAACGAAAAAGGCCCGCGAAACGCGGGCCTTTCGGAACGGTAGGCAGGGGCCGATCACTCGGTCGGCGGGGCCAGCTTCTTGGTGCCGCCGTTGTTCAGCGGGTCTTCCTGGCGCTGGACCGAACCCTCGAAATGGGCGCCCGATTCGATGGCGATGGTCTTGTGGATGATATCGCCCTCGACCCGCGCGGTGGCGGTCAGTCGGACCTTGAGGCCTCGGACGCGGCCGATGACGCGGCCGTTGACGATGACGTCGTCGCCGACGATCTCGCCCTTGATGGTCGCGGATTCGCCGATGGTCAGCTGATGGGCGCGGATGTCGCCCTCGACCGTGCCTTCGATCTGGATGTCGCCCTGGGTCTTGATGTTGCCCGTCACCGTCAGGTCGGCCGACATGATCGAGGGGGCGACGCGCACGCGCGGTGCGGCGGTGGCCTGCGCCTCGGGGGTCGGGCTGCGCTCGGGCGCAACGGGGGCCGTCTGCGGCGCGGCGTCGGGGGTCGGGCGGTTCTCGGTCACGCGGGTCTTACTGAACATTGTCTGCTGCCTTGATGAAGCTCATCGGGTCCACGGCCCGACCGTTCATGCGCACCTCGTAGTGCAGGTGCGGCCCGGTCGAGCGTCCGGTATTCCCCATATCACCGATCCGGTCGCCTTGCGACACCCGATCGCCAACTTTTACATGGATGCGGTTCAGGTGGGCATAGCGTGTTTCGGTGCCCAGCTCGTGGCGGATCTTGATCAGGTTGCCATAGGCGCCCTGGCGGCCGGCGAATGTCACGACACCGTCGCCGGTCACGTGGATCGGCGTGCCGACGGGGCCGGCCATGTCGATGCCTTCGTGCATGCGGCCCCACCGACGGCCAAAGCCCGAAGTGTAGCGGAAGTTCTGCGTGACCGGCATGGCCAGCGGCAGCTTTTCGATCGCGATGCGATAGGTGTTCATCTGGTCCAGGGTCACGATGATCTGGCGTGCCTTGACCTCGGTATCGGTCAGCGCGGCGTTGCCGCGGGTCGAATAGGACATCGGCGTCAGCGGTCCGCCCTGGCCGGAATAGCCGCTGCGGATGGTGCGCAGAACCTCGGCGGGGTTCATGCCGACATTGCGGAAGACCTCGTCCAGGGGGGCCACGGACACGGTCACCGCGTCCTCCAGCTGGGTCAGGATCTCGTCGTTGCGGGCCAGGATCTGGTCACGCTCGACGGTCAGTTCCTGGGCGGTCAGCTTGGCGGCCTGCGCCTCCTCGACGGCCTCGCTCCGCTGATCGGCAGAGCTGCGCAGCTCGCCGGACAGGATGTCCAGCGCGACCGAGAATTCCTCGGTCCGGTCGGGGGCGGGGATCGCGCCGGTATCAGCGGCGGCCACGGCGGTGTCGCGGTCGGCCAGCGTGTCGCGCAGCGTCGATTGGACGGCGGCCAGGCCGGTCTCCATCTCGCGGCGGCTTTCCTCGGACGACAGCAGTTGCGACTGCATCTGCGAAACCTGGTCCAGCGCCACGGCAAAGCGCGACTGCGCGGCCAGCGCCTCGGCTGCGCGGGCGTCGCGTTCGGCCTGCAGCTCTGCCAGGCGCTCCTCGAAGGCGGCCTGGCTGCGCTGGATCTGGTCGCGGGTGTTGCCCGAGCTGACAGCGTCGATGACCAGGAAGGAGCTGGCGACCAGGGTCCAGCCAAAGACCAGCGTGATGCCGCTGATGCCGACCATCTGGGTCACGGGGCGCAGGCGGACAAAGCGTGTCGTATCATCCGAGCGGAGGAAAAGCCGTTGCTCCGGGAGCCACTTTTCCAGCGACGCGTTCAGTCGATCCATCACCGTCATTGTCAGATACTGTCCCTCGAAGGCACGCCGTTTTCAGCAGTTCGGCGGGT
Organism: Paracoccus sp. PAMC 22219; assembly: GCF_000787695.1. Lineage (GTDB taxonomy): Bacteria > Pseudomonadota > Alphaproteobacteria > Rhodobacterales > Rhodobacteraceae > Paracoccus. The sequence continues at coordinate 2,919 of NZ_BBPH01000129.1, read as the reverse complement.
TGTTCCGTTCGGTCACGGGTAAACAGCAGCTGTGCCATCTTGGCAACAAGACCCTACGGTTTGGTTCCCCCCATTGGCGGAACCCTGCCTTGGTCGGCGGGGATCCGCCAATTCTGCAACCGGAGGGCGAGAAAGCTAGGCGATTTCATAGGGCAGGGGACCGTCACGATCCTGCGGGATGCGCAGGGGCCGGTCGATCGGCGGCACCGATCGCTGGTGACAGTCGGGCCGCGGGCAGATTCGGCATGAAATGCCGATGGGCTGATAGGCCCGCGGCTTGGTCAGATCCAGCCCGTCTGCATAGACAAGCCCCGCCGCATGCGTCACCTCTACCCCAAGGCCGATGGCAAAACGGCGGACCGGCGCGTTGAAGGCCCCGGCATGTTTCGAGACGTCGCGCGACAGCAGCAGATAGCGGACCCCGTCCGGCGTCTCGGCCAACTGGCGCAGGAAGCGGCCGGGTTGCTCGAACGCCTGATGGACGTTCCACAGCGGGCAGGCGCCGCCAAAGCGGGCAAATTGCAGGCGGGTGGCGGAATGCCGCTTGGTGATCGTCCCGGCCTGATCGACGCGCACGAAAAAGAACGGCACCCCCTTGGCGCCCGGCCGCTGCAGCGTCGACAGACGATGCGCCACCTGTTCCAGCGACGCATTGAACAGGTGCGACAGCCGTTCCAGATCGTGCCGTTCGGCTTGGGCTGCGGCCATGAAGGCGCGATAGGGCATCAGGGCGGCACCGGCGAAGTAATTGGCCATGCCAAGCCGGGCGATCTGGCGGGCCGTGGGGCTGCGGAACCGCGCCAAGTCCAGCGTCGCCTCCAGCAGGTCGGACTGGCGCTCCAGCGCGACAAGGTGCAGCAGCTGGAACAGGCGGGTCGGAGCCTCGGCCGCGGCATTGACCAGCAGGCGGTCGCCGTCGCGGCGAAAGACCGCGTTCGCGGGCAATTCGGTCAGCTGGACGCGGATGCCCTTGGCGGCCAGAGCCGCGACGGCCATCGCCCACGGGTCGCCGCGCCGCCCGTCGGGACAGGCAAAGCGTTCGGCGGCACGGTCGACGGCGTCGATGTAGTTGTCGCAATAGTGGAAAAAGTCACGAACTTCCTCCCATGGGGTCGACAGACTGTTCTGGCTGGCGGCACCGATCGCCTCGTCCAGGGCGGCCAGTCGTTCCTGTCCTTCGCGATGGGCGCGGTACAGGTCCAGAAAGGCGCGGGCCAGCACCGGAGCGTTGGTCGCGGCCAGCCGCAGGTCCGCCAAAGGGGGGGCTGCGTCGAACAGCGGGTCGGCCAAAGCCTCCTGCATGTCGATGACCATGCGTTCGGCATCGCCCGCGGCCAGGGTGGTCAGATCGACGCCGAATTCCTGCGCCAGGCGCAGCAGCACGCCTGCGCTGATGGGGCGGTGGTTGTTCTCCATCTGGGACAGATAGGGCAGGGACACGCCCAGCTTTTCGGCAAAACGGCGTTGGGTCAGGGTGGCGCGGGCGCGTGTCTCGCGCAGCGCGCTGCCGGCATAGATCTTTTGCGTGGCCATGGCCGTCCCCCGGAGTTTGCAAATCCGGTTCTATCGGTTGCAAAGGCCGTCCGGCAAGGGGCTCAGCCCTGCAGGGCCAGCTGTCTTTCGCGGCGCAGCACCCGGGTGATCGCCAACAGCCCGCCAAGCGCGGAGGCGCACATGATCGCCAGCAGCGGCGTGGCACCGCTGCCCGGTTGCAGCAGCGCGCCCGCCAGCGCCGACAGGGCCGCGCCCCCGGCCACGGCCAGCGCACCGCCCAGACCCGATGCGGTGCCGGCCAATTCGGGACGCACGCTCATCATCCCGGCATTCGCGTTGGGCAGCACCATGCCGTTGCCAAGGCCCATCAGCGCGATGGCGCCGAAGAAGACCAGCGGATGCACGAATCCCATCAGGTCGATCAGCAGGGCTGCCGACAGCGCGACGAGGCAGGTGATCGCGCCGATCAGGATCATCCGGTTCAGGCCCATCACCGGGGAAAACCGCGCCGACAGGAAATTGCCCAGCAGGTAGCCGATCGAGGGTGCGGCGAACCAGTACCCCACTTGCTTGGGCGTCAGGCCGAAGACCTGTTCGCCCACGAAGGGCGCGCCGCCCAGATAGGCGAAGAACGCCCCTGACGACAGCGTGGCGGCAAGGCAGTAGCCCCAGAAGCGGTGCGATCGTGCCAGGATCGGATAGTTGACCATCTGGGCACGCAGGCTCATCCCGCCGCCGCGGACGGTTTCGCCCATATCGCGATAGGCCAGGGCCAGAACGGCGATGCCCAGAATGCCCATGACCGCGAAGTTCGCCTGCCATCCGAAAAGTTCGTCCAGAATGCCGCCAAAGACGGGGGCCATCATCGGTACGACGGCCATGCCCATCGTGACATAGCCCAGCATCGATGCTGCGCGGTCGCCGTCATACAGGTCGCGGATCACGGCGCGGGGGACCAGCATGCAGACGGTGATGACCGATTGCGCCAGCCGGAAGATGAGGAAGGTGGTCGCGGTCGTCGCCAGCAGCGTGCCGATGGTCGCCAGCAGGAAGCCCACCAGCCCCCAGATGACCACGGGCCTGCGCCCGAAACGGTCGCTGAGCGGGCCGCCCAGCAGCTGCAGGACCGCGCTGGCGCCGATATAGGCCGAGACCGACAGCTGCATCACGCCGTAATCGACGTCGAAATCGCGCGCCATGCCGGGAAGCGAGGGAAGGAACACGTTCATCGACAGCGCCGACACCCCGGACAGGGCGACGAGGGTCAGAAGATGAGGGGGCGTGCGCATGGTCGGACCTTTCGAGGAGCGGACTGCACGATCTGCAAACCGTCCGCGCGAAATCCATAGCGCGGCTGCGGGGGGATGCGCCAGATGGATTGCGTCCCGCGACGCAGGCCGGGGGGCCAGCCCCCCGGACCCCCCG
>NZ_BBPH01000130.1 GCF_000787695.1 Paracoccus sp. PAMC 22219 | reverse complement strand
CCCTCGACTTCCTGGCGCAGCAGGTCGGCGACCTGCAGCGACTGCGCCGCCGCATCGGTCACCTGCAGCATCGCGCCCAGGGCGGCATCGATCCGCCCCAGGCCCTGCGCGATGCGGTGCGCCTCTGCAGCGGCGCGCTGCAGGGCCGCGTTCAGGCAGGGATCGGGCGTTGCCGTCATTGCAGCTTGCCCGTCACCGATTCGACGCAGCGCAGCAACGCCTCCTTGGTGAAGGGCTTGGCGATGAAGTTGTTCATGCCCGCCCGCTGCCCCCGTTCGATCATCTCGCGCGTGGCGGTGCCGGTGATCAGGATGAAGCCGATGCGCTGCGTGCTGGGGTTCTGGCGCAGGGCCTCCAGCAGGGCCAGTCCGTCCATGCCGGGCATGTTGTAGTCCGAGATGACCAGATGTACCGGTGCCGCCGCAAGCCTGCGGAACGCGGTCTCTCCGTTCGCCTCGTACTGGACGTTGACCAGGCCAGCCCAGTCCAGCGCCTGTTCGATCAGCGAGCGGCTGATGGTCATGTCGTCCACCACCATCACATGAAGGTTCGATTTCAGTGCCATGTTGTCCCTTTCACGTCCTGGCAGAGGCCGGCGTCGCATTGCGCCGGTATTGGGTGGTGCCTGTCGCCGCGAACAGGCCCGCAGCCGGGCCGTCCAGGCGTTCCGAATGGCCGATGAACAGCGCGCCGCCGTCGTTCAGCGCGCCGCCAAAGCGCAGCCACAAGCGCTGTCGCGCTGTGCTGTCGAAATAGATCGCCGTGTTCCGGCAGAAGATCGCGTCGAACTTGCCGGAGAACGGCCAGTCATCATGCAGGTTCAACTCGCCAAAGCGCATGATGCGCCTGACTTCGGGCTTGGCCTCGAAGCCTGCGGCATGGGGCTGGAAGTACCGCTTGACCTGCGCAGGCGGGACCGGGGCCAGCGCCTCGGCGGCAAACCGGCCGTGCTGGGCGCGGTCCACCATCTCGGGGTCGATGTCGGTGGCCAGGATCAGCACGTCATGCTGCGCTGCGTCGGGAAAGGCATCCAGCAGCGTCACCGCCATGGAATAGGGCTCCTCTCCGGAGGACGACGCCGCCGACCACAGCCGCAGGCGCCGCCCCGCGCGGGCCTGCGCGATCAGGGGGGGCAGAACCTCCTGCGCCAGGGCCTGGAAATGGTGGCCCTCGCGAAAGAACGCGGTGACGTTGGTGGTGATGGCCGACAGCAGGTGGCGGCGTTCCTGCGGGCCATCCGCACCCTCCAGCCGGTCGCAATAGGCGCCGTAGTCGGACAGAGCCAAGACCCGCAACCGCCGGTTCAGGCGGGCCATCAGCAGGCTGCGCTTGGATTCCGACAGGATGATGCCGCTGTCCTGATGCACGATCGCGGCGATCTTGCGGAACTGGCCATCGGTCAGGACCGGCCCCGCGGGGGCGGGTGCCGCAAGGGGCGCCGTTCTCACGCGTCGACCCCGTGGGCCGCGGGCAGCAGCTGCGCCAGGTCGATCTTGCGCAGGATGCGGCCGTCCTCCAGCGTGATCATGCCGACGATGAATTCGCGCGCCGGGTTCGAGGCGATGTCGGGCACCGCCTGGATGTGGTCGTCGTTGATGGGCAGGATGTCGGACACCAGGTCCGCCAGCAGGCCCACGATGCGCCCGGCATGCATGGCGATGATGACGACGTGACGGTGCGACGGCGTCGCCGCGCCAAAGCCCAACCGCGCCGACAGGTCGACCACGGTGACCACCGACCCGCGCAGGTTGATCACGCCTTTGACGTAATCGGGCGCGTGGGGCAGCATCGTCGTGGGCGTCCAGCCGCGGATTTCGCGGACCAGCCCGATGTCGATGCAGAAGTCCTGATCGGCCAGCTTGAAGGCCACGACGTCGCTTTTGCCGACGGAATTATGCGAGATGGATTGCAGCATGCGTCACCCGTTCGATGCCATGGCGGCCATCCGGCGGCCCTGGTCGTTGGACATGGAAAGAAGGATTTCTTCGGGGTCGATGATCAGGGCGATCTTTCCGTCGCCCAGGATCGTGGCGGCCGACACGCCCGGCACGCGGCCATAGTTCTGTTCCAGGCTTTTGATCACCACCTGGCGCTGATCGAAGATCGCATCGACCCGGAAGGCCGCGCGCTTGCGGCTGTCCGTTTCGACCACGATCAGCACGCCGGTATCGGGACCGCCCGCGGGCTGGGTCACGCCGAAGCTGGTGCACAGGTCGATGATGGGGATCAGCTCTCCGCGGTTGGAAAGCAGCTGCGACCCGTGGCCCACCCCGTGCAGCATCGTGCTTTCGGGACGCAGGGTTTCCTGGACCGCGGTGATCGGCAGCACCATCGTCTGGTCGCCCAGCTGGATCAGCATCCCCTCGACCACCGCCAGCGTCAGCGGAAGCGCGATCGAGAAGGTCGTGCCCTGACCCTCGGTCGACTGGATCATCACGCGGCCGCCCAGACCCATGATCTCTCGGCGCACCACGTCCAGTCCGACGCCGCGCCCGGACAGGGCCGAGACCTCGTCCTTGGAGGAGAAACCGGGGAGGAACAGCAGCTGGTCGATCTCGGCGGGCGACAGGTTGGCGCCGGGGGCGACCAGGCCGCGATCCTCGGCGATCTGGCGGACCTTGGCGCGGTTGATGCCGCCGCCATCGTCCGACACCTCGATCTGGACGCGACCGGACCGGTGGGCGGCCGACAGGGTGATCGTACCCTCCTGCGGCTTGCCGCGGCGCTGGCGGGTCACGCTGTCCTCCAGCCCGTGATCGACCGAGTTGCGGATCATGTGGGTCAGCGGCTCGACCAGGCGTTCGATCATGGTCTTGTCGACCTCGGTCTGCTCGCCAATGGTGATCATGCGGACGGGCTTGCCGGTGGCATCGGCCGCCTCGCGCAGGATGCGGTGCATGCGCTGGAACACCAGCTTCAGCGGCTGCGCGCGGATGGCCATCACGCTTTCCTGGATGTCGCTGGCCAACTGGCGGATCGCGTCCAGACCGGCGATGACGTCGGGCTGTTCGTGCAGCCCTGCGGTCTGGATCACCTGGGACAGCATCGCCTCCTTGATGACCAGTTCCCCGATCATGTTCATCAGGCGATCGACCCGGTCCAGCGCCACACGGATGGTGGGCGCCGCCTGGGGGTTGTCGGCCTGCTGTACCGCACGCGGCGGTGCGGCACTGGGGGTCTCGCGGACCACCTCGGCCACGGGGGCGACGTCCGCAAGCACGGCGACGGGTTCGGCGGCAGGCGGGGGCAGGTCGTCGACGGTCAGCGGACGGATCGACAGCGCGCAGCAATCCTCGACGAACTCGAACACCGACATCACGTCCGGCTGCGTCGCGGTGCCGGACAACCGGACCTGCCAGGACAGCCCGGGCTGTTCCGGCGACCAGTCCTCCAACAGGGCGACCGCATCGCAATCCAGATGGACATCCGCCTCGCCCAGCTTGCGCAAGGCGTTCAGCAAAGCCAGCGGATCGTTGCCCGAGCGGTACAACTGGAACGTGGGCGTCATCTGGACCAGCAGGCCGGCAGCCGGCGGCGGGATCGGATCGAAGGACAGCGGCGTGTCGAAATCCAGCGAGATCGGCGTGAACTCGAATGCGGTTTCTTCGGGGGTGTCGGTGTCGATCAGGGCGGCCAGTTCGGTCATCAGCCCCTCGACCTGGGTCTGGTCTGTTTCTCGACCGGACCGCGCCGTCCCCACCAGATCCGTCAGGCAGTCCGAACAGCGGTGCAGCAGCGCCATGATCTGCGGCGTCACGTCCAGCCGGTCGGACCGCACCAAGTCTAAGACCGTTTCGAACCGGTGGGCAAAGGTCACCAGCGTGGTCAACCCGAAGGCGGCAGCGCCCCCCTTGACCGAATGCACCGCGCGGAACACGGCATGCACCGTTTCCACGTCGAAGCCGGGCTGTTCGATCTGGCGCAGGCCGGTGGCCAGCACCTCCAGCAGCTCGTCGCACTCGACGAAGAACATGTCGCGGAATTCATCCATGTCGGCCATCGTCAGCGCCCCAGGACCTTGTCGATGACGGCGATCAGACGCTCGTCCTCGAAGGGTTTCACGATCCACCCTGTGGCCCCTGCGCTGCGGGCGCGCGCCTTGAGGTCGGCGCCGCTTTCGGTGGTCAGGACCAGGATGGGCACGTCGGCATAGGTGCCGGTGGCACGGACGTTCTCGATCAGGCCGAATCCGTCCATGCGCGGCATGTTGATGTCGGTGATGATCAGGTGCGGATCGGCCTCGCTCAGCGCGCCGACGCCGTCCACGCCGTCCACGGCCAGGAACACGTCAAAGCCCGCATTGCGAAGGGCCTTGGACACCAACGCGCGGATTGTCGGCGAATCATCGACCGCCAGGATACGGGTCGTCATGCGGGTCCCCCGGTTTGAAGAAGCTGGACCGAGGCGCCGACAGCCTGGATCGTGGTCAGAAACGGGTCCGAGGCATCGCGGATCGACAGCGTCTTGCCATCGGCCTGCCATTGCTTGCGCGCCGCGATCAGCAGTTCGACCGCAAGGGTTCCCATGCGCGCCACCCCGGACGCATCCAGGACCGCATCGGCACCCCGGTGGTCCAGCAGGGTTCGGGCAAAGGCAGAGACGGCCTTGCGGTCGAACGTCTCGGGCAGGGGCAGGGCGTGCATCTCAACTACCTCGTATTGTCGTCGGCATCCCCATCGCTAACAGCCAGGGGTTAAGGAAACATTGCCGCCGCCGATTAATTTCAGACCGCACAAGTGTTTCAGGCGAAACGATATTTTAATCTTTCCGGGCGATGGTCCCCTGACCAATCCAGGAGTGTGCCTGTGTCGAACCCGGTCCTGCTGATCGTTGACCCCAACCCCGCCCGCCTGACCGCCCTGTTGCGCCGATGCGAGGAGCAGGTCGGCGTGACCGTGCTTGGCGCGACCACGCCCGGCGAGGCCTATGTGCTGATCGAATCGCATCTGCCACGGCGCGTCGCCGTGGCCGCCGAATTTGCCGAATCGATCGAGTTCGATGCGCTGGCCGACATCCTGACGATGATCGATGCGGGCGTGGTCATCTATGGTCAGATGCGCATGCCGGCGGGGGGCTATCCGGTGCTGTCCGGCCCGGAAGAGATGCTGGCACGCCTGTTCGGCGGCCTGCAGCCCGCCCGGCCCGCCGCGGTCCGCGCGATCGACCCTGCTCCCGGCGGGACAGATGCGGCAGGTGGGCTGATCCTGCTAGGCGCCTCGACCGGCGGCATCACCGCACTGGAGGCCGTGCTGGCGTCGTTTCGCGCCGATTGCCCGCCAACCATGATCGTGCAGCATATCCGCCCCGGCTTTGCCGACGGCCTGATCCGTCGCCTGGACCAGCTGCTGACGCCGCAGGTCGTCGCGGCCGAGGACAACATGCCCCTGCGGCGCGGCGTCGTCTATCTGGCGGCCGCGCCCGACCGCCATCTGGGCGTGGCCCTGCGGGGCGGGCCGCGTGCCCGCCTGTCCGCGACCGCGCCCGTTTCGGGGCACCGCCCGTCCGTCGACGTGCTGTTTTCGGATGGGGCGGCGATTGCCGACCGTCTGGACGTGCGTGCGGCGCTGCTGACGGGAATGGGCGCGGATGGCGCGCAGGGCCTGTGCGCGCTGCGCCGCGCGGGGGCGCACACGATCGCGCAGGACCGGGCGACAGCCGTTGTCTGGGGCATGCCCCGTGTCGCGGTCGAGATGGGCGGCGCGGTCGACGTGCTGCCCCTGTCGCGCATCGGACCTGCGTTGCTGACCCGAGAGCCTGCCCGCATGCGGAGGCTGTCATGATCCGCGATGCCACGACGCGCGTCATTCATGTCGTCCAGGGCGAACATGCCATCAGCGACGACCCGGACGAGATCCTGACCACCGTCCTGGGGTCCTGCGTCTCGGCCTGCATCATGGATGCTGACCGGGGCATCGGCGGGTTGAATCACTTTCTGCTGCCGGATGCGGGGCCGGGCGGTCCCGACATCCGCTATGCCGCCGCCGCGATGGAGGTTCTGGTGAACGGCCTGATGCGCCGTGGCGCCGCCCGAAGCCGCCTGCGCGCCAAACTGTTCGGGGGGGCACGGATGATGGCCGGCCTGCCCGACATCGGCCAGCGAAACGCCGACGCCGCCCGCCGCTTCCTGCAGGACGAGGGCATTCCGCTGATCGCCAGCGACCTCTGCGGCACGCAGGCGCGGCGCATCCGTTTCTGGCCCGTCATCGGGCGGGTGCAGCTGCATCTGCTGGGCGAGGCACGGGCGCCCGCGCGCGAACTGCCGATGCCGCAGCGTGGGGGCGATGTCGAACTGTTCTGATCCCCATCGGCCGACCCTGGCAGCCCCACTGACACACCGACCAGCGATGTGCCCCAGCGGCGCCCCGCAGTCCCCGTTCCGGAGAACGACATGATGATGAAGAACACCCGCATCGCAACCCGCATCGCGGCAGGCTTTGGCCTGATCCTGCTGATGCTGGCGGTGCTTGCCGGCTTTACCTGGAACAGGATGGACCGTCTGAAGGCCATTGATGCCCAGGCCCATGATGCCGAAGTGATGGCCCTGACGGCGGCGGACATCAATTTCGGGGTGGCGCAGGCCGGACTTGCGCTGGACGACTTCATGGTCTCGGCCTCGGACGAAGATCGCCAGCGGGTCCGGGACGACATGACCCGCGTCATGACGCTGGCCGACGAGGCTCAGGCCTTGGGCAGCCCGCATGCCGCGGCCTTGGTCGCGCTGAAGGATCGCCACGCCACCGAGGCGGAGGAGCTGTTTGGCGATTTTCAGTCGCTGTCGGCGATGACCGCGCAGATGCGTCAACTGGGCATCACCCATCGTCGCAACATGGAACAGCTGCAGGCATTGTATCAGCAGCGGGGCGACCGCGATGCAGCCTATGCCGCCTTGCAAGCCGCCAACGAATTCCTGGTGGCCCGCGTCCGCATCGACCGCTTTCTGGAAGGCGCGCCCGTCTCGGATTTCGACGATGCGACGGCGCCGTTCCAGTCGTCGCGGCAGGCGCTGACCGGCCTGCAACCGCGCGTGATGGGCGATGATGCGCGCGCGCTGTTGGTCGGTACGCTGGCGGGGATCGACGAATACTGGACCCTGGCCGAACAGAGTCGCACCTTGGAACTGGTCACGCGCGACGCGTTGGCGACGCTGTCGCTGACCGAGATCGAGGTGCTGGATGCAGTCGAACGGGTCCGCACGGACGCCGTGTCCAACCTGGAGCGGCTGGAGACCGAGGCGTCGGCGGTGATGGATGCCACGGTGACCTCTCTGCTGACGGGTGTGGCGCTGACGATCCTACTGGGGGCGATCATCGCGGCATGGATCTCTCGTGATCTGGGGCGGCGGCTGGCGATGACGGTCGACCAGACCAATCGGCTGGCGCGCGGCGATCTGGACGTCGAGATCCGCGGCACCGATGGGCGCAACGAACTGGCGCAGCTGGCCACGGCCCTGGCGATCTTTCGACAGAACGCGATCGAGGCCCGGACCGTGGCCGAGGAGGCCCGCCGCATCGAGGCCGAGGCGGCCGCCTCTCGCGACATCGAGGCCCGCCAGCAGTCCCGCGTCGTGCGCGACATCGGCGCCGGGCTGGACCGGCTGGCCCAAGGCGATCTGACGCAGCAGATCGCGAACCCGCCCTCGGACCCGTTCCCGGTCGGCTATGACGGGTTGAGAGAGGCGTTCAACAGCGTGGTGTCGAACCTGACCGGGACCATCAACCGCATCACCGACGTCGCCGACCAGGTCCGGGGCGGCGCCACCGAGATCACCTCTGCCGCGCAGGATCTGGCCAGCCGGGCCGAGACGCAGGCAGCGACGCTGGAACAATCCGCCGCGGCCCTGAACCAGATGAACGCCAGCGTGAATTCCACCGCCGAACGCGCGCGAAATGCCGAACTGGCCAGCCGACAGAACCGCGACATCGCACAGGCCAGCGCCGAGGTCGTGCGCGACGCCGTGACCGCCATGCGCGGAATAGAGGCTTCGTCCGATCAGATCACGCGCATCATCGGCGTGATCGACGACATCGCGTTCCAGACCAACCTGCTGGCGTTGAACGCAGGCGTCGAGGCCGCCCGCGCCGGAGAGGCGGGTCGCGGTTTCGCCGTGGTCGCCTCCGAGGTGCGGGGCCTCGCGCAGCGCGCCTCGGATTCGGCGCGCGAGATCAAGTCGCTGATTTCGCAGTCCGCGTCGCAGGTCAAGGCGGGCTCTGCCCTGGTGGGACGGACGGGTGACAGCCTGGGCCAGATCCTGTCCAAGGCGCATGAGGTGTCCGAACAGATCACCGCGATCTCGCTTGCCGCGAACGAACAGGCGATCGGTTTGGCCGAGGTGAATACCGGCGTGAACCAGCTGGATCAGGTGACCCAGCAGAACGCCGCGGTGGCCGAAGAGGCCAATGCCGCCGCCGCATCGCTGCAGCAACGGTCCGAAGACCTGATCCGCGAGATCGCCGGGTTCCGCATCGGCGCCCGCACCGGCCGGCCGGAGATGGCACGCATGCGCGCATCGGCCCCGCTGCCGGTGGTGGAGCCGGTTCCCCTGCGCGTCGTGGGCGGTCGCAGCGACGGGCAGATGTTCGAATTCTGATCCAACCACCCTGCAACATTCCCGACCCGCGCCGATCCTGTCGGTGCGGGTTTCTTCGTGGGAACATTGCGCAAGCGCCTTTTCCGCGGGGACGTGATCGGCTAGGGCAGGGGCGGTTTTCGCGGAAAAGGACATCGGTATGCTGCCTTGGGTGCAACTGGCCAGCGCGATCGCGCCGGATGGCGACACGCTGCGGCTGCTGCGGCGGGGCGACGAATTCTCGATCCGCCTGCAGGGTGGAAACGAGCTGATGAACAGCCGCCTTGGCGGGTCCGAGGAGGCGCTGGCGACCCTGGCGCTGGACCGGCTGGCCAACCGGGCCGCGCCGCGGGTGCTGATCGGGGGGCTGGGAATGGGGTTCACGCTGCGCGCCGCGCAGACGGTGGCCGCGCCCCAGGCCCGACTGATCGTGGCCGAAATCGTGCCCGAACTGGTCGGATGGGCCACGCAGCACATGGCGGCGGTCTTCAAGGACTGCCTGTCTGATCCGCGGGTCCAGGTCCGGATCGGTGATGTCGGTGCGCAGATCCGTCACGCCGCGGGGGCGTTCGATGCGATCCTGCTGGATGTGGACAATGGTCCCGACGGGCTGACGCGAACGGGCAACGACGCGCTGTACGGGACAGCAGGGTTGCAGGCCGCGCGGCGCGCGCTGTCTCCGGGCGGCGTGCTGGCCGTGTGGTCCGCCGAGCCGGACGCCGCATTCGAACGGCGCCTGGCCGGCTGCGGTTTCGCCGTCAGCACGCACGGGGTGCGGGCCAGCGGGTCGGGGCGCGGGTCGCGGCACGTCATCTGGATCGGCGTGCGGCGGGACGACTGAACCGCGCGCCCGGTCGGGGCGCGCGGATCGGGTCAGACGGCCTGGCGATAGGACTGTTGGTGCATTTGCGGACGCGCGGCGGCCATCGTGAAGCTGCTGACGATGCGCGTCAGGTCCTTGACCTCTGCGTTCAGCAGGGTGCTGGTGGCGTTCGCCTCCTCGACCATGGCGGCGTTCTGCTGGGTCACGTCGTCCAGATACCGGACCGCGCTGTTGATCTCGGAGATGCTCAGCGACTGGCGTTGGGCGGTGGAGGACATTTCTGTCACGATCCCCTCGATCTCGTTGAAGACCAGGATGATGTCGGCCAGCGCCTGGTGCGTCGCGCCGACCAGCGACACGCCATGCGTCGTCTGCTGCACGCTGCGGTCGATCAGGGTCTGGATCGTGCGCACCGCCTCGGCCGAGCGTTGGGCCAGCGCGCGGACCTCGGCGGCGACGACCGCGAAACCGCGCCCCGCCTCTCCGGCACGGGCGGCCTCGACGCCTGCGTTCAGGGCCAGCAGGTTGGTCTGGAACGCGATTTCGCTGATCACGCCGATGATCTGGCCCATCTCTCCGGCGCTGGAGGAAACCTCGTCCATCGCGGTGCGGGTCTGGTCCATGACCTGGCTGCCATGGGCCGCGACCTGGCGGGCGCGGGCGGCCATCTCCTCCGCCTGGCGGCTGCGGGTGGCGGAATCGCGCACGGCCTCGGTCATCTCGTTCAGGGCGGCGGCGGTCTGTTCCAGGCTGGCCGCCTGCTGTTCGGTCCGTCGCGCCAGATCGTCCGATGCTGCCGCGATCTCTCCGGTGCCGTTGCCGATCTGGCCTGCGGAATGGCGCACCGACCCGATGATACCGGCCAGCTGTTCGACCGTTTCGTTGAAGCGGGTGCGCGCCGACAGTTCGGGGTCCAGCCGGGCGGTCAGGTCGCCTTCGGCAAGCCGGCCCAAGGCATTCGACAGCGCGTCGAAGGCGCGCTGCTGCGCATCCTCGACCTCCTTCCGGCGGCCATCGATCTGGTCCAGGTAGGTCGAGATCGACAGGTCGATGTCCAGAAGCGACGCCCGCATCAGGACCGAGATGTCCTCGGCCAGGCGCTTGCGGCTGGCGGCGGTCCAGGTCCGGCGTTCGCCCAGCATGCCGCGGATCACATAGTCCAGGACCAGCCCATAGCCGCCGATGTACCAGCGCGGCTCCAGCCCGATGCGGGCGTGCACGGCACCGATGCGGCGGACCGCCAGGGCGTAATCGGACCCGAAATCCCCCGACGCGATGCGGTCCCAGTGGCGGGCCTGGCTGCTTTTGGCGCGGTCGGTATGGGCGGTGTCGGTGAAATACTGGCGCAGGACCGGGGTCGCCGCGATCTTGGTATAGAATTCCGACAGGGCAGGGCCGACGCTGGCGGCAATCCGGGGGGCGAGGGCCTTGAGCCGGGCCTGCGCCGCGGCGTCCAGGCCCAGAAAGTCCAGCCTGTCCTGCAGGTGGATCGTGTCGTGGGAATCGGGGTGTGTCACCGCTTGATCCTTTCGCATGGCAAAGGCGGACAAGCGCAGCATTAGTCCGTGGGCGTTAAGGAACGCTGAAGACCGGACAGGGCGGTTCAAAAATATGAGGGGAAATAAGGTGCAGGATTCTGTTGCCAGGCTCCTGCGGGCCCCGCCTTACGCTGCTAGGCGCAAGGGCTTAGGTTTCGATCTCTCGAACTGCTTACGCAGCCAGAGCGACCGGAGCACGGTTGTCATTGGCAACTGTACGTTTTGCACCGATAACGGTAGTAGCTCACCGAGACAAAGCATAACCCCTTTAGACGTTCGTCGATCCTGTTTCGACCCCATTTGCCCCCAATGAAGGGTTGTTTGGTGGAGTCGCCGGGTACCGCCCCCGGGTCCGATCCGCTTATTACGAGCGCGTTTATGTCCATAGTCGGAATTGCTTCCGACAGGACCGATATAGGCCATCGGCGCGGATGCGGCAAGGGGTCGGAACCGCAGGCCGTCGCCGCGGGTTTGAAAGCCGGACCCATAAACGGAGACGACGATGACCTTTCGCACCCTGACCGCCGCCGCCCTGATCCTGTCGCCCACCGCGCTGATGGCGCAGGACGCCATGCGCGGCGCCCCCCCGGCCGATGCGATGGCCCTGTCCGAGATCGTGGCCAAGATGGAGACCGATCTGGGCGCCGAGCTGGGCTATATCGAGGATATCCAGTGGGATGACGACGGCTATTACGAGGTTGAGTACCGCACTCAGGACGACCGCGAGGTCGAGATGCGCGTCGATCCGACGACCGGCGAAGCCATGGCGCGCTGAACATACGGTCAGGAATGCGAACGGGCGGTCCCTTGGGGCCGCCCGTTTCGTTTGTCGCCTAGGCCACCTGTGCCAGGGGTTGCGTCGCCTGTTCGATCAGCGCCCCGTGCAGCGCCTTGATGCCGGGGGCAAGCGCGGTGCGTTCCAGAATGAACTGCACATCGACCGGGCGCGGGCCCTGGGTCGCCCCGATGGCCTCCAGCCCTGCTGCCGCCAGCGCGTTCAGCCCGCGGCTGAGCACCGCCAACCCCTCCAGATCGCGCCCCACGGCCGAGGCCATGGCAACCGCCCGCGACGACACCTGCGCCGAAGGATAGCGGTCGGTCAGGTCCTTTTCGACCCGGCGCAGCACCTTGAGGCTGCTGTCGACGTAGTGCGTGATCGTGTTGGCGTTCGACACCTTGCTGACGATGCGCACCTTGTGGCGGGTCAGCACCTCGAGGATGGCGGCGTCATAGCCCTTGGCGCCGACCATGTCCTGTTCGAACAGTTCCAGCGCAAAGACGTTCAGGCCGGTCACGATCTCCACCGCGGGGGTGGTGGCGGGCTGATCGTCGATCAGCGTGCCCGGATCATGCGGCTCGAACGCGTTTGTCACGCGCAGGGGCACGCCTGACTGGCGCAGGGTCTTGGCGGCCTTGGGGTGGATCGCCTCCATCCCCAGGTTCGACAGCTGGTCGGCCACGTCATAGTTCGTGCGGCCCAGCTTGCGTACCGCGCCCGCGCGACCAGGTTTGGATCGGCCGAGGACAGGTGGAATTCCTTGTGGATGATCGCCTCGCGCGCGCCGGTCAGCGCCGCCAGCCGCGAGAACGTCACCTCGGAGTAGCCACGGTCGAATTCGCGCATCAGCCCTTCGGTGCATTGGGCATAGCCGGTGACGATGGGCATCTCGGTCTGCGGATCGACGCCGGCCATCGCGCCGGTGATGCGTTCCTCCAGCGTGACCTGACCCGTATCGCGCCAGCCGGACAGGTCGACGAACCGCGCCTGGATGCCCGCGCGCTGCAGCATCAGCGTGGTGACAAAGGCGGAATGCGCCTCTCCCAGGCCGGACAGCAGTTCGCGGGTGTGCAGCATGTGCTCCTCCAGCCGGAAATGGCCATAGGAGCACAGCCGCTGCAGGTCGATCAGGCAGTTGCGCGCGCCCACCAGCCGGTCGCGGACAAAGGCGTCGGCGCGTTCCAAGTCGCCTGGATGGTCCAGCACCACGCGATGCGCCTGGATCATCGCGTCGCTAGCGCGGTCAAGCGCGGCCAGCCAACCGTGATCGCCGTCCCCGGACGCAAAGGCCGCGTAGACTCCCGGTTCGCCGGATTTCTTGTGTTCCAGCAGCAGGTTGGTGATGCCGCCAAAGGCCGACACCACGAAGATCCGGCCATAGGGCGCGTCGGGGTCGGCGATCAGCACCGTGTCGCGCAGCTCGTGCACGCGCGACATCGAGGTGCCGCCGATCTTCTCGACCGTGTGACCCATCACGCGGTCTCGGCAGGGGCGTAGCTGCCGTCCTCCCGGTGCACTTCGGTCCCAGTCACGGGCGGGTTGAAACAGCAGGCCATGACCAGCGTCTCGTCGGCGCGCAGGACGTGCTTGTCGTTCAGGTTCAGCGCGTACATCACGCCGGGCGTGATCGCATGGGTCTCTCCGGTGCCCAGATCGGTGATCGAGCCCTTGCCCTGCATGCAATAGACGCTTTCGAAATGGTGCTTGTAGTGGAACTGATGCTCCGACCCGGCCTGCAGCGTGGTGATGTGGAACGAAAAGCCCATTCCGTCATCCGCCAGCAGCATCCGGACCGAGGTCCATTGCGCATCCGACACCGAACGGTCGGTGTCCTTCAGTTTGTTGAAATCACGAACGATCATGTGAATTACTCCGCAGCGATCTTGGTGGTGGCAAGGACGTCGCGGGCGGCATCCAGCAGGATGTCGAAGCCGCGCGACAGCAGCGTGTCGGGGGTGGTCAGCGGGGCCAGGACCTTGACGACCTGATCCTCGTTGCCGGATGTCTCGATGATCAGCCCGCCGTCAAAGGCGCGCTTGCAGATGGCGCCGGCCAGATCGCCCGATCCGACATCGACACCGCGCATCAGGCCGCGACCCTTCAGATAGGCGCCGGGCACCAGGTCGGCCAGTTCGGTCAGCCGGGTCTGGATCAGGTCGGCACGGCGGGCCAGATCGGCCTCGAACGCCGTGTCGGACCAGAACTTTTCGATCGCGACGCGGGCGGTCACGAAGGCATGGGTATTGCCGCGGAACGTGCCGTTGTGTTCGGCCGGACCGAAGACGTCGTGTTCCGGGCGCACCAGCACCATCGCCAGCGGCAGGCCAAAGCCCGAGATCGATTTCGCCAGCGGCACCAGGTCGGGCATCACGCCCATCTCCTCGAACGAGAAGAACTTGCCGGTGCGACCGCAGCCTGCCTGGATGTCATCCATGATCAGCAGTGCGCCGTGGCGCTTTGCGATGTCCGCGATGGTGCGCACGAATTCGGCCGATGCGGCGTTCAGGCCGCCTTCGCCCTGCACGGCCTCCAGCATGATGGCGGCGGGGGCGTCGATGCCGCCCGAATTGTCCGACAGCATCTGGTCCAGCAGTGCCGCACTGTCCAGGCCCTCGGCATAGCCGTCAAACGGCACGCGGGTCACGCCCTGCGTCTCCATCCCGGCGCCGCCGCGGTGGTATCCGTTGCCGGTCGCGGCCAACGCACCCATGGTCACGCCGTGAAAGCCGTTGGTAAAGGCGATGACGTTGGTGCGGCCGGTCGATTTGCGGGCGATCTTCATCGCGGCCTCGACCGCGTTGGCGCCGGTGGGGCCGGTGAACATCACGCGATGATCCATGCCGCGGGGCGTCAAGATGTGGCGCTCGAACGCCTCCAGGAACGCCGCCTTGGTCGTGGTGTGCAGGTCCAGCCCGTGGGCGATCCCGTCACCGGCGATGTGGTCGATCAGCGCGGCCTTCATGTCCGGGTCGTTGTGGCCATAGTTCAGCGACGAACAGCCGGCCAGAAAGTCGATGTAGTCGCGCCCGTCCGCCCCGGTCATCACCGAGCCGCTGGCCTTGGCGAAGACGGTGGGAATCCCCCGGCAATAGGATCGGGCAGCGCTTTCGCGGCGTTCGAAGATGGCGGTTCCGGGCATCGTGGCGGTCATGTCTTTGGGCATGGGAAGTCCTTTCGCATCATGTGCGTCAGTCTGAATGCTTCGACGGGCAAAGGGATCAGGCGGCGCGGGCCTGATCGGCGTGACGCGGCAGGGTGATCGTCACCATGTGCTCGGTCGCGTGACGGCCGTCGAAATGATCGTGGCGGGTGTAATGAGGATCGTCGGTCAGCCGGCCGCCCTGATGGCGGGCAAAGCTGCGGAACAGCGCCCAGGACGCGTCATTGTCGCGGGTGATCGTCGTGTTCAGCCGCTGCGCGTCGGCGCATTCGTCGCGGTCCACCAGATGCGTCAGCATCTTGCGGGCCAGGCCCAGACCGCGGGCATCCGGCCCGACGGCGACCTGCCACACGAACAGCGCGTCGTCGTTCGGAATCATGTGCCCCGAAATCCAGCCCACGATCTGATCGTCCAGCAGGGCCACGACACAGGTGTCGCGGAAATGCTCGGCCTGAACCAGATTGCAATACATCGAATTCTCGTCCAGCGGCTTGCAGGCCCGGACCAGGTCCCAGATGGCGGCGCCATCGGTCGGGTCGGGCTTGCGCAGCGTCAGCTGGCGCGGGCGTTCGAGTTCTTGCACGTCTTTGGGCATGGGCGGCGGATCCTCAATTGCTTCGCCCCTCTAACTAGTCAAAACGCGTCTTGGTTGCAACCGCAGTGTTGGAAAGACGCCGGAATTCGGCTAAAGCCTTACGGCGGCGTGATATTTGGACACGGACGCGTGAGAGCAAGGTTCGTTTGCCGAAATATCGGTGGCGACAGAGTGCCATATTGCCCTGTTCCACCCGCTGATGGCATAGAGGCAGGCATGAGCCAGCCGCCCGCCATCCCGCGTACCGACGCCGCGCTGATCGCGCTGCGGCGGATCCTGCGCGCCACCGAACATTACGAACGCGACCTTGCCCAGGCCGCCAAGTTGACCCCGGCCAAGCTGCGGGTCCTGCAGATCCTGGCCGGGACCGAGACGCGGTCCGCCATGCCCACGCAGCTGTCGACCCAGATGGGTGTCAGCCAGGCGACCGTGACGGCGCTGGTCGATCAGCTGGACAAGCTGGGCCTGACACAGCGCCAGAGGTCCAGCACCGACCGCAGGCAGCTGCACGTGATCCTGACCGATGCCGGGCTGGAGGCCCTGCGCAACGCGCCAGACGCCCTGCAGCAGCATTTCGTGACCGGGTTTCAGGCGCTGCAGGATTGGGAGCAGGCGATGCTTGTCGCCTCGCTGGAGCGGGTGGCGGCGATGCTGAATGCGCAGGGCATCGATGCATCGCCGCTGCTGACCCTGGGGGATATCAGCCGCCCGCGCGGCTGATCAGACCGCCTTGCCCCAGGGGCCGTGCGTGTCGTCGATCCCGTCCAGGCGCTCGAACCCGTGCGCACCGAAAAAGTCGCGCTGCGCCTGGATCATGTTCGCGGTGCCGCGCGCAGTCCGCATCATGTCGAACCACATCAGCCCCGATGCCAGCGCCGGCAGCGCATGGCCCGCACCGATGCCGTGCGACACGACGCGGCGCAGGCCGGGCAGGGCGCCCTCGATCAGGTCGGCAAAGAACGGCGCCAGGATCAGGTTGCGCGCCGGATCGTCGGCCAGCGCGTCCGCCATGTCGTTCAGCATCGCCGACCGGATGATGCAGCCCGCCCGCCAGACGCGCGCGATCTCCGGCAGGTCCAGCGTCCAGCCGAACCGATCGGACGCGCCCGCGATCATCGTGAAGCCCTGGGCATAGCACAGGATCTTGCCCGCGATCAGCGCCTGTTCCAGATCGTCTGCCGTCAGATCGACGGCGCCGGGGGCCGCGCCGAACCGCGCCTGACCCGCCTGCCGCTCCTCCAGCCGGGAGCTGACGTTGCGGGCCATCACGGCGGCCTCGATCACGGGGATGGGGGCGGACAGGTGCTGCGCCTCGATGGCGGTCCAGCGGCCGGTGCCCTTCTGGCCCGCGCGGTCCAGGATCACGTCGGGCATCGCCGCACCCGTATGCGGGTCGCGCGCCGCGGTGACCTTGGCCGAAATCTCGATCAGATAGCTGGCCAGCGTGCCGCGGTTCCAGTCCGCGAAGATGTCCGAGATGGCAGCAGCCTCAAGGCCCAGGCCGTCGCGCATCAGGCCATAGGCCTCGGCGATCATCTGCATGTCGGCATATTCGATGCCGTTATGGACCATCTTGACGAAATGGCCCGCGCCCGCGTCGCCCATGCGCGCGGCGCAGGGGGTGCCGTCGTCGGCCTTGGCGGAAATGGCGGTCATCACGGGGGCCACGCGGTCCCAGTCCGCGGCATCGCCGCCGCCCATGATCGCGGGGCCGTGGCGTGCCCCTTCTTCCCCGCCGGACACGCCCATGCCCAGGAACCGGAAGGGCAGGCCTGCCGCGGCGCGGCGGTTGGTGTCGTGAAAGTCGGCATTGCCCGCGTCGATCACCAGGTCGTCCGCATCCAGTAGCGGGGCCAGCGCCTGCAGCTGGTCGTCGACCGCCTGACCCGCCGGGACCATCAGGATGATCGCGCGCGGCGGCGTGATGGCCGCCACCAGTGCCTGCAGGGAATCGGTGGGGATCACGCGGGGCGCCAGATCGCCGGCCTGGTCCGCAAAGCGGTGCGTCACCTGGGTCGTGCGGTTCCAGACGGCGATGGGAAAGCCCTTTTCGGCGATGTTCATGGCCAGCGCGGCCCCCATCGTTCCCAGCCCGATCAGCCCGATTTCTGCCTGCGCCATCGCCGTCCTCCTGCGGAAAATTTGGTCGCGGTTTACGCTAACAGCCCGCCGCTGTCACGAGGGGGCGCGGCCCCGCACGCAGATCAGCGTCTGCAGCCCGGTCGCCACATGGGCCCGCGCGGCGCCGTCGACGGCATGCACGTCCAGTTGACAGACGGTCAGCGTGCGCCCCGCCTTGACGACGCGGCCCGTGGCCTCCAGCCAGTCACCCGCCGCGGGGTTCAGCAGGTGCAGCTTGAATTCGGTGGTCAGCACGTCGTCACCCTCGGGAAACAGCGTCAGCGCCGCATAGCCGCCCGCCGTGTCGGCCAGTGCCGATGTCGCACCGGCGTGGAAATAGCCCATCTGCTGGGTCAGTTCCGCGCGAAAGGGCAGGCGCAGCGTGACTTCGGCGGGGCGGATGGCGGCGATCTCGGCGCCCAGATGGCGCATCAGGCCCTGCGCGCGAAAGCTGTCCTCGATGCGGGCGATGGTCCGGGGGGTGAGGGTCGGGGTCAAGCGCTGCTCCTCCTGCTGGCTTGGGCGCAGTCTGGGCGCCGCGGGGCAGGGGGAAAGCCCCGATGACGGGGCGGACGCGGGGTCACCATGCGAAACGGGGCCCGCAAAGGGGCCCCGTCATGGTCGTCCGATGTCGTGGTTCAACCGCGGCGGGTGACCGCCTGCAGGGCCAGCGCGCCCAAGGCGATCTTGACCATGTCGCCCAGGATAAAGGGCGCGACGCCCACGGCCAGCAGCTGGTCGCCCGGCACGAAGGCCGACAGCCAGATCAGGCCGGGAACATAGATCGCCACGGTTCCGGCCAGCATCGCGACCGCGCGCATGCCCAAGCCGCGGCCCTGCGCCAGCGCGCCGGTCACGACCATGGACAGCGCCATGCCGATCAGAAACCCGGTTGTCGGCCCGGCCAGATAGGCCAGCCCCAGACCGCGTTCGGGCGACCCGGCAAAGACCGGCAGCCCGGCCAGACCCGCCGCCATATAGGCGCCCATCGCGGCCAGGCCAAGGCGCGGCCCCAACCCCGCGGCGATGACCAGCACCGCCAGCGTCTGCAGCGTCATCGGCACCGGCCAGAACGGCACCTGCACCTTGGCGCCAAGCGCGATCAGCGCGGCGGCGGCCAGGGTCAGTCCGACCTTGGCAGCAAGGCTTTGTCCGGCAATGCGGTCGCGGGCTAGCAGCATGGGATGTCCCTTTCATCGAAGTGTCGCGAATCGAGGGCGGTGTCCTGCGCCCCGGTTGCCGCGCATCAGACCCCAATCGGGGGTGCGCGCACAAGCCTTCACGTGGCAGGTCCGGTCAGGGTTGCAGATCCCTGCGCGCAACACCCTGTCAACGCGGCCTTTTCCACGCCTTGCGTGCTGCGTTAAAATGTCGCGGTTCGGGCGGCGCCGGGGCGGCCGTCCGGATGCGGTGAAAAAGGGGATACCTCTTTACTGGGCGCGCGCGCACGCAAGGACGGCCACTGGCAAGCTACGCGCAATTTTCGGTCGCGACCGCCGATTTAGCTGCCTCAAGCGTCTGTTTTCCGGCGACCAAGGGTGCTAAGCCATCCGCCAATTGCATGCCGCGACAAGGGTTCGAGACATGGCTGACGACTATCCATCGGTGGACCGCGTCATGGGAGGGCCTGCGGGCTGGATCTCGATCGCGTTCCCGACGATCCTGTTCCTGTATTTCCTGGGACTGCTGCCCGAAATCGCGCAAGGACCGCAGGTTCATGGCATCGAATGGGTGCCCTCGCTTGGGGTCAACCTGTCGGTGCTGCTGGACGGGCTGTCCATGACCTTCGTCCTGCTGATCACCGGGATCGGCGCGGCGGTCACGCTGTATTCGGCGCGCTATCTGGGCAATCACCCGGACTATCCGCGGTTCGTCAGCTATCTGCTGATGTTCATGATCGGCATGCTGGGCCTGGTGCTGGCTGACAACCTGATCATGCTGTTCGTGTTCTGGGAAATCACGACCATCGCGTCATACCTGCTGATCGGGTTCAACGCCGACAACGCAAACGCCCGCCGTTCGGCGCTTCAGGCGCTGCTGGTGACGGGGACGGGCGGGCTGATCCTGCTGGCGGGGCTGATCGTGCTGGGCACGGTCGCAGGCACGTTCGAGTTGTCGCAGATCCTGACGATGGGCGACATGATCCGCGCGCATCCCTGGTATCTGGCGATCCTGCTGCTGTTCCTGGCAGGCGCGTTCACGAAATCGGCACAGGTGCCGTTCCATTTCTGGCTGCCCAACGCGATGGCCGCGCCGACGCCTGTGTCGGCCTATCTGCACAGCGCGACGATGGTCAAGGCGGGCATCTTCCTGATGGCGCGCATGAACCCCGCCCTGGGCGGCACGGATGCGTGGTTCTGGATCCTGACGCTGTTCGGCGGCGTGACGGCGGTCTTCGCCTCGGTCATGGCGATGCGCCAGACCGACATCAAGCAGGTGCTGGCCTATACCACGCTGATGGCGCTTGGCACGCTGACCATGTTCATCGGCGCGGGCACCCATTACGCGATCATGGCCGCAATGCTGTTCCTGGTGGTGCACTCGCTCTACAAGGCGGCGCTGTTCCTGATGATCGGCATCGTGGACCATGCCACCGGCACCCGCGAGGCGGCGGTGCTGGGCGGCCTGTCCAAGGTCATGCCGCTGACGGGTCTGGCCGCCGCGCTGGCCGCGATCAGCATGGCGGGCATCCCGCCCATGGTCGGCTTCATCGGCAAGGAATTCATGTACAAGGCCGGCTTGGGCCTTGAGGGCTTCGGCGCGTTCTGGGTCACGATGATGGCCTTTGCCGCGTCGGTCATGATGTTCGCGGTCGGCGGCATCGTCGCGCTCAAGCCGTTCCGCGGCGACCTGCGCCCGACCCCCAAGGCACCCCATGAGGGGCCGTGGCCGATGCTGGCGGGCCCGCTGGTCCTTGGCGCGCTGTCGCTGATCTTCGGTCTGGTGCCGGGGGTGCTGGGATACTATCTGGTCGGCCCCGCGACGCATGCCGTCTTCGGTCAGGTCCTGCCGGTCGAGCTGTACCTGTGGGGCGGCATCAACATGGCGCTGATCCTGTCGCTGCTGACCTTCCTGGCGGGCTGGCTGGTCTATCGCCGCCACCAGTCCATCCGCGACCGCCTGGCCGCGTTCGAGGCCCGCAGCCCGATCGATTTCGACGCGGGCTGGGACCGGCTGCTGGACGGGTTCAAGGCCTTTGCCGCGTGGCAGACCCGCCTGATCCAGAACGGAAGCCTGCAACGCTACATGGCGGTGATGTTCGCGACCTTCGTGGTGATGGTCGGCGGCACCTATCTGCTGAAAGGCGCGTTCCAGGGCGTGCCGGGACTGTCCGCGGACGGGGTTCATCCGGTCCAGTGGACCGTGCTGGGCCTGATCGTGGCGGGTGCGATCCTGACCGTCTGGACGCACAGCCGCATGACGGCCATTGCCGGCATGGGTGCGGCGGGCATCGGTGTGTCGCTGATCTTCATCATGTTCAGCGCCCCCGACGTGGCCATCACCCAGCTGCTGGTCGAGGTGCTGGTCGTCGTGCTGGTCAGCATCGTCATGCTGCGCCTGCCCTATCTGCCGCGCCGGTCCAAGACGCGCTTCCGGACGGGTCACGCGGTCATCGCGGGCGGCACGGGCCTGGTCACGACCTTTCTGCTGATGTCGGTGATGGCGACCGATTTCGACCGTCGCCTGACCACGTTCTTCGAGGTCACGTCCTATCCCGAGGCGCATGGCCGCAACATCGTCAACGTCATCCTGGTCGACTTCCGCGCGATGGATACGTTCGGAGAGATCGTCGTCGTGGCCATCGCCGCCATCGCCGCGTTCGCGCTGCTGCGCGGTGCCCCCCGCCGCAAGCCCGAGGAGGAGAGCTGAGATGCAGTCGCTGATCCTGACCACCACCACGCGCCTGCTGGCGGCCCTGCTGCTGATGTTTTCCGTCTATGCGCTGCTGCGCGGGCACAACTTGCCCGGCGGCGGCTTCATCGGCGGGCTGATCGGGGCGACGGCGTTCATCCTGTACACCATCGCCACATCGGTCGACGAGGCGCAGGCCGCGCTGCGGGTCGATCCGTCGAACCTGGCGATGGCGGGTCTGGGCGTCGCGGCCCTTGGCGGCATCGGCGCAGGTTTCGCGGGCGATCCCTTCTTCACCGGACAGTGGCTGTTCCTGTTTCGCGACGGCGACAGCTATGTGCCGCTGTCCACCGTCCTGGTTTTCGATATCGGAGTCTACATGGCCGTCTTCGGCGGAATCCTGACCCTGGTCTTTGCCTTGGAACAGGAGATCTGATTTGGAACTGCTGCTTGCCTTGTCCGTGGGCGTCCTTGTCGCCGCCTCCGTCTATCTGATGCTGGACCGCAATATCCTGCGCTTTCTGTTCGGGTTGGCGCTGCTGTCGAACGCCGTCAACCTGATGATCTTTGCCAGCGGTCGCCTGACCCCCGGCGCGCCGCCGCTGATCGACGCGGGCGAATACGCCCCGACGGGCGTGGTCGCCAACGCGCTGCCGCAGGCGCTGGTGCTGACCGCGATCGTGATCGGCTTCGGCCTGTTGGCCTTTACCCTGGCGCTGGTCTATCGGACCTTCATGACCCTCGGCACCGTCAACAGCGACGAGATGCGCGTGGCCGAACCCGTCGATGCGGGCAAGGAGGCCGGGAAATGAGCTGGCTTCTGGTCTATCCGATCCTGATCCCGCTGCTGACGGCGGTCCTGTCCTACCTGTTCCGCAATTCGCCCGCCGGGCGCTGGATTTCGGTCGCGGGCACGGTGGCCCTGCTGCTGGCCAGCGTGGTCCTGATGTCCGAGGTGCTGGAGCAGGGCGTGGTCGCGGCCCAGATGTCGAACTGGCAGGCGCCCTTCGGCATCACGCTGGTGGCCGACCTGCTGGGCGCGGTGATGGTCGTCATCACCGCCATCACCGGCCTGGCCACCGTGATCTATTCCCTGTCCGAGATCCCCGAGCGTCTGGAAAGGCTGGGCTTCCACGCCCTGCTGCAGACGCTGCTGATGGGCGTCTGCGGGGCTTTCGTCACGGGCGACCTGTTCAACCTGTACGTCTGGTTCGAGGTCATGCTGATCTCCAGCTTTGGTCTGCTGGTGCTGGGCGCCAGCCGCGAACAGCTGGATGGCGGCATCAAGTACGTGCTGCTGAACCTGGTCTCGACGATCATGTTCCTGGCGGGGACGGGCCTGCTTTACGGCCTGACCGGCACGCTGAACATGGCCGACCTGCATCTGGCCGTCCGCGAGGTCGAGAACACCGGCCTGCTGACCACCATCGCCGTGATTTTCATGGTGGCCTTTGGCGTCAAGGCGGCGCTGTTCCCGCTGTTCTTCTGGCTGCCCGCGTCCTATCACACGCCCCCGGTGGCGGTTTCGGCGATCTTTGCGGGCCTCCTGACCAAGGTGGGCGTCTATGCGCTGATCCGCATGTTCACGCTGGTCTTTGACCACGACGTGGCCTTCACCCACACGATCCTGTTGTGGGCGGCGGTGGTGACGATGGTCACGGGCGTTCTGGGCGCGGCGGCGATGAACGACTTTCGCCGTATCCTGTCGTTCCACATCATCAGCCAGATCGGCTACATGGTGCTGGGCCTGGCGCTGTACACGCCGCTTGGCCTGATGGGCGCGGTCTTCTATCTGGTCCACCACATCATCGTGAAGGCGAACCTGTTCTTCGTCGCGGGCGTGGCCAAGCGCATCGGCGGGTCGACCGACCTGTCGCGCCTTGGCGGGCTTTATGCCCACGCCCCGGTGCTGGCCTTCCTGTTCCTGATCCCGGCCTTCTCTCTGGCGGGCTTTCCACCGCTGTCGGGCTTCTGGGCGAAATACGTGGTCGTCAAGGCGGCCCTGGACCTGGAGATGTGGTTCGTGGCCGGCGTGTCGCTGGCGGTGGGCCTGCTGACGATCTTCTCGATGACCAAGATCTGGGGATCGGCCTTCTGGCCCGCGCATCCCGACGGGATCAAGCCGCGCCTGTCGGACCTGCCGATGGGCGACCGGATGGCGCTGATGCTGCCGATCGTCGCGCTGGCTGCGCTGACCTGCATCATCGGCCTGTTCCCGGAATCCTTCGTGCTCTTCGCCGAGCGGGCGGCCACGCAGCTGCTTGATCCGACCGACTATGTCACGACCGTCCTGGGGGTGCAGCCATGAACCTGTTCGCCATCAACATGGTGCTGGCCTTTGCCTGGGTCGCGCTGACCGGCGGGCTGACGCTTGGCGGGCTGACGACGGGCTATGTCGTCGGCATGGCCGCGATGTGGCTGGTCCGTCCGCTGTTTCCCGAAACCGGCGTCTATTTCCGGCGTCTGTATTACTGGGCCCGGCTGATCGTGATGTTCGTCTATGAGCTGATTGTCAGCTCGCTTCCGGTGGTGCGCGACGTGTTCACGCCCGGACAGTCGTCCCAGCCCGCGCTGATCGCGGTGCCCATCACGGTGACCACGGACCTGCAGATCACGCTGCTGGCGAACTTCATCTCGCTGACCCCCGGCACGCTCAGCCTGGACGTGTCGGCGGACCGCAGCACCCTGTATATCCACGCAATGTTCGGCGAAGACCCGGACGCGATCCGCGCGCAGATCAGCGACCGGTTCGAGGTCTGGGTCCGCGAGGCGACGGAGTGAACGACATGACCATGCTGGAATATGTAATCCTGTTCGGTTTCGCCCTTGTCATCCTGGGCGTGGTGCTGGCCGCGATCCGCCTGGTGCGGGGGCCCAGCCTAGCCGACCGCATCGTGGCGCTGGACCTGATGACGGTGCAGCTGGTGTCGTTCGGCGGGCTGAC
Organism: Paracoccus sp. PAMC 22219; assembly: GCF_000787695.1. Taxonomy (GTDB): domain Bacteria; phylum Pseudomonadota; class Alphaproteobacteria; order Rhodobacterales; family Rhodobacteraceae; genus Paracoccus. The sequence continues at coordinate 8,239 of NZ_BBPH01000130.1, read as the reverse complement.
GGCGCTGCTGTCGGGCAGTGCGGGCTTTCTGGACGTCGCCGTCGTGCTGGCGCTGGTGGGCTTTCTGGCGACCGTGTGCCTGGCGCGCTATCTGGAACGTCGCATCCTGCTCCAAGCGGAGGAACTGACATGATCCATGACCTCATCGTGGCGCTGTTCGTGCTGTCCGGCGGCATCTTCTGTTTCGCGGCCGGGATGGGGGTTCTGCGCCTGCCCGACCTGCTGACGCGGATGCATGCCTCGACCAAGGCGGGGACGCTTGGGTCGGGCCTGATCCTGGTGGCCGTGGCCGTGCAGTTCGCCGAAGGCACGGTCATCGCGCGGGCGGTGGCGGCGATCATGTTCCTGCTGATGACCGCACCGGTTGCGGCGCATCTGATCGGCCGCGCGGCGTTCCGCACCGGCGTTCCTATGGTCGACAAGACCGTGTGCGAGGATGGCGTGGCCGACGCCCTGCGCGCCCGTCCGGGCGAGCAGGCGCCCGACTAGGTCCCGGTTCCCCGGGACGGGGCGTCAGGGCTTTTCAACGCGCTTGCGTGGGCGTAAAGCTGTCCAATTGGCGGACGAACCGCCCGATCTGAAAGAGCGCATGAGCCAGGACATCCCCACCATCACCCGCACCGAAGACCTCGCCCGTTTCTGCGAGGCGGCAAAGCTTGCCCCCTATGTGACCGTCGACACGGAATTCCTGCGCGAGCGGACCTATTGGTCCAAGCTGTGCCTGATCCAGCTGGCGATCCCGCCCGCATCGACGGCCAAGACCGGCGGGGGCGACGCCGTCCTGGTCGATCCCCTGTCGGAGGAGCTGTCGCTGGAGCCCTTGTACGACCTGTTCCGCCACGAGGCGACGGTCAAGGTGTTCCACGCCGCCCGCCAGGATCTTGAGATCTTCTATCACGACGCCAAGCTGTTCCCGACGCCGCTGTTCGATACCCAGGTCGCCGCGATGGTCTGCGGGTTCGGCGAGCAGGTCGGATACGAGACGCTGGTCCGCAAGATCGCACGGGCCGATCTGGACAAGTCGTCGCGCTTTACCGACTGGTCGCGCCGGCCGCTGTCGGACGCGCAGGCCGCCTATGCGCTGGCCGACGTGACCCATCTGCGCGTCATCTATGAATTCCTGTCAGCCGAGCTGAAAAAGACCGGCCGCGATGCCTGGCTGGCCGAGGAGCTGGGCGTCCTTGAGGACCCCGAGACCTATATCACCCGCCCCGAGGAGGCCTGGCTCAAGGTCCGCACGCGGACCAATTCGCCGCGCTTTCTAGCGATCCTGCGCGAACTGGCGCGGTTCCGCGAAAGTTATGCCCAGGCCCGCGACATCCCCCGCAGCCGCGTCTACAAGGACGATGCGATGATCGAGCTGGCCTCGACCAAGCCGCTGTCCGAGGCCGATCTGGGCAAGTCCCGCCTGCTGCTGCGCGAGGCGCGCAAGGGCGACATCGCCAATGGCATCCTGGCCGCCGTCAAGGCCGGCATGGACTCCAAGGACCTGCCCCAGCCCAAGGGCGACGAGCCGGGCAAGCCCGGCAATGCCGCCCTGTCGGATCTGCTGCGCGTGCTGCTCAAGGCCAAGGCCGATGCGGCGGGCGTCGCGCCCAAGCTGATCGCGTCGTCGTCGGAACTGGACGCGCTGGCCACCGGCAGCCGCGATCTGCCCGCGCTGCAGGGCTGGCGGGCCGAGGTCTTTGGCCAGGACGCGCTGCGCCTTGCGGCCGGGGAAATCGCGCTGTCGGCCAAGGGCGGCGCGGTCCGGGTCGTTCCGGTCGGTTAGACGATGCACCCGCCGGTCGCCCTGACGCGCCCCTGGCCCGAGGATGCCGACGATATCGCGGCAGCCTTGGCCGATTGGGACGTCGTGCGCTGGCTGACCACGCTGCCTTGGCCCTATAGCACTGACGACGCACGCGAATTCATCGCGGCCGCCGGGCTGGACGAACACGCGATTCGCCAGGACGGGCGGCTGGTGGGCATGGTCCAGGCGGGCCGCGTCTTCGGCATCTGGGTCGCACCGGACCAGCAGGGGCAGGGGATCGGCCGCCGCGCCGGCGTTCTGGCCCTTTCGCGCCTGTTCCTGTCCGGCGCGTCCGAGGTTCACGCCCATTGCCTTGTCGGCAACGACCGCTCCGCCCGGCTGCTGGCTTGGCTGGGTTTCCAGCCCTGCGGCCGGACGGTGCTGCAATCGCGCCCGCTGCGGGCCGATGTCCAAGCCGACATGCTGCGCCTGGACCGCAATACGTTTCAGCAGCGCCATTCGATCGCGCTGACGACCCCGCGCCTGCGCATCGACGCGGTCACTCCCGACGACCTGCCCGCCCTGCACCGGATCGTGACCCAGCCCGACGTGGCGCGGATGCTGCTGCGCTATGACCCTGCGATGACGCTGGACGACGTCCAGCCGCTGCTGCTGCAGGGCGCGCTGGTCCCGCCGCTGCGCCTTGCCGTGCGGCAGCAGGGGCAGGTGATCGGCATCGTCGGCCTGTCCGAAGGCCCGCCGCCGCGCCTGAACTATTTCCTGGACCCCGCCCATGCAGGCCAGGGCCTGGGGCAGGAGATGGTCGCGGCGGTCTTTGCCGAACTGGTCGCCCGGCTGGACCCGTCCGAGGTTCTGGCAGGCGCCTTTGTCGACAACGACGCATCACGCAAGATCCTGAAGAACCTCGGCTTTCGCCGCGGGGAGGATCTGGAGCTGCAAAGCCTGGGCCGCGCGTCCCCGCGCCCGCCGCCGTCTATCGCTGGCGGCCTGGGCTGCTGGGCTAGCCGTCGGTTCCGGGCTGCAGCGGCTGGATGACCCGGAACAGGGCGCGCCGTTCCTCGGGCGTCTCGGCCTGGGGAAAGCCGCGCAACGGCTTGTCGGCTGCGGGCTTGTCCGGGACGCCGCCGCGCGGTTTGAAGTCCGCGCGGGTTTCGGCGAACCCGATGGCGGACGGGGACGGTTTGACCGTCGTGCCCCCCTCAATGATCGGCATCACCTCATCCTCCAGGATATCAAAGCGGCGCGGCGCGATGCCGGTGTCGCCCTCTGCCACCAGGCAGCCCAGGGCGCGCGTCACATCGCCCAGGTCCGACCGCAGCGGCAGCAGCAGCATCTGCGCGCTCAACTGCGGGCGACCATAGTCGGGCTTGCCCTGCAGGGTCAGGCGCGCCATCTGCGGTGCCTTGAACACGCTTTCCAGGACGTCCGAGAACCGCCCCCGCGACGAGGTGTTCAGGAACGCGCAGACGGGCATGCCGCGCACCTCCATCCCCATCAGGTCGATCAGGTGCCGGCCCGCCAGACGCAGGCGCCCGGCCCCCGGCGCGATGCGTTCCAGAATGAACGCGTAATCCAGCGTCCGGGCGATGCCGCGGGGGTCCACGTCCGACCGCGCGGGAATGGCCCGGCCCTTGCGGATGCCGTCCCAGTATTCGCGCATCTCTCGCAGCACGCGGTCCGGCCTGCAGGTCTCATAGTCCTGCAGGCGCACGATCCGGCCCATGGCGTCCTTGGACGGCATTCCCGGCTTGGTGTCTGGTCCGTCTTCCCGGTCCGGCACGGTCAACCCTTTACTCTCTCCGGCCACGGCCGGTCACTGTTCAACCCTGACAATAGCGCGTTCCCCGCCCCTGCGCCGAGTCATTTAATGAACGAATGGTTAAGATGCCCGGGGGTTGCGGGTCTTGACCCTGCGGCGCGACGGGGCATCCCCATGCGCATCACGACCAGTTGCCAGGGAACATGCCGCCATGATCGAACGCACCGGCCTGATGGTCATCCTGTCATCGCCCTCGGGGGCGGGGAAATCCACGCTGGCGCGGCGGCTGATGGATTGGGACGCGGGGCTGCGGTTCTCTGTCTCGGCCACGACGCGGGCGCCGCGGGCGGGCGAGGTCGATGGCGAGCATTACCATTTCACCACCCGCGACGGCTTTCTGCAGATGGTCGCGGACGGGCAGATGCTGGAACATGCCGAGGTGTTCGGCAACCTGTACGGCAGCCCGCGTGGCCCGGTCGAACAGGCGATGCTGGCCGGGCGCGACACGCTGTTCGACGTCGACTGGCAGGGCGGTCAGCAGATCCGCGCATCGGCCCTGGGGGCGCATGTCGTGTCGATCTTCGTCCTGCCGCCATCGCTGCCCGAACTGGAACGCCGCCTGCGCGGCCGCGGCCAGGACAGCGACGAGGTCATTGCCGGCCGCATGCAGAAAAGCCGGTCCGAGATCAGCCACTGGGCCGAATACGATTACGTCCTGGTCAACGACGACCTGGACCAGACCGAGGAACGGATGCGCGCCATTCTGACCGCCGAACGCCTGCGCCGCGACCGGCAGGCGGGCTTGGGCGCCTTTGTGCGCGACCTGATGTCCGAAGGTGTCGCATGATCTGGTCGCTGGACGGCATCGCCCCGCAGATCGACCCGCAAGCCTGGGTCGCGCCCGATGCGCAGGTCATGGGGCGGGTCGTGATTGGGGCGGGGGCCTCTGTCTGGTTCGGGGCGGTGCTGCGCGGCGATACCGAGGTGATCGAGCTGGGGCAGGGCAGCAACGTGCAGGACCTGTGCGTGCTGCACACCGATCCCGGCCACCCGCTGGTCATCGGGGCGGATTGCACCATCGGGCATCGCGCGATCCTGCATGGCTGCCGGATCGGGGACGGCGCGCTGATCGGGATGGGCGCGACGGTGCTGAACGGCGCCGTCATCGGGTCGGGTGCGCTGATCGGGGCAGGGGCGCTGATCCCCGAAGGCAAGGTGATCCCCGACGGGGCACTGGTAATGGGTGCGCCGGGCCGCGTGGTGCGGATGCTGGACGCCGACGCACTGGCGGGGCTGCGCGAGTCCGCCGCGCGGTACCGTGCCAATGCGGCGCGGTTCCGGGCCGGCCTGTCGCCGGTGGGGGACTGACGCCGTGGCTGCCGGCCTGCGCCGGGTCGAGGGATTTCTGGACGGCATCCCGGTGCCGATGCTGGCCGTCGACCGCGAGGCGCGTGTCATCGCCGCCAACCCGCTGGCGCAGGCGCTGTTCGGCCCCGACCTGATCGGGCGGCCGTTCGTCACCGTGCTGCGCCATCCGGCCATCGTGCAGGCCGTGGACTGGGTGCTGGACCCCGAGGGGATGCCCGCGCCCACGCCCGACCCGGCGCTGCCCACCGCCCCCGACGGGGTGGCCACCCTGCGCGCCACCTGCGCCGCCGACGGGCGCGAGATCCTGGCCGAGGTGACCGTGGCGCCCCTGCCAAGCCCCTTGGGGCGCGGCGCGACCGTCGCCGTCCTGGACCGCAGCGTGGCCGAGGAGGCAGAGCAGATGCGCCGCGATTTCGTGGCCAATGTCAGCCACGAGCTGAAGACCCCCCTGACCGCCATGACCGGCTTCATCGAGACGCTGCGCGGTCCCGCCCGCGACGACGCCCGCGCCCGCGATCGGTTCCTGGACATCATGGAGCGCGAGGCCGCGCGCATGAACCGCCTGATCAGCGAGTTGCTGTCGCTGAGCCGTGTGCAGGCCGACGAGCGGTCCCGCCCGTCGGGCCGGGTCGATCTGCCGGGGCTGCTGCGTGGCACGCTGGCCATGCTGGCGCCGCGCGCCCAGGCCGCGGGGGTGACGGTGACGACCGAAGGGCTGGACATCGACCTGCGCCTGCCCGGCGATGGCGACCAGCTGACCCAAGTGTTCCAGAACCTGATCGAAAACGCGGTGAAATACGGCGGATCGGGCGGCGTGCTGCGCGTCACGCTGTCGCGCCTGCCGCACGAACCGCTGCTGCGCGGGCCGGCCTGGGCCGTGTGCATCGAGGACCGCGGCGACGGCATCGAGGAACAGCATTTGCCGCGCCTGACCGAACGGTTCTATCGCGTCGACACCCACCGATCGCGCGAACAGGGCGGCACCGGGCTGGGCCTGGCCATCGTCAAGCACATCGTGAACCGCCACCGCGGCCGGCTGCGGATCGAAAGCCGCGTGGGGCAGGGCAGCCGCTTCACCGTGATCCTGCCCGAGGGGCTGGCGCGCGGCTGAGGGGTCGCGGCCTCTCGCCCTTGGCGGTGGCTTGGCCTATAAGCGTGCGAACGGAATTTTCAGGGGACGTCGTCATGTCGCAATCACCGCAGGTCGATCCCGCCAAGCTGGCCGCCGCCAAGGCTGCGGTCGCGCTGGTCGAGGACGGGATGAGGCTGGGCCTGGGCACCGGTTCGACCGCCAGCGTCATGGTGCGCGAACTGGCCGCCCGCGTGCAGGCCGAGGGGCTGACCCTGCGCTGTGCCGCGACCTCGCGCGCGACGGCCGACCTGGCCGAGAGCCTGGGCCTGCGCATCGAAAGCCTGGACGATATCGGCTGGCTGGACATGACCATCGACGGCGCCGACGAGGTCGATCCGCACCTGCACCTGATCAAGGGCGGCGGGGCCGCGCATCTGCGCGAAAAGATCGTGGCCGCGGCCAGCGACCGCATGGTGGTCATCGCCGATCCCGGCAAGGTGGTCGAGGTGCTGGGCGCCTTTCCCCTGCCGGTCGAGGTGCTGGAATTCGGGTTCGAGACCACGCGCAAGCTGATCCGCCGCGCGCTGGAGGGGCTGGAGCTGGGCGAACACGACATCCTGCAGCGCCTGAAGGGCAGCGACCCGGTCGTGACCGACGAGGGCAACCTGATCCTGGACCTGCATCTGGAGGTGATCCCGGACCCGTCCGCCCTGGCGCGGGCGCTGTCGGGCATTCCGGGCGTCGTGGAACACGGCCTGTTTCTGGGGATGTGCGACCTGGCCATCATCGGCCGCGACGACGGCAGCGTGATCGAGCTGGCGCGCAACGACATCGACGCCGACATGCTGGCGCAGGAAGGGGAATGACGTGACCTTCGACTATGACCTGTTCGTCATCGGCGGCGGCTCGGGCGGGGTGCGCGCGGCGCGGATCGCCGCGGGCGAACACGGCGCCAAGGTCGGCCTGGCCGAGGAAAGCCGCATGGGCGGCACCTGCGTCATCCGCGGCTGCGTCCCCAAGAAGCTGATGATCTTTGCATCCCAGGCCGGCCTGATGGCCGAGGAGATGCGCGGTTACGGCTGGTGCGATGCGCAGGCCGGGACATTCGACTGGGACATCTTCCGCGAAAAGCTGGACGCCGAACTGTCGCGGCTGGAGGTGATCTATCGCGCCGGGCTGACCCGCGCCGGGGTCGAGATCCACGACCAGCGCGCCACCCTGGACGGCCATCACCGGGTCCGGCTGGCCGACGGCACGACCAGGACGGCGCGCCACATCCTGATCGCCGCCGGGGGCCGCCCCGCGCCCATCGGCATTCCCGGAGAGGAGCTGGCGATGATCTCGGACGACCTGTTCCTGATGGACAAGTTGCCGGGACGCATCCTGCTGGTGGGCGGCGGCTTCATCGCCTGCGAATTCGCGACGATCCTGGCGGGGCTGGGGGTGGACACGGTCCAGGCCTATCGCGGCGACGCAGTGCTGCGTGGGTTCGACCGCGAGGCGCGCGACCTGGCGACGCTGCAGCTGAGCGCGGTGGGCGTGGACTTGCGCCTGGGGCTGACGCCTGCGGCGCTGGAGCGCGACGGCGACGGCATCCGCGTGCGGTTCGACGACGGTACGGACGAGCGCTTTGACGCGGTGCTGATGGCGACCGGGCGCGACCCATACACCCGCGGTCTGGGGCTGGAGACGACCGAGGTTCGGACCAAGGCCAACGGCGCGATCGAGGTCGATGAATGGTCGCAGACCTGCGTGCCGTCGATCTTTGCGGTGGGCGACGTGACCGACCGCGTGAACCTGACCCCGGTCGCGATCCGCGAGGGGCATGCCTTTGCCGACACGGTGTTCGGCGCGCGACCGCGGACGGTGGACCATGGTCTGGTTGCCAGCGCCGTCTATCTGCGCCCCCACGAGCTGGCCAGCATCGGCCTGACCGAGGAGGAGGCCAAGGCCCGCGGTCCGGTCGACGTGTTCGCCACGACCTTCCGCCCGATGCGGTCGATGTTCGCGGGCAGCGACGCCAAGGTGATGATGAAGCTGCTGGTCGATCCGGCGGACGACCGCGTGCTCGGCTGTCACATCTTCGGCTCCGAGGCCGGAGAGATGATCCAGCTGGCTGCGATCGCCATCACCATGGGCGCGACCAAGGCACAGTTCGATGCGACCGTGGCGGTCCACCCGACCGCGGCCGAGGAGCTGGTGACCATGCGCCAGCCCGCGCGGCGCCATGAGGGTGTCACGGGCTGACAATACCGTGGGCGCGGCCTTGCGTCGCGGCCAGGGGCGG
>NZ_BBPH01000131.1 GCF_000787695.1 Paracoccus sp. PAMC 22219 | reverse complement strand
GGGCTGGCCCCGTCGTGCGCGGCACTAAGGGCGGCGCGGCTCAGGCGGGCGACGTCGGCGTCCAGATCGTCGTTCGACCCACAGGCGCGCGTGCGTCGAAGGGCAGCAGCGCAAACCCGTGCCGCCCTGCCCAGTCCAGCTGCGCCGACGTCACAGGAGACACCGACCCCGACACCGCCGCGATCTGTGCCACGCGTCCGGCGGAGGCGGGCGGGGACGGCGGGGGCAAGGTGCCACTCTGCTGCCAGTGCCGGACCAGCGCGTATTCGACTCCCTGGCTGCCCGCGACCAAGCCCGTGCGCGCGCGGTTTTCCCAGATCAGCGCGCCTGCCGCGGCCTCGGATGCCGGGTCCATGCTGTCGATGGAGAGGATGCGCACACCCTGGGCCAAGGCCTCCTCCAGCCGCGCCTGAGGGTCTGCCGCCAGCGCCTCAAGGTCGATCAGCGCGGTGGGCAGGTCGGTCTGCGCCGCAAGGTGGGCCAGCAGGTCGGATTCCGGCATCGGCGTCGCAGGGTGATGGGCCATCACCGGGTGGCGGTCCAGCCGGAACACCCCCTGCGGGCTACCCGCGAACAGATGTCCGAAAGCCTGATAGCGCCGCATCGCGGGGGCCGCGGTCAGCAGGGGCACTGCGTGCGACGGGCGCACCGACAGCCCCGCCGCGATGGCCGTGCCGATCGAGCCCATATGTGGCGACGAATCGAAGGTCGAGCAGATCTTGTAATGCAGGATCTGGGGCCGCAGCGCCTCCAGCGCAGCGAAGAGCGGTGGCAGGTGTTGGGCCATCCAGGCCGGTCCATGCGCGCGGGCAGTCGTCGCCAGCCCCACCGCCGCACAATCTGCGAAACGCGCCAACAGCGCGGCCGAGGGCGGCTCGGTGAAGAGGACCGAGGGCACGCCCGCAAAGGTAAGCACCTCCATCACGGCGGCCGCGCCGGTGAAATCGTCGCCCAGCCAAGCAAGCCGCAGATCGGTCATTCGCGTCCCCTCTTGACGTGCCGTAATAATTATCACCTCATCATACCAGTTAGGCAAGTGATTCCAGAATGCCGGAGGAGATCGAAATGACCAAGGTGGCGCTGCTAGGGGCAGGCGGAAAGATGGGGGTGCGTCTGGCCACGAACCTGGCCCGGACCGATTTCCATGTGGCCCATGTCGAGTTGAGCACTTCCGGACAGGCCCGCCTGAAGGCTGAGACCGGGCTGGACTGCGTGCCGCAGGACAACGCATTGGACGGCGCGCAGGTGGTGATCCTGGCGGTGCCGGATACCGTGATCGGCAAAGTCGCAGCTGCCATCGTGCCGGTGCTGGCGCCGGGCACCATGGTTGTCATCCTGGACGCAGCCGCGCCCTTCGCGGGCCATTTGCCCGAGCGGGACGACATCACCTATTTCGTGACCCACCCCTGTCATCCGCCGATCTGGAACGACGAGGACACGCCCGAAGGCCGGGCCGACCACTTCGGCGGGGTTGCGGCGAAACAGGGCGTGGTGAACGCGCTGATGCAAGGTCCCGAGGAGCACTATAATCTGGGCGAACGCGTCGCCAAGGCCATTTATGCTCCCGTTGCGCGCAGCCATCGGGTCACCGTCAAGCAGATGGCCATGCTGGAGCCCGGACTATCCGAGACGGTCTGCGCCTCGCTTATGGCTGTGATGCGCGAGGCACTGGACGAATGCGTGGCGCGCAGCGGCGTCAGCCACGAATGCGCCCGCGATTTCCTGCTGGGCCACATGAACATCCTGGGCGCGGTCCTGTTCAACGAACGCGATGGCGCGTTCTCGGACGCCTGCAACAAGGCTATCGAGTTCGGCAAACCGATGCTGATGCGCGACGACTGGAAGCGCGTCTTCGAATGGGATGAGATCACTGCCAGCATCGAACGCATCACCTAAGATCATCTCATCATACCTGTTGACTGAGATCTAAACTGCCATCACGCTCATCGTGTCAGGGAGGACCGGATCGCTACCCGGCTGGCACGGCAAAACAAGGGAGGACGTTATGAATCTGAAACGCCGGCTGAGGATATCAGCACTGGGACTGACCATGGCACTGGCGCTGCCGGGTCTTGCATCGGCCGAGGGGCTGATCGCGATCATCACCCCCAGCCACGACAACCCGTTCTTCAAGGCCGAGGCCGTTGGTGCGGAGGCGCGTGCGCAGGAACTGGGATACGAGACGGTCGTGATGGTCCATGACGACGATCCGAACAAGCAGTCCGAGCTGTTCAATACCGCCATCGCCCGCGGCGCCAAGGCGATCATCCTGGACAATGCCGGGGCCGACGCCACCGTCGCTGCCGTGCAATCCGCCAAGGATGCGGGCATTCCGTCCTTTCTGATCGACCGCGAGATCAAGGAAAGCGGCATCGCCGTCAGCCAGATCGTGTCCAACAACTATCAGGGCGCACAGCTGGGAGCGAGGAGTTCGTCCGCCTGATGGGCGAAGAAGGGCAGTACGCGGAGTTGCTGGGCCGCGAGGCGGACACCAACGCGGGCATCCGGTCGTCGGGCTATCACGACATCATCGACCAATATCCCGATCTGGAGATGGTGGCCCAGCAAACTGCCAACTGGTCCCAGACCGAAGCATTCACCGTCATGGAAACGATGCTGCAGGCACATCCCGACATCAAGGGCGTGATTTCGGGCAACGATACGATGGCGATGGGTGCATGGGCCGCGCTGGAGGCCGCGGGCCGCACCGACGTGATCGTGGTGGGGTTCGACGGATCGAACGACGTGCGCGACTCCATCAAGGCAGGTGGCATCAAGGCGACCGTCCTGCAACCCGCCTACCGGCAGGCTCAGCTGGCGGTCGAGCAGGCCGATCAGTACCTGCGCACCGGCGAGACGGGGCTGGACGAAAAGCAACTGATGGATTGCGTGCTGATCAATGCCGACAACGCCGATCAGCTGGAAACCTTCGCCCTGGCCGAATGAGGCCCTGCGGGTTTGGCCCCGTGCCAAACCCGTTCCCGTCCCAAAGGATCTGTCGATGACACCTGCATGGACCGCCTTGATGGTCTGCGCGCTGGCGCTGTTGCCCGGCTGCAAGATTGTTCCCAACCCCGATCCCACCACTGCTGAAGCAGAAGCGCCGATGGACGACGACCAGCGCATGGCGGCGCGGGCCACGCAGATCTTCGACGAGGAACTGCCCCCCTATGTTCAGGATCGTACCGTCGGCGCGTCCGATCTGCGCGCGATCCTTGCGCAAGGGCTGGACGATGCAGGTGAAGCGCACGGGATCCGCCCGGCGTCAGAGGGAAGCCCCTGGAACTTCATCGTGAAAGCCGATGGTGTCGTGGTCGGGGCTGACCGGGAATCCCGCGCCGCCACCCTGACGCTGGATACCGATGCGGACGGGCAGGGGGACCTGACGGTTCAACTGGGCCCGGTCATCCGCGGCACCGCCCTGCGCGATGCCCTGGATTTTCTGGTGTTCACGGATTTTCGCGATCAGATCGAATTCGCCAAGCTGGCCCGTGCCCTGAACGATCAGGCCCATCAGCGCCTTGTTCTGCCGGACGCAGATTTGACCGGACGGAGCCTGTCGGTCACGGGCGCGATGACCCTGCCTGCCGCCGATGCCCCCTGGGTCGTGGTGCCGACCGCCCTGGTCGCGCCATGACTGTGAGCCTGCAGATCCGCGGCGGCACCAAGGTTTATCCCGGCACCAAGGCGCTGAAGGGGGTGGATTTCGACCTGCACCTTGGCGCCGTCAACGTGCTGGTCGGCGAGAACGGTGCCGGAAAATCGACGATGATGAAGGTCATCGCAGGGGTCGAGCAACTGACCGACGGCCAGGTCCTGATCGACGGCCAGCCGGTGCAGCTGAACGGTCCTGACGACGCCCGCCGCTACGGCATCGGGATCGTCTTTCAGGAGCTGAACCTGTTTCCCAACCTGACCGTCGCCGAGAACATCTTCATGGGCCGCGAATGCACCCGCGCGGGCATCGACATCAACCGTGGCGAGCAACGGGCGCGCACGCGCGCGCTGATGGCGCGGCTGGAACAGGACATCCACCCGGACACCCTGCTGGGCGATCTGCGCGTGGGCCAGCAGCAGATCGTCGAGATCGCCAAAAGCCTGGCACGCGACGCGCGCATCCTGATCCTGGATGAACCCACCAGCGCCCTGTCCGCCACCGAGGTCGAAATCCTGTTCCGGGTCATCGGCGATCTGCGCCGGCAGGGCGTGGGGATCGTCTATATCTCTCACCGGCTGGAGGAGTTGCTGCGGATCGGCGACCACATCACCGTCCTGCGCGACGGGCGCATCACCGGCGCGCGGTCGATGCAGGGCGTGGATCTGGACTGGATCGTGCGCGCAATGATCGGAGAGGCCAGCAAGGACTATGCAAAGGCCACGGATCATCCCTTTGGCAATGAGGTGTTCCGCGCCGAGGACATCTGCCTGTCGCGCCCCGGCGGCATGGCCGTGGACCATGTCAGCCTCTCGCTGCGCGCGGGCGAGATCTTGGGGGTCTATGGGCTGATGGGCGCGGGGCGCAGCGAGTTTCTGGAATGTGTCATCGGCCGCCACCGACACGCGACAGGCCGCCTGTTCGTAGAGGGCCGCCCGTTGACGGCGCGCAGCATCTCCGGGCGCATCGCCCAAGGCATCGCCCTGATCCCCGAGGACCGCAAGAATGACGGATTGGTCCAGATCCTGTCGATCCGCGAGAACATGACCCTGTCCAGTCTGGGGCAGGTCACCACGGCGGGCATCCACATGAATCTTGGCGCTGAGCGCCGCCGCGTCGGTGACTTCGTCAAGCGGCTGGTGGTCAAGATCGCCTCCATGGACAATCCGGTATCGTCGCTGTCGGGCGGCAACCAGCAGAAGGTCGTGATCGGCAAGGCGCTGATGACACGTCCCAAGGTCCTCCTGATGGACGAGCCGTCACGCGGCATCGACATCGGCGCCAAGGCCGAAGTGTTCCGCACCATGCGCGACCTTGCGGCGCAGGGGCTGGGGATCGTCTTCGTCACCTCGGACCTGGAGGAGCTGATGGCCCTGTCCGATCGTATCATCGTCATGTCCAACGGCCGTGTCACGGGCCGGTTTGAACGCCACGACGCCACTGAAACCGCCCTTGTCGCCGCCTCGGCCAAGGGACACAGCCTTAGGGAACCTGCCGCATGAGCGCTATCGCATCCACCGCGCGCCCCGCGCCACAGACTACGCAGATGCTGCTGGTGGTCCTCAAGGCCCGGACCTTCATCGCGTTGATCCTGGTATTCGCGTTCTTCGCGTTCGCCGCGCCGAACTTCCTGTCGACCGCAAATATGGTCATCATGTCCAAGCACGTCGCGCTGAACGCGTTTCTGGCCATCGGGATGACATTCGTCATCATCTCGGGCGGGATCGACCTGTCGGTCGGGTCGATCGTGGGCTTGTGCGGCATGGTCGCGGGCTATCTGATCCTGAACGGGATCGACATCGGCTTGGGATGGACGATGCAGTACAACACGATCGAGATCTGCCTGATCGTCATGGTGGTGGGGATCGCCATCGGTGCGGTCAACGGCATGCTGATCACCAAGCTGAACGTGGCGCCTTTCATCGCCACGTTGGGAACGCTTTATGTCTGTCGCGGCGCGGCGATGCTGTTTTCCGACGGGCGCACCTTTCCGAACCTGTCCGGGAACGTGGAATACGGGTCCGACACGTTCCGCCTGATCGGCGCGGGAACATGGGCGGGGGTGCCCATCACCATCTGGATGCTGATCGCCGTGGCCGTGCTGGCGGCATACATCGCCGGGCGCACGCCCTTGGGGCGCTATATCTATGCCGTGGGCGGCAACGAACGCGGCGCGGCGTTGTCGGGCGTCAAGGTCAACCGGATCAAGCTGTTCGTCTACATGTTCAGCGGACTATGCGCGGCGCTGGTGGGCCTGATCATCAGCTCGCAGCTTGTGGCGGCCCATCCCGCCACGGGCCAGTCGTTCGAGCTGAACGCCATTGCGGCAGCGGTTCTGGGCGGCACCTCGATGTCCGGCGGGCGCGGCCGGATCGGCGGCACGATCGTGGGCGCGTTCGTCATCGGCGTGCTGTCGGATGGGTTGGTGATGATGGGTGTGTCGTCGTTCTGGCAGACGGTCATCAAGGGGCTGGTCATCATCGCCGCGGTCGTGGTCGATCAGGCGCAACAGAAACTGCAGGCCCGCGTGGCACTGCAGGCAGAGGCGGGGGCGTGACATGCTGAACGGCGCACTGATCGGCTGCGGGTTTTCGCCCAGAACCAGCTGCACGCCTGGCGCGACATCGCGGGCGTGCGGATCGTGGCCCTGTGCGACCGCGACGCCGTGCGGCTGGCCGAAACGGCAGTGCGGTTCGGCATCACCCGGACCTATGCGGATGCCGACGCAATGCTGGCCGACGGAGGGCTGGACTTCGTCGATATCGCCACGACCGTCGCGTCGCACAGGCCGCTGGTACAGGCGGCGGCGGCGGCGGGACTGCATGCGATCTGCCAGAAGCCCTTTGCCGAGACGATGGAAGACGCAAATGCCATGGTCGAGGCCATGAATGCCGCGAAACGCACCCTGATGGTCCATGAGAATTTCCGCTGGCAATCGCCCGTGCGCGCCGCCATCGACACCTTGCGGAGTGGAGCGATCGGGCGGCCATTCTTCGGACGTTTCAGCTTTCGGTCGGGATACGACGTGTTCTCGGGGCAGCCCTATCTGGCGACCGATCCGCGGTTCATTATCCAGGACCTGGGTATCCATGTCCTGGACATCGCCCGCGCCGCTCTGGGGGACGTCACCCGTCTTGCTGCCTCGACCGCGCGCATCAATTCTGCGATCCGGGGAGAGGATGTGGCGACGATCCTTTTGGATCATGCCGGGGGCGCGACGTCGGTAGTCGATTGCTCCTACGCCACGCGTCGCGTCCCCGACACCTTTCCCCAGACCCTGATGGAGGTCGACTGCACCGGGGGATCCTTGCGACTGGAGGCCGGATACCGGCTGGTCATTGACCGGGGCAGCGTTCAGGACATCCGCGATGTCTCTCCGCCGGTGCTGGATTGGGCCGAACGCCCCTGGCACAACATCCAGGAAAGCGTGCGGATCATCCAACAGCATTTCATTGATTGCCTGCGTCACGGTCACACGCCCGAAACGTCGGGGCAGGAAAACCTCAAGACGCTGGCACTGGTCGAGGCCGCCTATACCTCTGCTCGCGACGGACTGAGGGTCAGGATGTGAGCAGGCGCGCGCACTATGGCACCGACGCGGCGTCCGCCGCGGCCCAGCATCTGACGGTCGGCGCGGTTCAGGCAACCTTGCAGGACGGCCACCTGCGCCACCTGCACGTCGACGGGATCGAGGTGATCCGCGACGTGGCGTTCCTTGTGCGCGATCGTGATTGGGGCACCGTGACGGCGCAATCCGACGGTGTTCGGATCCAGCGGACCGCCGAGGGGCTGCATGTCTCGTGGCAGGCGCGATATGACATGGATGGCCAGGTCACGGCGGTGATCGCGCTGGATCTGACGGCTGACGGCATGGACCTCACCGCCACCGCCCATAGTCGCGGCGAGGTCTGGACCAACAGGACCGGTATCACGGTCCTGCATCCGATCATCGGCGTTGCAGGTGCGCCGGTCCTGGTCGATCACCCGGACGGGCGTCGCACGACGGGGCGGTTCCCCGACCTGATCGACCCTTGGCAACCGTTCATGGACATCGCGGCCCTGACCCATCAGGCGGGGCCGTGGAATGTCACCTGTCGCATGTCCGGCGACGTGTTCGAGATGGAGGATCAGCGCCAGTGGGGTGATGCGTCGTTCAAGACCTACAACCGACCGCTGGCGTTGCCATGGCCCTATCGTTTGTCCGAAACCGAGCCGGTCGTCCAGTCTGTCAGTATCCGGTGGCACCGCCAGTCCGGAGAGCAGCCCGCGGCAGCCAAGATGCAAGGTGTTTCCAACCCGCGGTTTCCGCAAACGGCCCTGCTGGTCACGGCGGCGCAGGCACGACGCGCCGCGTCAGCGCCGAGGATGCTGCAACGCATCGCGCCTCAACGGCTGCTGTGCCACGTCGATGCCGGCACAGGTCCGATCGACGATGATCTTCGCGCCTACGCGGCGCTGCAGGCGCTCTGTTCCGGCATCGCGTATGATCTGGAACTGATCGCCGCCTGCCCGCCGGAAAGCGATCTGGACAATGAATTCGCCGCCTATGCCGCTGCGGTGAAACGGTCTGGGCTGCGGGCATCGTCCGTGATGGTCGTGCCGCAGGTGGACCGATCGTCGGTTCCTCCCGGTTCGGATTGGCCGGACTGTCCGGCGCTGGCAGACATCTATGCCGCGGCACGACTGGCCTTTCCGGGTCTGCCCCTTGGCGGTGGTTCGGCCACGTTCTTCCCCGAACTGAACCGCAAGCGGCCGCCGGTCGGACAGCTGGATTTCATTGCCCACGGCCTGTGCCCGATCGTGCATGCCGCCGACGACGTCGCGGTGATGGAGACGTTGCAGGCGGTGCCGCAGATCCTGACGTCGGGTACAGCGATCGCGGCAGGTGCAGCCTACCGGTTGGGGCCTTCGACGTTGGCGATGCGTCACAACCCCTACGGCGCGCGGACCATCCCCAATCCCGACCGGCTTCGCCTGTGCATGGCCGATGACGACCCCCGTCAGGACGGCGCCTTTGCCGCCGCATGGACCTGCGGTCTGGCGGTCGCCATCGCGCAGGCCGGACTGGAGGTCTGGACCCCGGCCGAACTGTATGGCCCGCGCGGTCTGATCGACGACACCGACAGCCCGCGGTCCATTGCGGACGTGGTCACGGCCTTGGCTGCATTGGCAGGGCAGCAGGTCGGACACACCCGGATCGCGGACGGGCTTGCCGTGATGGAGATCGGCGAGGCGCACCTGATCGCAAACCTGTCGCCTCATCCCGCCCCCGCACAGGTGGGGGACGCCCTGCCGGGATACGGCTGGCGTTTTCAGTGACGGGGGGATTTCCACCTGCCTGCAACGACCGTATGGTCTCGGTCCGTGCAGGAAGAAGGCAGTGATGAAAAAAGACCCAAACGCCGCGCCCGATCGGATCGTGCGGCGCAAACTGTCCGACCAGATGTTCGATCGCCTGCGCGACCTGATGGCCAGCGGAGAGCTGCCACCGGGCGCACCCATGCCTTCAGAGCGCGACCTGATGGCACGGTTCGGCGTCGGCCGCCCCGCAGTCCGGGAAGCGCTGCAGCACATGCACACAATGGGCCTGATCACCATCAGTCACGGAGAGCGCAGCCGGGTCAACGAACTGAGCGCGGATAGCGTGCTCAGCCGGGTCGACGACGTGGCCAAGATGCTGCTGTCATCGGAACCCGATCAGCTGGATCATCTTAAACAGGCCCGCCGGATGTTCGAATGCGGCCTTGTCCGCGAGGCGGCGCAGCGGGCAACCCCGGCCGATGTCGCCGATCTGCGCGACTTGATCGGCCGTCAGCGCGCCGTCACACAGGATGCACAGACATTCGTGTCCCTCGACATGGCGTTCCACACACGCATCGCGGCGATCTCTGGCAATCCCATCCTGACGGCCACCAGCCAGTCCATGCTGCGTTGGCTGTTCCAGTATCACGGGATCCTTCTCCACTGGTCGGGCAACGAAGAAATTACCCTAACAGAGCATCAGCAGATCACCGATCGGATCGCGGCTGCGGACCCCGACGGCGCGGTGCGGATGATGCAGGCACATCTTGACCGATCTACCGACCTTTATTTTCACAGCAACGGTCAAGGAGGGTCGTAGAGGTAGTGCTATTGTCGCGTAGCCCCTAACGACTTGATGATGTCGGTGCCGAAGGTTCTGGCTTTCTTTGGGTTGCTTGTAGGATCGAGAACTTCGACTTCGATAACCGCGGGCAATCTGGCGAAGCACGGGTAGGGTTTGCGGGCAACCTCGGCGCCCCGGGACAGCGCCTTCTCGAACCACTGCAGAGCTTCTGCCAGCGAACGGATGATCTGAACCTGGCTGAGGCCCATGAGATTAGGCTCTTCTAAGGCGCGGCGTGCCACCTGGTCATGATACTGTACCGTTTACGCGTGCCGCCAGTTGCTGGAGCCTTTCGTCGTTCCAGCCGAAGCCCTTCGGGCTTCCCAGTCCGGACAGGTGAGGCACGGCGATCACCAGCGCGCCGGTGCTTAAGTGATCAAGCAGGGAGATCGCCTTCGATCCATGTGCGACGACGACAGCCGGTCGGATCTGCTCGAGCAACATTTCAAAGACGGCAGTGCTTCTGTCCGCGCGTGTCAGGTGCTTGCCGCTCCCAGCCTCAACGCACCAGATGTTTGTCTCGAGAACTGGCGCAATGATGAGGTCGGCCAGACGCTCGATCCGCTTTCTGGTGGGGCTCAATGCATTTTTGGCGAGGTAGCGCTCGCGCCACGCGGCGCGGTTCATACCATCATCATCCGACCAATAGCGCCAGAAGTTGGCAGTCTCCCTGGCCGGGTTCTGGCCGACAATGAAGACGCGACATGCCAGGGGTGACCCGGTGCAGACAAAGGGGCGACCCGAACACGGGTCGCCTACAAGCAACTTCAGCCGAGCAGCAAACTTGGCTAATTCCCCGCCGGTGTGGCCGGTAGTCTTCATACCAAACGAAGGTCGATCGCGCTGGCCTTGCCGTTGCGCCCTGTCTCCAGTTCATAGGACACGGCTGCCCCGTCTTTCAGGGTCTGCAAGCCAGCGCGCTCAACGGCTGAGATGTGGACAAAGACATCCTGCGCGCCGCCTTCCGGTTGGATGAAGCCAAAGCCTTTGTCCGCATTGAACCACTTGACCGTTCCTCTGGGCATTTCATTCTCCAAGACGATTTCTGATGCAGCGACATTCGGCGATCACGCGCGATCGGGCAAGCTACCGATTTCGCCGCCGGCCTGAACCGAGGCGTCGCGAACTGCGATTGATGCCGAACTGGATAGATCTGGGGCGGGCGACCGACCACATCGAAACGCGCAAGGACTTCGAACAATGGTGTAAGATCCAGAGTCTGAAGTTTGCGTTGAACTGCGCGAACTCCCACCTTCAGATCAGAAGCGTCGACACGCGTCGGTGTTCTAGAGGACGCTCA
This sequence comes from Paracoccus sp. PAMC 22219, assembly GCF_000787695.1. Taxonomy (GTDB): domain Bacteria; phylum Pseudomonadota; class Alphaproteobacteria; order Rhodobacterales; family Rhodobacteraceae; genus Paracoccus. Next base: position 7,075 of record NZ_BBPH01000131.1, on the reverse strand, counting down.
TCTGTCGGCCTTGGCTGCGGACGGTTTCGGAACAGCTGTTGTGGGGGAAGGCCCCGCTCGGCTGGAGGGAGTTGCCGAGCGGGGCCAAGTGACAACAGGGAATACTGTCGAACTCAACCTATAGGAGCATCGACAATCTCGCGATCCCTTAAATTGTACCGACACGCTTTCCTATTCGAAGGCCCGCCGAGCGGGCGGGCCTTGACGTCAATGCATTGTCGCTTCGGTCAAGTCTTGCTCTTGTCGATAAGGCCGGGCTTGGTTGGGTCTTCTGCAACTGCGGCGTCGGGACGGTTGCCGCCGGGAACAGCTGGGTGTTCCTCATTTACGGCATGGTCGGGCACTTCGGGATGTCGCTCTGTCGTCGCGGCCTCTTGAACCTGATCGGTGGGGGTCGGTTTCGGTTGGTCTTGCGTCATGACATGGTCCTCCTGCACCTTAACAGATGGCTGGATCCAATGTTCCGCAAGGTGGTTTGCCTTGTCTGACCATTATCCGGACATTTGCCGGGTATCTTTCTTCATCCAAGCCTTATCGGAAATCGCAGTCCCAAACGTGCTCGATCCGGAGGCCCGGCGTATCGATCCATTTGCCTGCATCTCTGACCGCGAGATTGCCGGCATCAATGATCTCTCACCAGAGAACGCGCGCAGGTAGAACAACAAGACCGATGCTTGCCGCGGAACCCTCGCTGCCAACGAAGGTTCGTCTTTATATCAAAGGCGCGGCATGACTGCGTGATCGTAAGGGACTGACCTCGGCATGAAATACGCATTGATCGGCTTACTTGTTCTCGGGGGATGCACGACACCGCCCGTCTCCGATTTCGGCACTGCCGATGAACATTTCTACAAAGGGAATGCCTGGTACATCGCCGATCGTCGCGGCCAACTGGAGGTCGCCTTGATGGCTGCTGGAATTGAGGATCCGGAGATCGAGTACCGTGGGGCGGCCCGCGACTACCTCCTCAGCAATCAGCGCGTATGCTCGGTTGGCCCCGGTCGTCCAGGAGGCGATGGGCGGTACCTGTTCAGCTACTCTTGCCGCTGATGAACATCGCGCGCGCCAGTTCAGTGGAAGAGGTGTAGCCACACCGCGCTGCACTGCCGCGACACCAAGCAATCCACCTCTTTATCATCAGTATCAGATCGAGGCTCTTGGCATGATCCGCACCCTCACCTTCGCAGCGTTTGCCGCCTTGTCGTTGACGCCTTCATTTGCGCAAGAAGTCGCCCCCTATCTCGATGATCGGTCCACTGCGGACAGGGTGGTTGCGTCGCTTTATAATGCCATAAACAGGCAGGAGTACCTTCGCGCGCACAGCTACTTTGATCCCAAAACTGCTCCGGACCTGGCCGCCTTCCGTGAGGGCTACGCCACCACCCAAAGCGTCCGTCTGCGCCAGGGAGAGGTCATCGCCGATGGGGCTGCTGGTACGCTGCACTTCGCTGTTCCTGTTGCGATCGAAGCGGTGACCACCGACGGGACCACCGTGTACACCGGCTGCTATCGTCTTAGCCAGGTCCAACCCGCCGCCCAAGAACTTCCGCCGTTTCAGCCGATCGATATCGATAGTGGAGAGCTGTCGGCATCAGACACGTCGTTCGACACCGCCATGGGCATATGCGACCTGCAGTAAAGTATCGGGCATGTACCGCTTCACGGACCGGACGGAGGCCGTGACGGCACATGACGCCAAGGTCGCTCGTGCTTCAGCGGATGGTGCGATGATCGTACGTCTCTTCATTTGGGCGATCGACAGTCATTTTGCCTGGTCTGAGCGCGTTTCCGCCAGAATCTCAACTTGCGGTTAATCAGTGCAACCACGACGTGCGCCGCATGTTGATGCCGGTAAACCAGAAAATCAACGGAGACAACCGTGCGGGACAACGTGATCATGGCCATCGCCTCTGAAGACGAACTCGATATGATCGTTTCAGCTCTTGCTGCATATCGCCACAACACCCGGTATCGGGCTCTCTACGAAAAGCTCATCCGGCAACAGGATCAGTTGTACAGGCTCGCTGGTTGATAGAAGTCACGCTCTAGCATTGGGCCGGGTCGAGATGCAGCGCGGTTATCCACTGACTTAAGAACCCCCAGCATCCTTGTTGGGGAACGCAGAAATAGCGTCACTGAATCGGTGAGCGCGATCTTGTCTGGTTCAGTCGCAATTCGCCAGATTAGCTGATGCGTCTGCCGCAGGTCTGTCGTGTGACCAGCCTCTATCCTTGATCGAAGGACTTTCTCCGCACCTGTCTATTACGATCCTGACCAACCTGACTAAAAACCCAGTTTGATAAAATTTTATCGAACTGCTTCATAGGCCAAGCCCGTACGAGCCTGTCGGGACGTTTTCCTGTTTGTTAGTAGGTTAGTTGTTGCGATGCGTATGCTCCGTGCTGAAAGAGATTTAGTCTCTGACTATCACCCCTCCCGTGCCGCCAAACCTGCACTCGCGGGACTGCATAGATCTCGCATAGGCAGGGCTGTCCCCGTCGGGGGTCTGGCCAAGCGTGGGCTGGACATCACGCTGGCGGTTCTTGGCTTGGTGCTGCTGGCGCCGTTGATCCTGGCGCTGGTCATCGTGCTGAAACTGACGGATTCAGGGCCGCTGCTCTACGGGCACCGCCGCATCGGCTTTGGCGGGCGCGAGTTCCGGTGCTGGAAATTCCGCACCATGGTCGTGAACGGCGATACTGTCCTGGAACAGTATCTGCGCAAGCACCCCGCCAAGGCGGCGCTCTGGAACGAACAGCGCAAGCTGGTCGACGATCCTCGTGTCACCCGCTTGGGCGCGGTGCTGCGCAAGCTGAGCCTGGACGAGTTGCCGCAGCTTTTGAACGTGCTGACCGGAGAGATGAGCCTGGTCGGCCCACGTCCGGTCGTGCGGGAAGAGCTGGACTACTACGCCAGCTCCGCCCGGCATTACCTGTCGGCGCGGCCCGGGCTATCCGGCCTTTGGCAGATCAGCGGCCGCAGCAACACGACCTATCTGGAGCGTGTGCAGCTTGATCGTTTCTATGTCATGAACTGGAACCCGTGGATGGACCTGCGCATCATCTTCATGACCATTCCTGCCGTGGTCATGTCCCGCGGGGCGCACTGAGCCTCCGATAACCGTACGTATGGACAACGCGCATCTTGGCTGCGGCAGGTCTGTTCATCGCGTTATAAACAGCGCGTCGCAGCGGTATTTTTCCGACTGTGTATGAGCAGGCGAGCGCTTGCTGGTCAGCAAGGTTCACCATATGCCGGTAGAGAGCGGCATCCTGATCGCCGCCATCCTCATCGTATTGGCTCATGAAACAATACCGACACCGGCGAGGTGACGCATCGCGATCGTCACAACAGCAGCGTGGTCCTGCTAACCGCGTCCTTGAGAGCACGAGTGCCAGAGGCAAGATCCGAGGCACGGCAGAGCAACTCGTCGAGCGCTATCTGCAGTTTGCGGAGGAAGCGCGACTTTCCAATGACCGTGTCGCGTCCGAGGCCTTCCTGCAGTCTGCCGAGCACTATGTCCGCTTGGGCAATCCGGTTCAGCTCACCAGCACCCGAACGGTGAAAGACCTGCCTCATGAGCCCGTGCCGGCCATAGTGAAGACATTCCCTCGCGCTGATGCCGCGCGCGTTTACGAGCCAGTGGCAATCACAGACGTGGCCCAAGTGTCTGCGCCTTCTGCCGTTATCCCGATACCATCGCCGAGCTTCGTTGATGCCAAGATCCAGGAGCGAGCAAAAATCGCAAAACGTGCCGCCGCCGCCGATGATCTTGAACGGGTTGCGGGGCAGCATGGCTACACATTGGCACAGCTGGGCCTAGTCCTTCGGTCATAACAAGACTAGCCCATGCATTTTCAGGCGTAGCGATGTCGTGACTGATGGAACGCGACCCCTCACTGATCGCTGCGGGAGCCGCAAGACACAAGGGCTCTGCCAATCGGTCCCTTGATTGCCAACGACATCTGCTGGCGTTTCATGGCCTGCTCATGAGTTTGCAGAGGGCTTCTTCTAGACATCGAGAATCTGCTCGTTGGCCTGAATGCGGAGGCGCATTGAATCTGGACGTATTTGTGCCCGCCCACATCTGTCTTGAATATGGGCTGTCCGAATAGCCAACTTCACAATGTGCAAGATCGGCATATCTTCACCCTATAGTTGTTCAGGGTAACCAAGGTAACCTGTATGCGCCGTATGTCGGATGACGTAATGTTTCGCTTGGCGATGTCTTTAGAGGACTGGGTCCTTATCGACAACGCTCTGACTGCCTATTCACACACCGCTGCATATCGGGACCTGCGTGAGAAGCTCGACATGCAGGTGGCGATTGCCCGTGTGCTGTCAGGCGCATCTCAAAGTGCGCAGGTTAGCAACGCTCGCCGGCACAATGCCAAGAGTGCTCCTTCTTGCCAGTAACAAACATTTGCCAGAGTGATTGCTCTGGAACCGCTGTTTCTACCGCATCTGAGGTGCCGCGTGTCACCTGTGTATTGATTTCCATCCAGAACGGACCCGTGCTTCCCATTACGAATTGAACCTCAGGGATCATCGCTTTACCGCACAGCTGACCGCTGCGGGGAAGTGCCACAAGGCTTAACCTTTCAGCGGAACTCCTGTGCCTATCTGGCATAGTTACCATTGGAAATGAACCGCACGACCTAATGCTACATCTTCACTTGCGATCGTGCCGAGAGCCGCGAATTAGCGTGCCTCACGACTTTGGGATCGGATGTTGAGCGACGCCCGCCACTGCATGTCGCGAGGCCAGTGTCAATTACGATATGAATCCTCGTGCAAGATATCATTGAAGCCGCCCCGGTGCCTGAGGGCTGCGTCAATCCAAGGGAACATGAACGGCGTTTCCATCCTTGAGGGGAGCCACCCGTACACGCCTGCCCGATGCACCCTGAGGAACCTGAGAATGTCGATGCATATCCTCCGCCACGCAGCCCCGCTTGTCGTGTGGCCTCTGGCGATCCTGACCGTCTTCGTGACGATCCTTCCCCTATGGAACACGAATGAATGGTGGGTGCGGGCAATGGGCTTTCCCCGCGTTCAGATCCTTGTCGCCAGCCTCTTCCTGATGATCGGCGCCCTGTTCCTGAACCGACCCGCACGGTGGGTAATCCTGTTGGCGATGGTCGGGGTCTGCAGCTATCAGGCATGGCGGGTCTATCCCTATACGCCGCTGGCATCTCCGGAGATGGCCTTTGCAGAGCCGGCGCCAAACGCTGTCAGGGTCATCACAGCCAACGTCCAGATGGGCAACACGCGGTATCGGGACGTCATCGAGATGATCAACCGCTATGATCCGGATATCCTGCTGCTCCTGGAAACAGACGCGACTTGGCTCGCCGAACTCCAGCCGATGCTGTCGCGGTATGCGACCGTCGTGCGCCAGCCGCAGAGCAACTACTACGGCATGGTGTTTGCCACGCGGCTGCCGGTCGATGAGGCCCGGGTCATCCAACTGACGAACGACAGAACGCCGTCTCTTTTCGCACGCCTGAGAAGCCCCGACGGACAGCCGTTTCATTTCCTAGGTCTGCATCCACGACCGCCGATCCCCGGGGAGGACACGGACGACCGCGACCGCCAGATCTATGCCGCAGCGAAGTTTGCCGCGAAAGACGACATGCCCGTGGTGGCGATGGGCGATTTCAACGACGTGGCCTGGTCCGAGACCTCGCAGACGTTCAGACGGGTCGGAGGCTACCTCGATCCCCGCATTGGTCGCGGCTTCTATGCCAGCTTCGATGCGAACAGCTGGTTCCTGCGGTTTCCGCTGGATCAATTCTACGCAACGCCCGACGTTGCCGTCGTCTCGATCGAACGCCTGGATCATGTCGGCTCGGACCATTTCCCGATGGCCGCCACGTTTCGCGTGGATCCCGGCCTTGCCGCCAGGCTCAATATCCAGCCCCGTCCCCTTACCGAGGAAGATCGGGACCTGATCGACGATCTGGACCTCGAGAATGCAGAGACGCTGGTCAGGGAGAGGTAGGTGCCGATCAGCGCCAGCGGCAGGTCCACCGGCGCACCGGCAATAGTGTCCTTTGCCTGCATGGAGCCATACTAGGTTTCATGACTCTACAGTGGCAGTGATCTTTCACAGAGTGATCTCGCTTAACGGCACTTCAGTTCAAAAATTGACTTATCGGTTTGATTTACTCATTGATTTTATACTGGTGCGTGATGGCAAGTTTGTTCCTTGGTTATATTCTCAATCGCCCTATAAAGACCCTTCGCTATTATCATTTAGCCCGGGTTCGTCTTCAAGATCCACTCTTATCCAACCGCCGTCTTCATCCTCAGTCACAGCGTCGGAGTATGCACCATAATGGTCTATCGCTGCTTCTTCGAAATCATCACTGGTTGTGCCTTGGGGAAGGTCGAAAAAGTCAATCTTCCCGTGAAATTGCACCCGCGCCAAACTGCTATTTTGCCAGTCTTTGATGTCGTTTTCAGCATGTGAAAGTGACCCGACATAGAACCTTGAGAGATCTAATAGCCGCTTTGAATTCATTCCTTATCCCCGCACCTGTATGACCGCGCTTCACAGACAACGAGCTTATCCTGCATTTCAGCGACACATGCAAAGTTGGCAATTCACCGAGCCGTATCGTGTCACGCGGTGGCCGATGATACGCCCTCACCCGGGTATAGCTGTCCCCCTCCCAAGCAGCACCATCATGATCTCTCCAACGCTGTCGTGGTCTTATTAATTCCCATCCGTAAATGAGCGGTTTTTCATTACTTTTCGCCGATTGGGTCACTCCATTACCCCCACCACTGTCCGATTTGTGGAAGATCCACATGGCGGACCTCTCAGGGAGGTCATGTGCCTATAGGTGTCACATCCCACGTGATTATACGGCCTCTTCCTGAACAGGTCCGGCCTTTGTTTTGCCAGTCCTTGAGCGCATCGACGGGCGTTCGGCCCTTCAGCACTGATTGCGGGAGCTGACCGTTGTAGAGCCGGACGTAGCGCAGGATGGTCTGTTCCGAGATCCTCGCCGCTGCGGAAGCGGTGGCCTCTGCAGGACGTCCTCGATCCGGCCATTGAAGCGCTTCG
>NZ_BBPH01000132.1 GCF_000787695.1 Paracoccus sp. PAMC 22219 | reverse complement strand
GATCTCCAGATGATGCTCACCGACCTGGACGTCGAGGTTGTCGGCATCGCCATGACCGAAAGAGAAGCCGCAAGACTTGCTGCTCTGCATCAGCCGGATTTTGCGACAATGGATGTCGTTCTGAGGGGCGAGTGCAACGGGATCGATACGGCGATCAGGATCTATCAGACACACGGCATCCGATCGCTGTTCGTTACGGGAAACGTAAGTCCTGCTGCGCGGTTGCGTGGCGCAGCCGCCAAGCCGCTTGATTGGTTGGCCAAGCCGATTGGATTTCACAATCTTAAGGAAATTGTCAGGCAGTTCAGAGAAGATGATCCTGACGTATGATGGTATGCAAGCAAAGATAAAGATCCTCCGGCGCGGGACGCATGGTCATTTGCGTCCACATCCAAAAGCGTCCGTTTTTGATTTTCGTTCCCACTCTGCCAATTGCACATCCAAACTTAGAATATAGCGAGCAGCCGAGCTGAATAGCTCATCTGGTGGCCGTGATCCGTCCATTCGCGCATAGGTTGCCTGTGCGGCCCCATACTCCGTCTCTGACGTAAAGGCCAACGCCTCACCTGTTAATTTAAAATTACTTAGAGCTGCATCAATCTGGCTTCAAGACATTCCCTCCATGAGAAATCGGGCCTGTAGGCCGGGATCTATCATTTTACGCTCCGCCGTCGCATGTCCTCCCGGAGGCAATATTCAAATGCAACGAAGGTGTCCCGACACAAAGATATTTTGTCATGGCAAGCAGGTGCAATTCCGCCAAATGCTCGATGATATTTTGCTTCAGCGCATGATCAGAAAAAATGGGAATTCGATAAGAATTCTTGTTGCTAGCTGACACTAAAAGCCTTGACTACATACTGAGTTTATCAAGTACTGGAAACTTCTGCACCGCCACGAGGGCGATGCAGGTGCTTATATATTATTGGAAAAAGTTCACGAGTTACTCAGAAAATTTTTAATCTTTAAGATCGAGTGCTTTTTAATGATAGATATAGGTGATCTGGCGATCGTTGGGGTTCACCAGCACTGTCTGCCCGTTGATCTGCGCATAACGATAATCCGGCTGGTCGGGGATCTCGTAGATGGTGACGTTCTCGGGGATGCCAGCGCCCAAGACGACCTCCCCATCCAGATAGATCGGATCGACCGCGTTCGAAGTAACGTAGGTCGTGACCTCGGTGGTCGGTTCCTCGGCCGCAGCCGCCCCTGTGGCGCCTCCGATCGCAAGACCCGCAACCGCGCCGATGGGTCCACCGATCAGCGCGCCCATGGCCGCGCCGCCCAGGCCGCCCACGGCGGCGTCCTGCCCGGTGGTCGGGTCGTCGACCGGCGCCTCGATGATGGTCACGCCGACCGTTTCGCGGTTGGGATAGAGCGACACGACCTCGTCGCCCGCCTTGACGTTCAGATAGTCGCCATAGGCCCACCCCTCCAGGCCATCGCCGCTGACCTGGCACCAGTTGGCGCTGTCGATGCAGCCTAGGACCGAGACCTCGTCGCCTGCGCCGATGGCGCCGATGACCCCGTGCTGCACCCCGGGACCAGAGCGGACGTTCAGGTCGGTCGAGACGGTGGCCATCGTCTGTGCGGACGCCGCCCCGGCAACCGCCATGGCTGCGACGAATGTCGGAACAAGATACGTTTTCATGGTGATCTCCTACCTCGCAGGCAACACGCCTCGATGATGGCAGGCAAACTTGTCGTTATCGCAACCAGTTCCCGTATGGCGTGATGTTATGGTTAACTTTCCACTTCGGGTTGATTTCCGCGGTGCGACATCCTCCAATAATGGACAAACCTGTTTTGGCAAGCTGGGTGACAATCTAGAGGATCTGGCTAACATGCGTCTTGCGACCCTTGATCAGCTTGAGACAGGCATGGAACAAGATCGTTCGACAGTATCCTGCCACGGTTATTAGCGATGGATCGTATGCGCCGAGAAAGCGAAACCCGCTGCCAGGTCGACAAACAGCTATCGTTTGCACTCTACGGGGCGGCGAACCGGATCATGCGGATGCATCGGCGGTTCCTCGAGCCGCTTGGTCTGACCTTCCCCCAGTATCTGGTCGTCCTCGAGCTGCTTGATACGTCTCCTCAATTGGTAGGCAAAGTTGGCATCAGACTTGGCTTGGATACCGGCACCATTACGCCAATCCTCAAGCGCATGGAGCAATCCGGGCTGATCGCGAGGAAGCGCGACATGCAGGATGAGCGTCGGGTTCTTGTCGAGCTGACACCTGCCGGACAAGCGCTGCAGACGTCAGTGTGGGCCGTTTCTGATCAGATCATGTCTGCCTGCCAGATCACGGATAGCCAAGCGGATGAGCTTCGTGAGGAACTTGATTGGTTGGGGAGACCGGCACGCCCGGAAGAACAGCTCGAGACAGTAAAGTCAGCTCCAGAAACCCGGCGGTGAGAGAAGCTTCGCTCTGACGTCTGCGGATCTGTATCTTTGGCATCAGAGAACCCGACAGCCGGATATGCTGTCTTCCCCGGATCACGGGCGCTTTTCGTCGGAAAGCGAGGAGCGCTATGGACCGCTGTGCCCTGCGCGGATGCTTCGATTGATGAACGGCTGCGGTCAGGGAGGAAACAGCATGGCTTCCGGCGGCACATCTTTCTGTGCGCTACGTCAACGCAAGAAACGGACGGTCTCAGCGTCCAGCGGTTCGCGTCAGCACAGCCCCGGCTGTCGAGGCCTTTGCAACAAGACAGACCAGCTGCGCGCGTCTGAGCGAGTCACACAGAATGCCGCCCGGATTAGCGGCATCTCCCGCCGCTTCAACGGCTCTCAGAAACGTTGCTAAGTCTTTGCCAATGATCGTCACAACCAGAACCCTCCCCATGAAAGCCTGAAGCATCGAGCAGCACAACCTGTGCGGCATCATACTCAATGTAACTCTCCATTTTTGATATTCAATACTCATCGGTTCAGTTCCGCCAAATGCCGGGACTGCCACCTCACGGCCTCTGACCCTTCCCGCCAGTGTCAGGCTTCCGAAGCAGTCCATCGTCATCAGTGCTTCCGTCAGTGAGCTTTACTTGTCTCCGCTGCGACAAGGGCTTCCGTCGCGACCCGGGCCGCCGGCTCGTCTTCGGCTCCAGCGCCTGCGTCGACAAGGCTCTCGGCTTCCGCTTCATCCTCGTCCAGGACAGGCGGTGCATCACCGGCCAGGAAGTTTCCGAACTTCTCCCATCCCGGCACATGCTCTGCCAGAACGCGCATGACGACGAGGACCGGCACGGCAATGATCATCCCGATCACTGACCAGAGCCAGGCCCAGAGAGCCACGGCCAAAAACACGACCACGGTGTTCATCTGCAAACGTCGGGACACGAAGTAGGGCGTAATGATTTGGCCTTCCAGCGAGGTGAGGGTGAGATACGAACCCGCGACCATTGCTGGCCAGAACAATCCTGGCATGACGAGCAGAGCCACGAACGCCGAGATCGCCACGCCGACGATCGCGCCGAGGTACGGGATATAGTTGAGGAGGAAAGCGCCGACCCCGAACAGGATCGCTCCTGGCATGCCCCAGGCCCACATGGTCAGTCCAACAGCCAGCCCCAGGCAGGCATTGATGATCGTGATGGCGCCGAGATAATTTCCAAGCGAGTCCTCGATCTTTCGCAATGCAAGGTAGGCGCCCCTCTTCTCGCGCATCCGATCAAAGCTCTGGACGATCTTGAGATGGAGCATGTCGCCGGACGCGATCATGAAGAACAGCAGGATCAGCGTGAAGAGGACCTGGCCCAGGAGCAGGGGCGCCATTTTCATGACGGTTCCCAAAGTGGTCTCACCCTCCTGCTCCACGCGGATTATGGGCGGCTGTCCGGGTTCCGGCTCTGCAGCTTGGGCATCATCGATACGCCTGGCCGCCTCGCGGAGACCTGACAGGCTGTCACCCAGGCTGTCGAACTTCTGGTTGAGCTGGTAGGAGATCACCGGCATCCGGCTCATCGCCTGGCTGAGCGGCCCACTGGCTGCATAGGCGATCACACCAACGGACAGGAGGATCGACAGGGTTATTGCCGCGGCCGTCAGGGCATTGGGCAGACCACGTCGTTCCGCAAGTCGACGCAAAGGCGTGAAGACGAAGAAGAGCAGCACAGCCATCGTGGCAGGCATCAGGAAGTCACGCCCTTCGGCGATCGCCGCGAATGCCAGGATCAGGAAGATGCCGATCACAGCCCAGTTCGCCAAACGGGGAACGGAACTTTCCTTGTCACCGCGATCCGGCGCTTGCGTCTGATCCATCGTGATCTCCTCCCCGCACCATCAGCCGACAGCGTGCACGCAAATCGTGAAGATTTGCCCCGCTCCAAACGCAGCAGACGTTCGCGGCCTCACTGCGGAGTACAGGAATAAGGTTACTGAACTCCTCGGGCCAGTTGATCTTTGGTTCAGTTGTAACCAGCCAGATCAGCTGATGCGTCTGCCGCAGGTCTGTCGTGTGGCCAGCTGCGGTGTTTGATCGAAGGACTTTTTCCGCGCTTGTGTGTCAGGATCCTGAACAACCTGACTATAAATCCAGTTTGATAAAATTTTATCGAACTGCTTCATAGGCCAAGCCCGTTCGAGTCTGTCGGGACGTTTTCCTGTTTGTTAGTAGGTAAGTTGTTGCGATGCGTATGCTCCGTGCTCAAAGAGATTTTGTCTCTGACTATCATCCCTCCCTTGCGGCCAATCATTCACTCGCGGGCCTGCACCGGTCTCGCAACGGCAGGGATGTCCCCGTCGGGGGTATCGCCAAGCG
>NZ_BBPH01000133.1 GCF_000787695.1 Paracoccus sp. PAMC 22219 | reverse complement strand
GGCAAAGCCGCGCCCGGCCTTGTGCAGCGCCGCCATGACCCCGTCGCAGGCGGCCAGCCCAAAGGCCGATCCGCCCGCCAGCACCAGCGCATCGACCCCGCCCACCAGTTTGTCGGGCGCCAGCAGGTCGGTTTCCCGCGTGCCGGGCGCGCCGCCCATCACGTGGACGCTGGTCGCAAAGGGCGCATCGGCGGTCAGCACGGTGACCCCGGACCGCAGGGCATCGTCCTGGGCATGGCCCACGCGCAGCCCGGCCACGTCGGTGATCCGGTTGCGCGGGCCGGGGATCATGCCTGCGCCTTCAGGGCCGCGTCGCGGGTCTGGGTCAGGGTCGCGCCGGGGGTCAGCGCCTCGGGGTCCAAGCGCAGTTCGATCACGGACAGGCGGCCCGACAGGCGGGCGCGTTCAAAGGCGGGGGCGAAATCCTCGTCGCGTTCGACCAGCTCTCCGTGGCCGCCATAGGCGCGGGCCAGCTCGGGCAGGTCGGGGTTGAACAGGTCGGTGCCCGACACCCGCCCCGGATAGTGGCGTTCCTGATGCATCCGGATCGTGCCATAGCGGCCGTTATTGGCCACGATGACGATGGGCGTCGCGCCGTACTGGGCGGCGGTCGACAGCTCGTTCACGGTCATCTGCAGGCAGCCGTCCCCCGCCAGACAGACCACGGTGCGGTCGGGATGCGCCAGGCTGGCGGCGATGGCTGCGGGCAGGCCGTATCCCATCGACCCCGACGTGGGCGCCAGCTGCGTGCCATGACACCGCCAGCGGAAATAGCGGTGCAGGAAGCTGGCATAGTTGCCCGCGCCGTTGGTGACGATCGCATTGGCGGGCAGGTTCTGCGCCAGCCAGCCCACCACCTGTTCAAGCCGCAACGCGCCGGGCGTAGGACACGGGGTCTGCCAGTCGTCATAGGATGCGCGCAGCCGGGCCCGCCACTCGGACCAGCGCGTCGCGGGGGCGGGCAGGTCGGCCAGCGCGGCCACCACGCGGCGGGGATCGGCGACCAGACCCGGATCGGCCCGCCACAGCGCGCCCAGCTGGTCGGGGTCGGGGTGGACCATGATCACGCGGGCATGCGGGCGCACCGGGTCCATCGCGCTGTACCCCCCGGTCAGCGTGTCCCCCAACCGCGACCCAAGCGACAGGATCACGTCCGCCTCGCGCAGCGCCGCGGCCAGCGCCGGGTTCATGCCCACGCCCAGATCGCCCACGTAATGGGGCAGGCGGTTGTCCATGCGATCCTGACGGCGAAAGGGCACGGCCACGGGCAGATCCCAGGCCGCGGCAAAGCGGGCCAGATCCTCGGCCGCGTCCTGCGACCACTGGCTGCCGCCGGCGACGACCAGCGGGCGTTTCGCGGTTGCCAGCGCGTCGGCCACGGCCTGCACCGATTGCGGCGCGACATGGGACAGCGGGGCGGTGGCGGCGGCCAGGTCGGGAATGTCGGCATGGCCGGACAGCATGTCCTCGGGCAGGGCCAGCACCACGGGGCCGGGGCGGCCCGACATCGCCACGTGGAACGCGCGGGCGACGTATTCGGCGATGCGGTCGGTCGCGTCGATCTGGGCCACCCATTTCGCCAAGGGCGCGAACATGGCGCGGTAATCGACCTCCTGGAACGCTTCGCGGTCCTGGTCGCCGCGGGCGATCTGGCCCACGAACAGGATCATCGGCGTGCTGTCCTGCCGCGCCACATGCACGCCCGCGCTGGCATTGGTGGCCCCCGGTCCGCGGGTGACGAAGGCCACGCCGGGCCTGCCGGTCAGCTTGCCCGTGGCCTCGGCCATCATCGCGGCGCCGCCTTCGTGGCGGCAGACGATGTTGCGGATGCCGCTGTCGACCAGCCCGTCCAGCGCCGCCAGAAAGCTTTCGCCCGGCACCGAGAACACCCGCGTGACGCCGTTCGCGCGCAGCGCCTGCACCAAGATCTGACCGCCATGCCGCATCGGCTACCCTTCCGTGAATTCGATCTGGCGCACGCGGACGTGGCGCAGCGCCTCGACCATGAACGCCGTCATCAGGCCAAAGTGCAACAGCCCGTTCGCCGCCGCCAGCCCGCCCAAGATGCGCCAGTCCTGAGGCATCAGCACGTCGCCGTAGCCAAGCGTGGTGAAGGTGACCAAGGTGAAATACATCGCCTCCTCGAATGTGGCAAAGACGCCCAGCAGGTGGAACGCCCCCGCCCACAGCCAGACGGACGCCGTCACCATCCCCAGGACCGCCAGGCTGGTCGCGACGATCACCAAGGCCAGCTTGGGCCGGTGGGGCGCGCGGGCCAGCCAGCGGGCGTTGCGCGCGAACGCGGTTTCCAGCGCCCAGATGGCCAGTGCGGCCATCAGCACGCTGGTCACCATCAGCACCGACCCGAACGCGATCTGTCCCAGCATGGTCCCCCCTGCGACAGACCTAGCCCAGGGCACGGCCATCGCGCAACGCATGCCTTTACAGATGCACCCGTCGCGCCTATCTGACCAGCCATGGCCAAGGATGACGACAGCAAGAACTACAAGGTGATCGCCGAGAACCGGCGGGCCCGGTTCGATTACGCCATCGAGAGCGATCTCGAGGTCGGCATCATGCTGACCGGGTCGGAGGTCAAGTCGCTGCGCGTCGGACAGTCCAACATCGCCGAAAGCTATGCCTCGGTCGAGGGTGGGGAACTGTGGCTGATCAACGGCTATATCGCGGCCCTGTCGCGGGCCGGCGTCTTTGGCCACGAGGAACGCCGCCGCCGCAAGCTGCTGGTGAAATCGCGCGAGCTGGCCCGCCTGTGGCAGTCGACCGCGCGCGAGGGGATGACGCTGGTTCCGCTGGTGATGTATTTCAACCACCGCGGCATCGTGAAGCTGAAGATCGCCGTCGCCAAGGGCAAGAAGAACCACGACAAGCGCGAAACCAGCGCCGCCCGCGACTGGAATCGTCAGAAGGCCCGCCTGCTGAAGCAGGGATAGGCCATTGCAGCCTTGGCCCCCGGCCTGTAGATCGGGGCGGCACAAGCCAAGGGGGACGGCGATGGACGATCCGAAGACACTGGTCTCGACCGACTGGCTGGCGGCGCATCTGTCCGATCCCGACCTGCGCATCATCGACGCCAGCTGGCACATGCCCGCATCCGGCCGCGACGCGCGCGCGGAATACGACGCGGCCCATATCCCCGCCGCGCGGTTCTTCGACATCGAGGCGATCGCCGACAAGCGGTCGACCCTGCCGCACATGGCCCCCCCGCCCGAGATGTTCATCAGCCGCCTGCGCGCGATGGGCATCGGCGACGGGCATCAGGTGGTCATCTATGACAATTCCGACGTACGCAGCGCCTTTCGCGTGTGGTGGACGTTCCGCCTGATGGGCAAGACCGACGTGGCCGTTCTGGACGGCTGCCTGCCGAAATGGCGCGCCGAGGGTCGCCCGACCGAGGACATGCCCCCCGTCATGCGCGACCGCCACATCACCGTCCAGCGTCAGGCGGGCCTGGTGCGCGACGTGACTCAGGTGGCCGCGGCCAGCAAGCTGGGCGATCCGCAGATCGTGGATGCACGCAGCCCGGAACGGTTCCGCGGCGATCAGCCCGAACCCCGCGCGGGCCTGCGCGCCGGCCACATCCCCGGTTCGCGCAACCTGCCTTTCGGCCGGCTGTTCAACGCCGACGGCACGATGATCGAGCCCGATGCGATCCGCGCGGCCTTTGCGGATGTCGGCATCGACCTGTCGCGCCCGGTCATCACCACCTGCGGCAGCGGCGTGACGGCGGCCGCGCTGTCCTTTGCGCTGGAACGTGCGGGCCACCGTGACCATTCGCTTTACGACGGCAGCTGGACCGAATGGGGCAGCTTTGCCGACCTGAACATCGCAACCGGAGACGCCTGATGCTGACCGACCTGAAAGCCCAAAGCCCCGACAAGATCCTGATGCTGATCGAGGAGTTCAAGGCCGATACCCGCCAGGCAAGATCGACCTGGGCGTGGGCGTCTACAAGGACCCGCAGGGCGTCACCCCGGTCATGCGCGCGGTCAAGGCCGCTGAACAGCGTATCTGGGAGACCCAGACCACCAAGGCCTATACCGGCCTTGCCGGAGAGGCCGACTATCGCAACGCGCTGGCCACGATGGTGCTGGGCGAACTGCCCGCCGACCGTCTGGCCTCGGTCGCCTCCGTGGGTGGCACGGGTGCCATCCGTCAGGCGCTGGAGCTGGCGCGGCTGGCCAATCCGGGCGTGCGGGTCTTCGTGTCGAACCCGACCTGGCCGAACCACCTGTCGATCATGGCCTTCATGGGCATGCCCTATACCGAATACCGCTATTTCGATGCGGAAACCCGCGGCGTCGATTTCGACGGCATGAAGGCCGACATCGCGCAGGCGGGCAAGGGCGACATCGTCCTGCTGCACGGCTGCTGCCACAACCCGTCCGGCGCGAACCTGACCCTGGAGCAATGGTCCGAGGTCGTGGCGATCCTGGAGAAATCGGGCGCGGTGCCGCTGATCGACCTGGCCTATCAGGCTTCGGCGACGGCCTGGACGCGGATGCCGAGGCGACGCGTCTGGTCGCCCGCAGCCTGCCCGAGGTTCTGATCGCGGCGTCCTGTTCCAAGAACTTTGGCATCTATCGCGAACGCACCGGCATCCTGATCGCGCTGGCCGACAATACCAAGGCGCGCGATCTGGCGCAGGGGTCGATGGCCTATCTGAACCGCCAGAACTTCTCGTTCCCGCCGGACCATGGTGCACGCATCGTCAGCACCATCCTGACCGACGACGCCCTGCGCGCCGATTGGGCGGCCGAGCTGGAGGAGGTTCGCAACACCATGCTGGGCCTGCGCGACCAGCTGGCCGCCGAGCTGCGCGACCTGTCGGGCAGCGACCGGTTCGATTTCATCCGCCACCATCGCGGCATGTTCTCGCGCCTTGGCGCGACGCCGGAACAGGTGCAGCGCCTGAAGACCGATGCGGCCATCTACATGGTGGGCGATTCGCGCCTGAACATCGCGGGCCTGAACCGCGACACGGTTCCGGTGCTGGCCCGCGCGATCATCGACGCCGGGATCTGATGCGGGCAGGCTGGCGCGTCAGCGACGCGCCAGCGCCTGTTCGATATAGTCGCGCAGTTCCTCGACCTCGGTCCGGCTGTCGCGCAACCCGTCCATCGCATCGCGCAATTCGGCCTGCGCGCCCGCCAGACGGGTGGTCAGCGCGGCTTCGCGTTCGGCCAGGGTGGCCACGGCCTCGTCGCGCTCCTCCTCGACCTCGTGCAGCTGCTGGGCCATGCGGTCCAGCTCCGACATGTCGGCACGGGCGGGGCGGGCGACGCGATGGACCAGCCAGCTGGCGATCCACCCCAGCACGAAGGCCCCGAACAGGATCAGGGCTGTCACGGCTATGAATTCGGATCTGTTCATTCGTCGGTCGCTTCGTCTTGCGCGCCGGCCTGGTCCGCGACGCTGTCGGGACGCGGGCCGGGGCGGGGGGTGTCGTCATCGGGCGTCAGCACGGGCACCCTAAGGTTTTCCTCGCGCTCGTCCAGCGTCTGGAACTGTTCCGCGACCCCCACGGTCATCGGCACCATCCCGGATGCCGCGCGGCTGTGGGGCAGTTGCGGGCCCTGCATCTGTGCCGCGCGGTCGGGCAGCTGCGGTCCCTGCATCGGCGGCAGGCGCGGCCCTTGGGTCAGGTCCTCGGCGGGGGCGGGTCGACCTCCTCGCCGGTGACACCTGCGATGGTGACGGGGGCGGGGATGTTGTCGGCGTCCAGCGGGTGCGGCGACAGCAGGCGGAACTCGATCCGGCGATTGATCTCGCGGCCTTCCTCGGTCTGGTTGGTGGCGACGGGGCGGCTTTCGCCGTAGCCGCGGGCGGACATGTTCGCCACGCTGATCCCGGCATCGGCCATCGCGGACACGATGGCCTGCGCCCGCGACCGCGACAGTTCGGCGTTGAAACCTTCGGAGCCCTGCGAATCGGTATGGCCGCCGGCCTCGATCTGGAAGTCGCCGCAATCGGCCATGGCACGGACGAACCGTTCCATCGTCGGCTCCGGATCCCCCGCGATGGACGACCGGTTGGGTTCGAACCCGATCTCGCTCTCGGACATGATGATGTTCAGGCGCGCGACGCATTCCTCGCCGTCGGGCAGGCCCAAGGCGCGTCCATGCGGCGGTCATAGCTGATCGCCAGGCGATAGCGCGCGCCCGCGCCAAGGCGTTCGGACAGCAGCGCCGCGGCCCGGTCGCTGGCCTGCGGATCACCCGACACGCCCGTCAGCTCGATCATGTCTGGGGTCACGCGAACCTGGCCCGCCTGCAGCGCGCCCATCGCCTCCAGCCCCGCGATCACGCGGACGGTCCAGCCTCCGGGAACTGACGGATCGGTGCGCAGGCCACTTTGCGCCACGTCGAACCGCGATCGGGCAAAGCTGTCGACGGCCTGCTGCATCTGCGCATCGGCAATGCGCCCCCGCATCGACAGGCTGCCCGATGGCGGCAGGGTCGCCTGAAATTCGATGGGCGCGGCCTGGGTCGGTGCCTGTTCGAGCTGAGCCTGAAGGCGATAGGTGGCAGGCAGCGCCTGTTCCAGTAGGCCCGCAACCTGGTCGAACCGTTCGCGGGTCACGTCGGCAGGCGCGACCAGCGCCACGTCGGCGTCCGACAGCGTCACCTGGCCCTGACCCAATTGGCCCACCGCATCGATGGCAGCGGCGGCGGCATCGGCCCAATCGTCGGACGGCGCGCCCAGGCCCAGTGTGCAGGTCGGCACCGTCTGCATGCCCGCATCCTGCGCCGCCTGCACGATCTGGTCGCGGCCCGCATCGTCGCTGGCCGCGCAGGCGTCGAAACGACCGCCCCGTTCGTCCATGACGAACCGCAGCGTGAATGGCGCGATCACCGGGCGTGGCGCGGTGATCTGCATGTCCAGCGTGACCTGCGGGGGGGCAGCCCGGCGCAGCGCCTGTTCCAGCCGCCCCTGATCCGCACGGTCGGCGGCCAGCGCAGCGACTTGCACCTGCCCCGGCGCGATCGAGATCTTGGCCTGCGTGGTCATCTGGGCTGCCTGCAGGCCGAACCGCAGCGCCTCGGTCCAGCCGTCGGGGACGGGGTGGTCCGCGGCCTCCAGCAGGTCGGTCACCGGTTGGCCGCCGGGGCGCAGCGCGCGCAGCATCGCGTCGCGGTCGGTGGCGGCGGGGACCAGCCCGATCAGGGACAGGCCCTGGTCGCCCTTCAGCAGCTCGACCTTGAAATCGGGGGGTGTCATCGCCTCGACCGAGGCGACGGTCATCTCGTCAAGGACACGCGTGGCGTCGACGGCGGTGCCGGCCTCGGTCACCGCGCGGAACCGCTCGACCTCGGACGGGGCGGTGCCGGTCAGGCGGACGCGCAGCCCGTCGGTCACCACATGCGCCCAGTCATGGCCCGCGGCCTGCAACGCCTGCGTCACGTCGCGGGTGGCGCGGTCCTCGATGAAGGTCGCGGCGGCCTCGGCACCCATCCAGGACAATCCGCCCGCGCCCGCCAACACGATGATGGTGGCCAGGGATGTCGAAAGGCGGCGGCGTCGGGCCATCGGGAAAACCTTGTGCTGTTGCAAGCGTGCAACGTCTAGCGACGGGACCCGCGCGAGGCAATCATGCCAGCCCCGCAATGGCAAGAAACAGCGCAAGAATCAGCCCCGCATCGCGGTTCGACCGGAACAGGCGCAGGCAGACAGCACCCTGATCGGGCTGGAAATTCCGCAGCTGCCACATCAGGTGCAGTCCCAGGGCCAGCACGCCCGCCCAGCCCATCAACAGATTGCGACCCGTCAGCGCCACCGCCACCGCCAGCACCGCCACCGCCAGCAGCGCAAATCCCGCCAGAATCGCGGGGCTGCGGTCCCCGAACAGCCGGGCCGTGGACTTGACCCCGATCAGCGCATCATCGTCCGCGTCCTGATGGGCATAGATCGTGTCGTAAAAGATCGTCCAGGCGATCGCGCCCAGCCACGCCACCACCGGCGCAGGATCGACCCGACCCATATGCGCGGCATAGGCCAGCATGACCCCCCAGTTGAAGGCAAAGCCCAGGAAAAGCTGCGGCCACCAGGTGAACCGCTTGGCAAAGGGATAGATCGCGACCAGCGCCAGCGACGCGACCCCCATCCACACCGCCGCCTGGCCAAGCGTCACCAGGATCACCAACCCAACCAGCCCCTGCGCGCCCAGCCACAGATAGGCCCCGCGCAGGCTGACCTGCCCCGAGGGCAGCGGCCGCGACCGGGTGCGCGCCACCTGCGCGTCGATGTCGCGGTCGGTGATGTCGTTCCAGGTGCAGCCTGCGCCGCGCATGACAAATGCGCCGATCGCGCAGGCCAACGCGATCCACAGGTCGAACAGCCGCGGCGCATCCGCCATCATCGCCAGCCCGATCCCCCACCAGCAGGGCAGCAGCAGCAGCCACGTCCCGATGGGCCGGTCCGCTCGGCTGAGCCGCAGCCAGGGCCGCGTGCGCACGGGCGCAAAGCGGTCCACCCAGTTGTCGGGCGGCGCGTCAAAGACGGCGTCTGGCCTTTCTGTCCGGCTTTGCATAGCGTCGCGCCCATCATGGCTAAGATCAGACTGTTCATAGATCACCCGTTGGTTGCAGGACAACCCGTTCCCGTGGACGGGCCGCAGGCGCATTACCTGTCGGGCGTCATGCGCCTGCGGCCGGGTGACGCGGTGTCGGTCTTCAACGGGCGCGACGGCGAATGGCAGGCGACCCTGCTGGACGCCGGAAAGCGCGGCGGCAGCCTGTCGGTGGTGGCCCAGACCGCGGTCCAGCAGGATCCGCCCGACCTGTGGCTGATGTTCGCGCCGATCAAGAAGGCCCGCACCGACTTCATCGTGGAGAAGGCGGCAGAGATGGGCGCGGCCCGCATCCTGCCCGTGCAGACCGACCACACCAATTCCGACCGCATCCGCCAAGACCGCCTGCAGGCCCACGCGATCGAGGCTGCGGAACAGTGCGGCGGCACCTTCGTCCCCCCGGTCGCCGATCTGGCACCCCTGTCGCGGGTGCTTGACGGGTGGGACCCGGCGCGGCGCATCCTGTGGGCGGACGAATCCCGGGCCGGCCCGGCCGAGACGCTGGCTGGCCTGCCGCAGGGGCCCTGGGCCATCCTGATCGGCCCCGAGGGCGGGTTCTCTGCCACCGAACGCACGCATCTGGCGCGGCTGCCCTTTGTCACGCCGGTCAGCCTGGGGCCGCGAATCCTGCGCGCCGATACGGCGGCGGTCGCGGCGCTGGCGCTGTGGCAGGCGGCCTTGGGCGACTGGCGTTAACCAACAGGCAGACCGAGGGGTTCGGTTTGCGCCCCTTCGTGACCTTTTTGCGAAAGAAATGGCTGAACCTGTTGCGAAAAGCGCATAGCGGGGTTGCCGGTTTTGTGGCTACTGTTCGCGGGCTGCTGAAACTATCTCCTGTATATCCGAAATGTGCCCGCTGACTGGGCAAAGTGAAAACAGGTGAACTGATGTCGACGATCGAAACGAACCGCAGCGTGGCTGTCGGAGGCGTGGGCAACGTCGTAGCGCAAATCACGTCGCTGATCGCGTCCTGGCGGGAAACCCGCATGACGCGTCGCGAACTGGGCCGCCTGTCGGACCGCGAACTGGACGATATCGGTCTGTGCCGCGGCGACATCGAGCGGGTTGCGCGCGGCTTCTAAGGCTTGCGACTGCCACCATGACGAACGAACCCCCGAAAGCGGAATGCTCGCGGGGGTTTTTTCATGTCCGGTGGGTGGCGCGCGGTCAGGTGCGGATCATCACCAGCGTGGTCCAGTCGCCCATGTCGTCGCGCCGGTCGGGCGCGAATCCGACGGCCTGATAGGCCGCGGTGACATCGTCGGCCTGCGTCGTCAGGATGCCAGACATCACGATGCGACCATCCTTGGCGACATGGCGGGCCATGTCGGTGGCCAGATCGATCAGCGGCTGCTTCAGGATGTTGGCGACCACCAGGTCATAGGGCGCGGCGCGTTCCAGCATCGGGTGGTCGAAACCCGCAGCCTCCATGCATTCGACGCGACCGTCCAGGCCGTTGGCGATGACATTGGCGGCGGCCGTGTCCACCGCGACCGGGTCAATGTCGCTGGCCAGAACCGTGACGTGCCACAGCCGGGCCGCCGCCATCGCCAGCACAGCCGTGCCACAGCCGATGTCGGCGATGCGCGTCGCCTTGAACCCGTCGGTCGCCAGACGGTCCAGCGCCTCCAGGCAGCCCTTGGTGGTGTTGTGGTGGCCGGTGCCAAAGGCCATCGCGGCCTCGATCCACAGCGCTTCGACCCCTTCGGGGACCTGGTCGACATCGTGGCTGCCATGCACGAAGAACCGGCCCGCGCGGACGGGGGTCAGTTCGCGTTTCACATGGGCCACCCAATCGACCTCGGGCAGTTCCGACACGGCAAAGGGCTGCGCGCCATAGGCCGCGGCCAGGATCGCCAGTGCGATCTCGTCGGGGGCTTCGGTGAAATAGGCGCCGACCTCCCACCGTTCGCTGCCATCCTCGATCTCGAAGATGCCGGTGCCGACGGGCTCGGGGGTCAGGTCCTCGCAGGCGAGGGCCAGGTCTTCGGCAGCCTCGCGGCCGGGCAGGTGGGTCAGCGCGGTATAGGTGGGCATCAGATCGGATCCGGGTTGGGAATGCTGGCCTGTACGCCGGTGCCCTTCAGCCCGCAATAACCGTCGGGGTTCTTTTCCAGATATTGCTGATGCGCCTCGTGCGCGGGCCAGAAGGGACCGGCGGGAACGATCTGCGTGGTGATCTTGTCCAGACCCTGGACTGCAAGGCGGTTGTCATAGTCGATCTTGGACGCCTCGGCCGCGGCTTCCTGCAGGGTGGTGAAGGTCATGATCAGGCTGCGGTACTGGTTGCCCACGTCGTTGCCCTGACGGTCGCCCTGTGTCGGATCGTGGTTCTCCCAGAACAGCTGCAGCAGGTGATCATAGCTGATCAGAGAGCTGTCATAGATCACGCGCACGACCTCGGCATGCCCGGTATCGCCGCGCTTGACCTGGTCATAGGTGGGGTTCTGGACGTCGCCGCCGGCAAAGCCGACTTCGGTCAGCCAGATGCCGTTCTGTTTCCAGAACAACCGTTCCACCCCCCAATAGCATCCCATGCCAAAGATCGCCTGGTCGTAGCCGGCGGGCGGGGTTGCCCCCAGGGGGCGGTGAAAGATGGCATGATCGGTCATCGGGGCCTCGTTGATGGATGATGGAGCAAACGCGCGGGACCGCGTCGGGGTTCAACCGCGCGGATGCGCGGCGCGATAGACGGCCATCAGCTGCGCGTCGTCCACCCCGGTATAGACCTGGGTGGTCGACAGGCTGGCATGGCCCAGCAGTTCCTGGATCGTGCGCAGATCGCCGCCCGCGGACAGCAGATGCGTGGCAAAGCTGTGGCGCAGGGCATGCGGCGTGGCGCTGGCCGGCAGGCCAAGGGCCGCGCGCGCCAGGCGCATCGCACCCTCGACCGCGCTGGCGGTCAGGCGACCGCCGCGGATGCCGCGAAACAGCGGCGCGTCGGTGCGGTGGCCCCAGGGGCACAGGCGCAGATAGGCGTCGATGGCGTCGCGCGCCACCGGCAGGACCGGGACCTGGCGTTCGCGCCCGCCCTTGCCGCGGATGATCAGCCGTCGGGAAAGGGCCAGTCGTCCCCGTCCAGCGACAGCGCCTCGGAGATGCGCAGCCCCGATCCCCACAGCAGGGTCAGCACCGCCAGATCACGCGCGCCCACCCAGGGCGTCGCATGATCGGCCACGCGGTCCAGCGTGTCCTGGGCCTGCAGGGGGGTCAGGGGGCGCGGCAGGCTGCGGCTGTATTTCGGGCTGCGGGTCGACAGGGCGGCGGACAGGTCCAACCCCTCGCGGTCCGAGATCCAGCGCAGGAACGACCGCACCCCCGACATGCGCCGCGCCAGCGACCGCGCGCCCAGGCCCCGCCCGCGTTCGGACGCCGCGAATGCGCGCATGTCGGCCTGCCGCAGGCGGGCCAGTGCCGCGGGGGGCACCGGTTCGCCCCAATAGGCGGCGATGAACTGCAGGAACGCGACCAGATCGCCGCGATAGGCGGTCACGGTGTGGTCGGACCGGTCGCGGCTCGCGGCCTCTGTCTCCAGCCAGCGGTTCAGGGCGTCCGCCGTGGCCGGGGCCATCATCCGGGCAACCGTGCCAGCAGGGCCATGCGGAACACCTGGCCAAAGAAGCGCAGCAGGTCGGTGCCATGCGCCGGCATGAACCGCGTCGGATCGCTGCTGCCCATCAGCAGCACCGCGCGCGGCCGCGCCGGACCCAGGTCCAGCGGCAGCAGCGCCTCGGACGCGATGGTGCGGCCGTGCAGGGGTCGGGTCACCACCAATGCGTCGCGCAGCACGATGTCGTCGCCGCGCGGCGCACGCCGTCCGGCGGTCAGGATGCGGTCGATGGTGCCATGCGGGACCACCACGACGTCGCGCGGCAGGGCGGGGGCGGGATCGTCCTCGACCACCAGGCGCAGCGTCTCGATGCGCAGCAGGGGGGCGATGTCGGTCTGCAGGGCGGCGGTGAAATCGGCCAGATCGGCCGTTTCCAGCAGGCCCAGCACGGCACGATGGATCACCGCCATGCCGGACTGGTTGTCATAGGCGGCGGCGATCACGCTTTCATGCGTGGATTCCAGCCGGTCCAGCCGGGTCTCCAGCGCCTCCATCGCGCGGCCGCGGATGTCGATGACGTTGTCACCGGCCTCGGCCTCGCGCGCGGCGACCAGGGCCCGCATCAGGTCCCGGTCGGCCAGGATCGCCCCCGGATCGGCCAGCAGCCGGTCGCGGGTTTCAGGGTCCAGCGCGTCGGTCATGCAGCC
>NZ_BBPH01000134.1 GCF_000787695.1 Paracoccus sp. PAMC 22219 | reverse complement strand
AGACCCGACAGAAAGCCAGCGACACTCGCCGCAAGATCATCGTCGGCGCCATCGTCACCACCGAAGCCTTGAAGGATCCCAAGATCGCCAAATGGATGGCGGCCACCCTGCGCAAGAACGCCACCCGCGAGGTCGATCAGAAAGAGATTGCCGGACTGCTGGCCGAGCTGGACGCGAAGGCAGGCACCGCATGAGCACTGCTGCCAAATCCCCTGCCGAGCTGATTGCCGATTTGACCGACCAGGTGCGGCTCCTGCGCCAGGACGTGGGCAACCTCACCGCCACCGCGACCACCAAGGCCGAGGCGGCACGGCTTGTGGCCAGGATCGAGAAAGCGTCGGGAGAGGCATTCGCACACGCTCAGGAGGTCATCGATGCCTCGGAGGATCTGGGCAGGCGGATGCACCAGGATAGTTCCAGTGCCGCTCAGGTGGCCGCTCAGAAGGCCATCAAGAGCCTAGAGCATGAGATCAGCGCCGCCGCTAACCACATGCGCCTGGAGAGCGTCAGGAGCAGCAAGGAGGCCCTGCATCGGTTTGGAGGGGGTCTTGCCGTCTTCGGAGGGATTGCGGCTCTGGGGGGCGTTCTTGGCATCGTGGCGCTGCTTCTCATCCAGGGACGCGGCGATGCACGGGAATTCGGAAAGCATCCGGAGGTGTTCTGTACGTCAGCCGGGGACGAGATCGCCACCAACAGCGATGGCAGACGCTTCTGCGGCATCTGGATCGATGGCTGAAGCAGACGAACTGATGGAGGTCGCCAGAGGGGTGTTGCAGTTGCAGGATATGGCCGATGTTAACCGAAATTGCATTTCGGCATCCGCGCTGTGTCTAAGAATGACAGATCCAGATCGAGAAACCGGTGCAAAAACGCTTTTGCACCGGCCTAGCATTGATCAAAACATGAAGACGTCCACATCGTAATTTACGTCTACGACAGAAGCGTCGATGTTGCCTTGCTTTGGTGGATAGTCGAGCCAGTAATCTGCGTCCGTCGACGACCATCCGCTTGGTGCTGACGGAAACGCATCGGCATCAGGATTGTCGTCTCCATTCGCATAAAACAACGTGCTGTCGTTTCCGCCCTTGAGAATGACCCCAAGAAGCTCCTCTTCGGACACACCAAGGTCATCTGCCAGCTTGGCAAGAACTGCGTCTTCATAATCGTCAAAATCGAGTTTTCCGAGATCCCATCCATCGATTTTTACTGCGATGTACCCGTCGCCATTTTTATCCAAAGACGCAGTTTCATCGGTCGATTGGAAAATCAGAGTGGCATTCGACAGCGGGAATTCGGCCGGATAATCATCCGTCGGCGTCTTTCCTGGGCAATACTCACCTGTATCAGCGAGTTTTACGCTTCCTTCCCGATCAATTCCGACACTGGTGGCTCGAATGCCAATTTCTGCAGTTGCCAATTGCTCCAAAGAAGTAACGCCAAATTTTTGAAGATCAGCGGCACTGATCGTCCATGTGCCGCTCGTATGGTCCGCATCTGATCCACCCACGGACCCCAAGACGGTTGCCATGTCGAACCCATTGAGCGCATCGCCGTCCGTATCCGAGCCATTCATGTTATTCGCTTTGGATCCGATGCTGGATATCGACCCACCATTGTTTCCAAAATCAATAAAAAGGCCGTTCAGATCAGCTTGCGTAGAATTCTCGTCAAGCGCATAGGACAGCGTTACGCTCCCATCGGCGTTCATCTTTGCAGTGACGTTGACGATAACCCCGCCGCCAGCCAAGGTCCATTTTGTCATATCTGTTGAATAATCAGTCATAGCATTCCCCTCCCTTTGGCATCTAAAGCGAATTTCAGATAGACCTGTCGAGGCCTTAACCCATTCGGGAAAAGCAATTACAGTCCGAAAAGAGGTTAAGATCGACGCGTCTTAAGAAGGCTCTCGCAGGCGTCAGGACGCAAGAAAAATATTCCCTCATGAGAATATTGCAACTATTATGCTTGCGGAAATCCGGTAGCTTAAACTTAAGGATGTAGAGATTGCACGATGTGCTGTTTCTCAAAACAGCTTAAACGATCTTAGAACAACCTTCTGTTGCTATGGGCCGGCTCATGACCGGTCCATAGCCCCGTATGAAGTTAGATCATGAGATCGTTAGGCTCGGTCCCGGCCTCGATAGCATCCCGAAACCAGGTCGGCTGCCGGCCCCGCCCTGACCAAGTCTGCTCCGGATTGCCGGGATTGCGGTATTTCGGAGCGACTGCGGCGCGTTTCGTGGTTTTGACGTCTGCCAGCTCGGACAGGGAAAACCCGTATTCACGGGCCTTTTCTTCAAGGTTGCGTCGGGCCTCCGCCTTACGGCGGTCGTCAAAATTGGCGATAGCCTTGTCAAGGTTCCGCTTCAGACGCTTCAGTTCGTCCAGGCTCATGGTGTCAAAATCAAAATCAGACATGGCTATCCTTGTTTTTCCAGGTTGTCTTTGACGTATAATCACGGAGCGTCATATTAAAGGGAATACGCAGATAGCGGCCCCTTATTATTTGCCGTTCTGCTAATTTCCATGATTTACGTCCAATTGCGCTGCATAAAAGACAGGGACGAGACGCGGAAAAACAAAAGTCACCGAAATAATGTGGATCTTGTAGGGGAGAGCGACAGTTAAGCCGCGGGCTTCACCATCACAGACGCCTGTTTATGCCCCTGTGAGACCCGGGAAGAGGCCAGATGATCCGTTCAGAGTTGCTTGCAAAGCTTCGTCAGGCGCATCCGCATCTGCCCTCCTATGCCGTGGAAACGGCTCTCGACACCATCCTTGACGAGATTGCCGAGACCCTGAGCCGAGGTCACAGGGTGGAGCTGCGCGGGTTCGGCAGTTTCTCCAGCAAGGTCAGGATCGCCCGGTTGGGCCGCAATCCGAGAACCGGGGAGGCCGTGAAGGTGCCTCCAAAGCGGCACATGCATTTCCGGGCCTCCAGGCAGCTCCTCGAGCGTCTCAACCGCCCCACAACCCCCGGCTGATCCCCACCCCCTTGCGCTTTCCGGCGCATAACACCTCATATCCGCCAGAGCGCAGCCAGAGGCTGAAGCACTACCCCTGCGCCAGGCGCCGCATCACCAGCAAATCCCGCCGCTGCCATCAGCATTACGGTCGAGATCCAGACCCGCCTTAGAGGTAGGGATCTGGCGCTCCTTGGGGATAAGCATTTTAGTTTCTTATATTTCTTCCTTTTTATAGGGGGTTAATACTTTGTTTATAAACGACAATAAAGCCTGAGTGTGACCTATCGGGCGAGGTATCGAGACTTTATGGGCGAGGTATGGTGACTAATAGGGCGAGGTATGGTGACTTTTCGGGCGAGGCCCCTGCCCCGTAGTGCAACTTTTCTTTCTATCGTGACTTTTCGGGCGAGGTCATCACGCTGCTGTTAGAGATTTTCGGCAGTGGCTTCCAAAGAGACTTCTTTTCAGCCTACTGTGACTCGCGAACAGGCACGGGTCACAATGCATGCGGGATGAACCTCGCCCGAAAAGTCACGATAGCTCTGCGGGGACCCTTGGGGCTTTCCAACGGCGCGGCGAGGTCATCAAGCCTGCCGAACTGATCGAGGTTCGTGGGGGTGAGAAGATAACGCTAGCCGCACGCAGGATCTATAACCAACTGCTGTCCAATGCCTTCGGACCTGAGATGGCGGCCGAGGGTCAGGAGTACCGCATTCCCTTTTCCGAGTTGCGCGGCAACCACACCTCAAACGATCGAGTAACTGAGGCAATTCTCAGCCTCATGCAAACAGTTGTGCGCGTCAGAATGTCTGATGGATCAACTCGCAATGTCCACCTCCTCGGACCAACTGATGTTGAGAAGTTCGGCCCAGGCATCGCCACGATGCTGACCTACGAGCTCCATCCTAAACTTCTGCCGATCCTACGAGACAGCCAGATTTTCGCGCGCCTGGAGATGCAGATCCTGCACGGCTTCGGCACGAAGTACGGCATGGCATTGTACGAGATTATCGCCAAGCGGATCGGCTTGAAGCACGTCTTCTACAACGACTTTGAGACCGACGAGCTGCGGGATTATCTTGGCGTCCCTCATGGGAAGCTAGGGCCCTTTGCAGCACTGCGTCGCAAGGCCATTGAGCCGGCGGTGGCAGAAGTGAACGCTTTGGCCCCCTTCTCATGCCGTGTCGACACGATCGAGACGCAGGGGCGGAAGGTGACTAGGCTACGGCTGTCTTGGTGGCTTAAGACCGTGGAGGAGAAGAAAGCACAGTGGGAGGCTCAGCAAGGCAAGCAAGCCAACCTCTTAGTAGACCAGGCCCCAGAGGTTACTCTGTGGGATCCATGATCGCGCAATTATTCAAGTATGCACAGTTGCAAATGTGCACAAATGCAAAGGAGCAAATATGCAGGTGATCACCATTGCAATGCAGAAGGGCGGCGTAGGTAAATCCACTCTCGCCCGCTCGCTTGCAGTGGCCGCAGCTCGAGACGGCCTGTCGGTCTTGATGATCGATATGGATTCCCAGCAGAGCGTGAGCCAATGGGCAGAGCGTCGCGAAGGCGACATGCCGGTGGTGGTGTTTTCAACCGAGAACGAATTACCGAAGAAGCTAGCCCAAGCAAAGGGCGTGGCCGATCTGGTGATCATAGACACCCCCCCTGCCCGCTCGACTGAGGCGCCGGCCGCCGTTGAGGTAGCCGACTTAGTGCTGATTCCCACCACCCCTGACGTCGAGCCTCTTGAGCAAATGCCGAGGACCCTGCGCCTCTGCCGTGGCTTTTCGCGCCGGGTGTTCGCGGTGGTGAATATGGCTAACCCCACTGGTCCGGCTGAGGTCGCCTACACGCGTGAGGTTATCGAGGCCATGGGCGCCAAAACCGCCCCTGTGGTCCTGCATCGCCGCAAGGCCCACCGGGACGCCAGCGCCTCTGGACAGACTGTCCAAGAGGTAGATCCGAACGGCAAGGCTGCTGCGGAAGTAGAAAGCCTGTGGGCGTGGGTTCGCGCAGAACTGCAGGGCAGCAAATGAGTGGCTGTGCAGGAGTGGGATTGTGCACCTCGGCACAAGTACAGTTGGGCAATAGCGCAGGGGTGCAGAAATGAAGAAGCCAAATCCGCTTCTGGCGGCGATGATGTCTAAGGAACCTGAGCCGGAAATGGCTGCTGCGCCGGTGTCGCCAAAGCCTGCTGCGAAGCGAACGCCGGAACCAGTAGCAGATAAGCCAGTAGCCAAGAGGGCAGGGCAGAAGCACCTCGGCGCCTACTTCGACAAGGGCGATCCTATTCTCGAGCGGGTGGCAATCCTGCGGGCCCGCCTGGACATGAACAATTCCGAGCTGATCGAGCATGCGCTGCACGAGCTATGGAAGCGCCACGAGGCGGGCAGGGCTTTCGGGGAATAGCGAAGGTGTGGGAAAGTGCACAAGTGCAATTGATCAGGTTTACACCTTCATTGAAAGAAAAGGCCTCACAGCGTTGTGAGCGCTACGAGGCCAGTACAGATGAGGTCCAATAACGGACCTGCCGATGATACCGAAGCCGAATGGAACGGGAAGGCTTCAGCTGCAGCTTCACTGGTGGGGCAGGGGGGCGTCATCGGGCAGGGCGCGGGTGGCATCCCGATGACCTTCGCAGCCTGCTAAACTCGACCTGCTAACGCGTGATTCACCTGGGATCTGTCACCTTTTGGCCAGCTCCATAATGGTGTTGCGATGACGCTCCAGGCCGCGCGTGATCCGTACTTTGTCATCCTCGGTGATGCCCTCTGACGTGCCTGTCAAACGGCGGTATTCCTCCGCAGACAGCAATACGAGGCGATCACGGTTATGGCTTGTGATGATCACAGGCTCGCTCATGGCCGCATCACTGTAAACGCCGATATTGTTCTTGAAGTCCGTTGCTGAAACACGCGTCATGATGGCCTCCGTATCTGATTGGCCGAATGTAGCCAAAATTCCCATTTTGTCCGTAATTTCGCGCGTTTGATTTTGTACAACCGCATGCTTCGGCATGTCGGTGCGCCGCACTCACTTTGCGATCTCCTGATGGCTGTGGAAACATCCTATGCTAACGCCATGCGAGCTTTATTCTAGAAGCTCGCATGATGGCTTTCCCCGGGATCCCAGCAAATCAAGGAGAAGACTGCCTCCCCTGCGAAGGGCCGCTTCCCTCATGCGAGGTTTGAGGGCAAGATACCGCGAAAGCCTGCAAGGATGTGCCCGTGCCCGCCCCCTCTCGAACTATCTGGAACAAGGGCCGCGTGGTGGGCAAGAAACCACCCCTCACGCCTGACCAGGTGGCCCTGATCCGGCTCATCCTGCGCCAGGAGAGAGATCTGCGCAGCCTGGCGCTGTTCAATACCGCCCTTGATACCAGTTTCCGGGGCTCCGACCTGGTGCGCCTCCGGGTCTCGGACGTGGCCACCCCGGCCGGGGTGCGCGAGATCGTGGAGATCCGGCAGAAGAAGACCGAAGCGCGCCATGCGCGTCCGGTTCAGGCGCGACTGTCCGTGGGGACGCGCGACAGCCTGCGTGCCTATCTTGCCGCGTCTGAACGGCCGCTGCACGGCTGGCTGTTCACGGGGCAGGGGGCACGGTGGTCTCATACCCACCTGAGCGAGAGCCAGCTCTGGCGGCTGTTCAAGGCCTGGCTGGACAAGGCCCGCATCGATCCCAGCCTCTATGGACTACATTCGCTGCGCCGGACCTTCCCCACGCATATCTACCAACAGACCGGCAACCTGCGTGCGGCCCAGCTCCTGCTCGGCCATGCCAGCATCGAAAGCACCAAGGAATACATCGGCACCGAGCAGGCCGAAGCCCTCGAAATTGCCCGCAAGTATCATCTCTGAGCCTGTTGGACAGTCTGCCGCAGGCTGCTGCCTTCTTACTGACTGGGGATATGCTGGCTGGCTGCGCAATCTGTTTGCGGAATGGGTGCCCTGTTGAGCAGGGGAGCCAAATTCACTTGGGCTGTTTTGCCATGCACCGGTTAGCGGCGGAGGAAGTTCGCGTAGTAGAGCGATTCCGGGCTTATACTGAAGGCTTGGGTCAACTGGTCCAGCGCGGCAATCGCCTGTCCGTGCAGACCAGCGCGTATCAGCATGCGGATGCGCGTCAAAAGCCCCGCTTCGCTGTGGGGTACCAGTGCTATCCGGCCAATATCCAGCAGGTTTTGATCAACGAATTTGGTTACTTGCGCCAGCAGCGCGCGGTTGTAAAACTGCCCCGACAGAAGTAGCCGCAGCCCGGTCTTCTGCATCGGCTGATCCAGAAACGGTGCCAGCAGGGCCACGCGCGTGGCAACGGCCGGATTTGCGTCTTCAAGCTGGCGCATGAAGGACAAGGCGGGCTGGCCCATCGCGCGGTCGTTGGCACCGCCGAAGAACGCGCCAAGCAGGCGAGCGCTTTCGGGCACGGCTAAGGCCGGCGCCAGCATCGCGGACGAGGTGCCCTTGTGGTCATGCAGGCCAAGAAGCAGGCTGATCAGCGTGCTGCCCTCGACCGAAAAGCTGGGGAAATGCAGAAATCGTTCCGGTAATTCACTTATCACACAATCGGGTCGGACTAGATCGACCATGGCCGTGTCAACGGTTGTGCCATAGCAGAACACAACCTCCTCAAAATCCGAGGCATAGGCAGGCACGAGACGCGTCGAGAATGAGGTGCCGAAGGCCAGACAACGGCCCCGGCCCTTAGGATTGTGCAGAACCAGCACGTTGCCGTGGTTCAGGATCTGGCTGGCGAAGACGTTGGCATAGGTGGTGGCCAACCCTTTGGTGCGCTGACGTTCGGCGGCCACGACTTCCTGCGCCGAGCGGATTGACAGATCGCCGGTTTCGCAAGACAGCGATGGCATGTAGGCTAGGGCGAAATCATGATCGCGTCCGATCCTACCCCGCAGGCCGCGATAAATTTCTAGCGCTGCGGGCTGGGTCCAGTGAGAATCGCGGCCCGTATAAGCTGTGCCGCCCCCCGCCTTGAAAGCCTGCATATCGGGCAGGGCATAATGATAGCCCGGCGCCATGCTGTCCAGAACCTGCCGCACAGGCCGCGCTTCGCTGATGATGATGCCGTCGGGCAGGCGTTCGGGATAGACGCAATGCGCCTCGGGAACAATGATGCCAAGGAACGGCACACCCAGCCCCTCGATCACAGCGCGGTTGTGGCGGTGGATGGTGCGGGTGGACAGGCCGATCGTCTCGGCCCCCGTCAGGTGGCCCACCAGATTGTTGGAATCCCTGCCGTTAAGGAACAGAAAGCCGTCGGGGCCCTGCATGGCCTTGTCCGAGATCGTCACATTCTTGTTCCTTGCGCCGCAATGTCCTAGTCAAGGGAACCTTGGTGCAAACCGCAGATGCCCAACCGTGTGGAGATGACCGTGATACGCGCCAAGAAGCTAATCGTCCATATTGGTTCCTGGAAGACTGGGACGACTGCAATCCAGAGCTTTCTTTCAACCCGGTATCAGGATCTTGCGGCCGAGGGGATCCTGTATCCCCGGACTAGCCGGATGCGCGCCGACGGGGGGTTGGACACCGCCCACCACGCTTTGCGCCAGGCCTTCGATGCAGCGGACGGTGCGATGACGCAATCGCTGGCCATGCTGCTGGACGGGATCGACCAGGAACGCCGTCAGGTGCAATGCCACACAGTGCTGCTGTCGTCTGAGACCTTCATGAATTTCTGCCGCCCCGAGACGCTGCTGCGTTACATCGACGCGGACGAGGTGCAGATCATTGCCACCTTCCGAAATCAGGCGGAGTTCATCTCGGCCATGTATTATACGGAGGTCTGCCATCGCAAGGTGATCGATTTTCCGTTGGGTTACTTGGACGGTTTCGACGACAAACTGCTGGATTACGCCACCTGCCTCGTGCCGTGGCGGCGTGCCTATCCCAATGCGCAACTGTCGGTCTCGCTGTTCGAGCGCGGAACACCCGCACGCGATTTCCCTGCCGCCCATATCGTGTCCCAAATCGGGCTGGACTGGCGGCTGGACCCGCAGGACAACAAGATTGAACATCGCAGCCTTCCCGCCCAAGCTACGCTGTTTCTACGTCAGCTGTCCGCATCGGGCTGGGACGCACCCGCATTCTTCCAGATCTTCGAGGTCTGCCACCGCAATCCGGCATGGTTCGCGCCCATTCAGGAAAACCTGTCCCCGGCGATCCTGCGGCAGATCTTGGACGATCACGCGCCCCAGAACCACGCACTGGCCCAGCATTTCATCTCGGATGGGCCGCGCGAATTCGCCCGGCCGCAACTGACTGACCAGACCACGTGGGATCAGGCCCTAGGCGATCCGGCAGCCGTCTTCCCAACCATTCTGCGCCGCATCGTCCATGAGGCCGCCATTCGAGATGCGATCCCATCAAAGGACGCCGTACAGCCATGAACCCCATCCGTTTCGACCGCCTGATCCTGCATCCGGGATCGCCCAAGACTGGGACATCGACGCTGCAGAATTTCCTATTTCGCAAACGCGATCTGCTGGCCACCCAGAACCATCTCTACCCGCTGGCTGGGATCGACCAGGCCAGCGGCAACGCCAAGGGCCATCACGCAATGAGCCTTGCGCTTGGCGCCTTTACCGATTCTCCTGACGCACAGACTGAACGTGCTTTTCTAGAGCAGATGGATGCGCTGCGCGCCGAAATAGAGGCCAATGCCTGTAAGACCATCATCCTGTCATCCGAGGAGTTGTTCAGCTCAAAGCGCATTGCGCGTTTGAAATGCTATCTGCAGCCTGAGGAATGCTTAGTCTATGTGTCCCTGCGCCCTCAATATGACGTCATGAACGCGAATTACTACACCCAGGTAACGCACAACCGGATGATCGCCGCACCCAACATCTATTACGAGAAATCGATGCGGAACATACAATACCGCCGAAGCCTGATCGAATTCTCACAATTCGCCCCCCGTACCGAGATCAGCATGCGCATCTTCGAACGCGGCCATGCGGTGCGGGACAATCCCATTCGGGATTTCCTGTCCGTGACAGGTCTGAATTTGGATGACGGACCGCAGGACAACGTGGTCGAACACCCCACCCTGCCCGCGAGCCCCACGCTGTTCCTGCGCTGGCTGAACGAGGCTGGCCTATCTCAGCAGGATTTCTACGAGGTGTTCAAAGAACTGCACCAAATGCGCCCCAGCTTGCCGAAAGAGGTCCGGACGATGTCGCCCCATAGGATGCGGGCTATCGTGGAGATGTTTGAGGACGACAACATCTGGCTGCGCCAGACTTATGGCGACGGTCAGGCGGCGTCTATCTTCCACACGCCCGTCTACTCCGACACCGAAAAATGGGATCGCGAGGTGGGCGACGATCACCTCCAGGTGCAACAAGCCTTTCTTAAGCTGCTCTGCGCGCGGGCCGAGGGAGGCTCGCCTTTTAACCCCTGATCTGATCGCCCTTGCTGTCAGCGGGCGACGATGCCCCCTCCATGAATGCCAAAGCGGCGCAGGCAGAACTCCTCTTACATGACCGGCGGCATACGAATTGCTGTATCACGCGTCCAGATCATCGGTGCGCGCCACGGCCACGCGGAACCTCTCGACGAAAGCCCCTGGCTCCATATCGCCGGGGATCAGGTTGCTGTTCTGCGTGGTGACCCCTGCCGCCCGCGTTGATCCGGCCGGGATCTGGAACTAGACCGCCTAGCATCGGGCTTGCAGCAGGCCGACCGCTATCTCGACGCGTTGCACGGGGTCTGCCTTGCCCTAGCTAAGGGCGAGATGGCCAGTCGTCCGCTCGACCAGCGCCAGGATGGCGAGCGCCACCTCTGAGCCCCCCACTCAACCTTCGGCCTGCCTCTTTGCCCGTATGGGTGTTATGCGCCGGACCGCGCAAGGGCGTGGGGATCAGCCAGGGGTTGTGGGCAATAGAGATGCAGTGAATTCAGGCATGCACAAGTACAGTTTACATACGTGATACATCCCCCAACGCAGCACAACTAGCTTTGGAGCTTTGCAAAGGAAGCATCGACTCGCCCCGCCCATGCACCCGAAGACCAACTGCATGGTCGAGCACTTCAATGGGCGGAACGAGAACAGAATGCAAAGCCACCGCTTCCGCAGCTGCGAGGATCTCGAACAGACCGTCCAGCGCTACGTTAGCCTCAACATCAGTCAGCTACGTAATCAATGCTGAACGACCGAACGCCCATCGACGCGCTCACGGATGCCAAACCAAAGGCCGGACCTATCCAGAAAGCAACATTATAACTACAACTGATTCCATAACTAGCACTAAAAGCAGAAAAAAAAGGCGACACCCTCCCTCGATTTAATTTCTCTTTTGCCCATGCCATTCATTAAATAATAAGCCCTTACAAATATTTCCATATATCGTTATACATAAATATTTTAAAAGATACCCCGCCGAAGCACATGCTTTAATCAGCGAGGATGCCATGACGATTGGTTGCAAAGATATATGGCTTGTTGAACGCTTATGTGAGGGGTTACCCATTCAAAATCTCGGTGACCATGTTAAGCGCTGAATGCAAGCAAGCCTCAGCATCAGGCCGCTTAGCAGCTAGCGCGTTTTCATATCGGCTATCAAAATCTTCCGATTTTATCAAAGCCTTCTGGAAACCCTCAATAATCGAATCTATTGTCATATCGATCGGTACAAGGTTACGATTTTGCTCAGCAAGCCAAACATCATCACGCAGCGTAGTTCTATTGGTGATGGTAGCCAGCCCATATGAAGCCATTTGGAAATGTACAATGCCCGGGTGAGGTGTAGTTATCACAGAAACACCGATATCACCTGACAATAAAAAATCTTCATACTGCCCCTTCGGCATTTTCGGCATCATTTTTAGTTTGCTTGATCCATTCAGGTCAATGGTTTCTTTAAAAGATAACGATCCGACAGCAACAAATTCCCAAGCTTCATGTCCGAAAATTCCGCTACGAGTCGCTTGGCGAAGCGCGAAGACTAGTGTAGCAAAATGATTTCTAGCGGCGTGCCCTTCTGGACGGCCATACATGATTAGCCGACGGGACAGTTTAGTACGCTGCATTTGTAGATAACTCTCCCGATTCATTGGTAAGCAAGAAATAGAATTTTCTATACTCGAAAAACGATAATCAACTCCAGCCCGATTGAATACCTCGGTTTCTTTCTGGAAAAACTCTACAAGCTTACCTGAGTTATAAACAGCATGATGCGGAAGAAGAAATGAGCGTTCTGAAAAACTGCGATTATCATTGTTGGCATGAAAATCAGGTTCAAACTCTTGAATGAAGAAAATTGGCTTCTTATCAATTCTCTTGGAAATTCGCGACGCCATAGGATGAAGCTCGCAGCAATATGACATCACCTGAAAATCCTGGGGTATGTCAATTTTTCGTTTCAACGAGTCGAAACGTTGGAAACTACTAAATAATTGGTGAATAGAGGGCATTTTTAGTCTCATGCGTAGAAGATTATTCGCATGAACCTCTTTGCTCCCCATGTTAACGACAAGAAGATGAAGTTGGATCCCGGTCGAACTTTTTAATCTTGCCAAAAAATCATAAAACGCCATGTATCCCCCAAAAAGAATTTCCGGAAGAAAGTGCGGAACCATTACTAATAAGCCTTTAGTTCCAGTTGCTGGTTTCACTGAAACGTCAACGGCACCATCAAAAAACTCCATCGCATTCAGCATATCAAAAGCGGATAGATGCGTAATGCCCGGCAAGCTCGCCTCTAATGCGAGATGATTTTCTCTATCCGCCGCATCCTCCCTGTCCTTATTCAATTTAGAAATGTAATCTTCATGTGAAATAATAGCGCGTAATTCCTTACCTCTGGTCAATAAAAAATGCTCAAAACCCGATAGAAGCTTCCCAGGTTTAACTTCATTTTCCACATCTGGGTTAAGATAAAAATAGCCTGCCTCAGAAAAATCCCGGGAAGGAGACAGCAAATCCTCCCGGACCTTACTGAAATAAAAATCGACAATATCGGGATATGAATTTGACTGCGGTCCGTAAGTTTCTTTTAGAAAACTTCTATCAACTGACTGTAAAACTAATCTAGCATTAGACGCCTCCCGAAAAGTATATTTAATTCGTGACGGCTCAGTATTTCCATATTCAATATAATGCCTAAAGCCAAAACTATCTAAATTATTCCTAACATGAATCATTACATCAGAGTTATAGTATCTGTAAAGAATTTCTGAGAATGAATCGTTCGGGTCATGCCCAATCCTTGCTCCAATTCTGAGATAGAATTCCAACGTACTTTCATTTCTATATCTCATATTTTCTATATCAGCAGCGTAAGTAATCTCATACCACTCTAAATTTAATTCTCTTTCTATTAGCCCAATATAATCATTACTCGCCTTTTTTTCTACACCGCCACTTTCAACGTTGGATTCCAGATTTTTCGGGGAAACTTTCACTTAGCGTATCCTTTTTCATGCGTAGCTTGAGATTGATGGTAATTTATTTGGGTATGGTGAAACGTATATACTAATGCAGGCTTATATATTCAATAAAAACAAATTATGAATATTATTTAACTATCAACATCGAGGCGCGATCCTTATTAAGAACATCTACAAATTCCTTATTTTCATCGCGAAAACGGACTGAAAAATCGTCATTTTTTACCGTTCCAATTTTGTAATGACTTGAAGAAATGCCGTTAGAGGTTAAGCCATCTAACCCAAGTTGTTCTGCAAAAATATCAAGAACCCGCTCGGTACCTGATGACGTAATCTCCTCGTAGAATATACGTTTGGGTGTCAAACCATAGGCTTCGATCATTTCTTCAGTTTCTTTTTCTGCAGCACGAATATGCCGAATCCACTTGTGAATTCTATCGCCGTTATATTCGTAGGAACTGTCGCTGTTCTCCAGTTGAATAGAATCAGCATTAGTCGCATGGCTCACTTTTGTTTGCACCATTTTGTCCAACGAAACTCCTTGCGCAACAATGTCACGCCTAGTTAACCAAAAAAAAGTCGCGTTTTGAAAGCGCGACATGAACTCGTGTTCGCTGCCAAAAACCGCCCTAATTTGATGAAACGTAATTTCGAATCCAAATATATTACCGTATGTTTCATGACGGCTGATTGCTTCAATGAACTGGTCTAAATTACGCGCCCCCTTTGCCCTTGAGCTAGACGGCATAAGTTCTGGATTAAACCACTCCCCGGGGGAGCCAATAGCTTTAGTTTTGGTCAGAACACTCGTTAGCCAACTACTCCCGCTCCGGGGAGTAAAGAGGATAGAATATATCTTGGATGGCGGCTCTGCTTGCGTCCAAAATTTATATTTTTTTTGATCGGCATTAGGATCAAATACACTATTGATCATTTTTCCAGTATGTCCCTACGAGATTCTATATTATATTTTTTTCATATGGGTGATTTCTGTTGCTCATCATGCAACATTTCGTTTTTCCGATTTTTCAGTTATTGCTCTTAACATTACTTCTAAATCTACCTCCTTCCCGTTCATGTTGATGATTCCTCCATGTCCACTTTTTTTTGCAGCTGCACTTGTCGCCTCGCCTTGTGCACCTAAATTAAAGCTAAATACTGGTAATCCAGTGGCGATCGCCTCATGCGTCGTGTAGGAGAAGGTTTCTGGCCATATTGATGGTATTAGCCAGCGATTGATCCCATATTTTTTAACTAATCCAGGAATATCCTCAATGCGGTATCCCCCATGTATTACTGTAGGTACAGACATCTTATATGCTGGATCAACGCTTCCAAGTATTACTAATTTCGCACTATCATTTATCTTAAGTAACTGCGAGAATTCTCTTAAAACAGCCGCGCCCTTTTGATAACCAATGTTTCCGAGAACCCCAATTACCGGATCGCCCCTTTGCGAATTATCAAACAATATTTTTGGCATTTTCTTTGAAAGCATGTGTGGTGAAATTGATAATTTATGGGCGACTTTGGGGTACGCTTGGATTACCAAATCTCGGCTACTGTTTGAGAAGACCGTAATTTTATGGGCAGCGTCAAATAACGCGCCCCATGCAGCCCGCCAGTCAGAAAGATTGGCCCGGGTACCATCTGCCCGAAAAACACTGTGAACCGGATCGTTGTTAGTTTCTGGCATTGGAAGCCCGTGATAGGCGCCGTCACTACCTAGAAGGGTATATGATGGGCTTAGTGGAAAGAAATCATGCATTAATATTTCAATCAAATCTCCTGGTCTGTGTGCTAACGATACTATAACATCAGGCAATGAGATGGGATCTCGATCTCCGACAGCACAGGAATAGACAATCCGGCGAGTTGGTAGGAGATCAAAAAGCCGCCTTATAAAGCTAATGCTATCGGTTTCACCACGTGTAACACCCTGAATAGTATGAAGCTCAATCTGCCAACGCGATTGCCCACCCACACGTAGGACTACCGCTGCCGATCCACTTATAAGGTCAACTTTCAATTGATCTTGTAGGTAGTGCTCTGCTCCTCCACCCATGTCATGTGCCAAATATATTGGGACGGCTGACTTTTGTCGGATCCCGGCCCAAGCCAGTGCCAAGGCAAGGCGCGGCGTTTTAAGTGGATCTTGAGCTATAAAATCCTGCACTTCGGTGTCATATTTCGGATAACGCTTCGAGATTATTTGGTTATTATCATGTATCAATTTTGACTTTTCGCTAGATCCGAATGATGTGCCGCCGCGATGTTCAACGAATAGCCCTGCATTCCCTAGGTGCCGTCCTCCAAGTTTTCGTGCACGTTGACACCAATCAACTTCCTCACCGTAGCCTCGTCCAAATCCGACATCGAGCTCTGGTAGCTTGCGTAAGTAATCGATATGCATTGCCATGCAGAACCCAACGCCCGTCGGCGCGTCGGTTAGATCAGCGCCAGGGAAAAAGCTCGCTGCAACTCTGTCGATAGCGTCGCCCTCCCCAGGCTTTATTTGCTGGCGCTGACAGATAGTCGGAATATTGAATATTTCTGCGTCGTTCGACATAGGGGTCACGGTGGCGACGTTATCATGCTCTAGGAGAGGGCGGATTAGTCGACTTGCCCAACAAACGGGTACAAAGGCATCTGAATTTAGCAGCACTACATGTGCTCCCAGAGGCAAAGCAACTGCAAGTGCAGAGTTGACCGAACGGATGAATCCTAAATTTTTTTGATTTTCTATTATTGTAATATATGCGCTAATACTTTCTGGTAGATTATCTTTCCATTTGCGGAGCCATGGCAGCACTTCAGGGTCTGATGAGCAGTCCTCAATAACAATTAGCCGCCATGGCAAGTCGGTATGATCCACAACGCGGGTAAGGACTTCTGGGAGTAAATTTAGTGCATTATAAACAGGCATAATTATAGTTATGCCTGTAAGTTCCAATTCGGGCGGCGGGCAGTTTTTTGTTTCGACAT
Source organism: Paracoccus sp. PAMC 22219 (assembly GCF_000787695.1). Taxonomy (GTDB): domain Bacteria; phylum Pseudomonadota; class Alphaproteobacteria; order Rhodobacterales; family Rhodobacteraceae; genus Paracoccus. Next base: position 1,675 of record NZ_BBPH01000134.1, on the reverse strand, counting down.
CGGAAGCAAAAAGCAGTGTATTTAGCTGCCCTGTTCGAGGAACGGTATTTAAACCGAGTGCAGTTTTGATGCGCGCTGCAGATAAAGGATCACGGTAGATAAGCCAGCTAATACCCGACGGAAAAGCCCGAACCCCATTTTTTATAAACGGTATGATTTGACCTCGTCGCATAGCTCTAAGGTCGTTTATGGTTATCCGAGGTATAGTTTGTACATAACGGACACCATCTATCTCCGCCCAGAAAGCTGAATAATCTATATTTAGGGGTATATCTAGCGCGAAACCAGGAGTCTTACCTCGGGCATCACCAAATTTGTTTAGCACATCGTCACGTGTCAGACTGGGCGCGCATTCTATAGCCTGATCTCTGCTAACAAGCCCGACCATTCCTGCCAAAGCCCAACCTTCAACCCCAAGGCGATTTTCGCGAATCGTGATCCGATCGATATGACCAAATACATTGCCACTGCTGTCAAGAAGCGGAAAACCTTGCTTTTGCATCGCTGCATGGCGATGGGCATACCGGTGGAATAGGTGCAATACTTTGTTTATCAATGATTTTTCTCCTGGCCGAAGATGTTAGCGGTGCAACTTTCCTAGCGGTTCCCCTCTACTATTCATCTTCATCTCTGTCTACGCCACAGAAAATCGGTCTTTAGAGCAAGAAGAATTCTCAAGTTTTGACGTGGCGCTTGAGATCAGATAAGCTTAGTGACACAACCTGAAGCATGGTTGCGCGCACATAATGTGTTAAACGGACACTTTGCTTCTGCTGTTCGGAATAATGTGCGCTTTTGCGGGTAGGCCTCGGTTAGCAGCCTGTAAATTGTCGAATGGCAAATTACGTACAGCGCTTGTAGTTTATCTCTTTTAGCGCTAAGAAATATTTTATTCTATTTTACGGATGATTCTGTTTTCCGTGTTAATATTTAATTATCTTATTATTGAAATTATATATGCTAAACCGCATTAAAAAATCTCATGCGTTACGATTGCGACAGGTGCACCCATTAGCATATTCCTCCGCGCCACCAGCATTGCGTTCGAGATCTGGACCCCCACCCGCCGCACACGCCCGCAGAGTCGGCCTATCTGGCGGGGGTTGCCAGCTGCCTGGGGGCACTCTTCAGGCGCGCAAGATCTTCTTGCTGTGGATTTTTTGCCTATGGAGCAAAAAATATTTATTAGTGTAAGAAGGCATTGTTGCAGAACTCTCCCGAGCGAGGATTTCCGCGGGGGCTGCTGTAAGTTAAGCGTCCTGGCATGACGAAGCCCGAGCCTGCCCGCTACCGCACGACGAACTGGAAGTCCTACGATGACGCCCTGAAGCAACGCGGCTCGCTGCTGATCTGGCTGGACAAGGACATGGCGTGGATGGCGATCAGGGAGGGGCGACCTGGCCGACCGCCCGTGTTCTCCGACGCTGCGGTCCAGTTCTGCCTGATGGTGAAGGTACTCTTTAGCCTGCCGCTTCGGCAAACGACTGGCATGGTGACCAGCATCCTGGCGATGGCAGAGCTCGACTGGCCGGTGCCGGACTTCTCAACCTTGAGCCGCAGGTAGAAGACCCTTGCTGTGCAGATCACCCACCGCCGCAGAGCGGTGTCGCTGAACCTGCTGGTCGACAGCACGGGGATCAAGTTCCTGGGGTGAAGAGGGACCGTGGCCCCGGTG
>NZ_BBPH01000135.1 GCF_000787695.1 Paracoccus sp. PAMC 22219 | reverse complement strand
CGCGCGGCGATGGCCCGCAGGGCGGGAACCGAGAAATCGGGCGTTCCCATGAAGATCACGCGCATCGGGCAGGCCTCCGGTTGGTGCCTGCCCTAGATGCCCGCGCGGGGGGCGGGCTTCAAGCCCCGCAACCCGCGCCCCAATCGGTGACGGCATCCTGTTGGCGGCGCATGCGCAGGAGTGCCGAGCTTTCGTCCAGCGCCACGTCGCCGCACAGGATCGGTTGCCCCGCCGCCACGTCCCGGCGCAGCGCGCGCCCGGCCGCCAGGTAATAGGGCACCGGCGCATCGTCCGTGATCCGCGCCGCGGGCGTCATCCGGCCCGAGACATGGGCGATGGTGTGGTGATGCCCCTCGGCCCGCAGGACGGTGCCGGCGGGCAGGTCGGCATCGGCAAAGGCGGTCAGGTCCACGACCGGGCGCGGGCTGCGCGCGCCCGACGACACGCCATGCAGCGCGGCCTCGAACACGGTGGTTGCGGCCTCCAGGCCCAGCAGGTGGCGCGGCAGGCCGATCATCGCCGTGCGCCCGTCGCGGGACACCACGTGGCCCTTGTCGCGCAGCATGTCCCACGTGTCGGGATCGTCGCAGGCCACGGTGACGAAGACGCCGCCCGCGAAACTGACCTCTCCGGGCAGGCGCAGGCAGTGGAACACGTCCAGCCGGCCCTGCCCCGACAAAGCCCGCCCCGGTCGGTCATCAGGTCCGCGACCTCGGGGATGCGGGCGATGGGGGCATGTAGGTCGGCGCGGTCGGGCACGAACCCCAGGGCGTTGGCGACCAGCGTCAGCTCGCACAGGTCCGGCACGGCGCGCTGCGGCAGCGCGTGCAGCGCGCGGGCCCGGCCCGCCGCGACCGTGGGCCAGGGACGGTCCGCCGGGTCCAGCCAGTCGCCCAGACCGGGGGCCGCGACGGTGACGCCGTTGCTGACCACCTGACCCGTGGCGGGATCAAAGACGAAATCGTATTCGCTGGACTTGCCCGCCGCGATGATGCGCAGGCCGATGACCTGCGCCCAGGTCGCCAGCCCGATCAGCAGGCTGGGCTGATCGCCGTCCACCGGTGCCACCACCCGGCCCCGGTCGCGGGCCATGCGCGACAGGATCGGGCCCACGACGCTGTCGGTCTCCTTGGTGACCATCACCACGTGATGTCCGGCCTCGATGGCCAGCTGCGCGTGGCGGGCGCCGGCCTCCGGATCGCCGGTGGCCTCCAGCACCACGTCCAGCGGCAGGTCGGCCACCACGGCCAGATCGCCCGCGGCGATCCAGTGGCCCGCGTCCCAGGCCGCCCGCGCGGCCGCCGCGTCGGTGCAGGGAACGATCCGCGCCGGGTCCACGCCCACCGATGCCAGCGCCGCCGCCGCGGTACCCGCATCGCGGTCCACCGCGACCCGGCAGGCCAGCCCGCCGACCAGCCGCGCCTGCGCCAGATAGCTGCGCCCGAACCCGCCCGTGCCGATGATGGCGGTCTGGACGGTGCGCCCCTGTCGGGCGGAGAAATGACCGATCAGGTTCATGCGACCACCTTGCGGTTGCGGCGCAGGCTCAGCGCCAGGCCCAGCGTCTTGGGCAGGATCAGCAGCGCCAGCGCCACGATCATGATCCCGGTCACCAGCGGGTTGGCAAAGAAGATGCCCAGCGAGCCGTCCGACAGCAGCATCGACTGGTGGAACGCGTTCTCGGCCTTGTGGCCCAGCACCATCGCCAGGATCATCGGCGCCAGCGGATAGTCCAGCTTGGTGAACATGAAGCCCACGATGCCGAAGACCAGCACCACCCACAGATCAAAGGTCGCGCTGCCGACGGTATAGGCGCCGACGAAACAGATCGCGACGATCATCGGCCCGATGATGGTGAACGGAATGCGCAGCAGCGCCGCGAACATCGGCACGGTGGCCAGCACCAGGATCACCCCCAGCAGGTTCGACACGTACATGCTGGCGATCAGGCCCCAGACGAAATCGGGCTGGGTCGCGAACAGCATCGGCCCCGGCGTCAGGCCCCAGATCATCAGACCGCCCATCATCACCGCGGCCGTGGCCGATGACGGCACGCCCAGCGCCAGCATCGGCAGCATCGCGCAGGTGCCGGCGCTGTGGTCGGCGGTCTCGGGCGCCACGATCCCCTCGGGGCGGCCGGTGCCGAACGCCGCACCCTTGCGCGACGCCTGGCGGGCCACGCCATAGGACATGAAGCTGGCCGCCGTCGGCCCCCCGGGCGTGATGCCCATCCAGATGCCGATCATGCCCGACCGCAGCATGGTGGCCCAGTATTTCGGCAGCTCGGCCAGGGTCTTCAGCACGTCGCGCAGGTCGATCTTGGACGACACGCCGCGGAACCGCAGCCCCTCCTGCACGGTGGCCAGCAGCTCTCCGATGCCGAACAGGCCGATCACCACGACCAGAAAGCTGACCCCGCCCAGCAGGTCGGAGAACCCATAGGTCAGGCGGATCGACCCGGTGACGCTGTCCATGCCGACCGATGCCAGGATCAGGCCGGCGGTCAGCGACACCAGCGTCTTCATGGGGGCCGCGCTGCCCATCCCGATGAAGGCCGCGAAGGCCAGGAAGTAGACCGCGAAATATTCCGGCGCGCCGAACCGCAGCGCGAATTGCGACGCCCAGCCCGCCAGCAGGGTGATGACCATGATGCCCATCAGCGCGCCGATGCCCGACGACACGAAGGCCAGCGTCAGCGCGCGGGTCGATTCCCCGTTCCGCGCCATCGGATAGCCGTCGAAGGTGGTGGCGACCGATGACGGCTCTCCGGGGATGTTGAACAGGATCGACGTGGTCGACCCCCCGAACAGCGCGCCCCAGTACATCGACGACAGCAGGATGATGGCCGAGGTCGGGTCCAGCGCGAAGGTCAGCGGGATCAGCAGCGACACCCCGTTGGGCGCCCCCAGACCCGGCAGAACGCCCACGACCAGGCCCATCAGCACGCCCGCCACCATCAGCATCAGGTGCATCGGGGTGATCGCCACGGAGAATCCGTGCATCAGCAGATCGAAATTGCCCATTGTCGCGGCCCCTTAATAGATGCCCAGAAGCGGCTCCAGCGGCCCCTTCAGCAGCGGAATCTGAAAGATCGTCTCGAAGATCAGGTACAGGCTGACGGCAAAGCCCGCGCCGATGGCCAGCCCCACCCACAGGCGGAACCCGCCCTGACGCCAGGCGGTCAGCCCGATATACAGGGTCGCCGCGACGTAAAAGCCGACCGTCAGCATGCCGATGACAAAGGCGGTCATCGCGCCCAGGAACCCCGCGACGCGGATCAGGTGATCGCGCGGCAGGAACGGCTCCTCGGGGTCGTCCAGGGGGTCGGGGGGCGTGCGCTGCGCCTTGCGGTGCGCGGCGATGGCGCCGCCCAGGTTCCACAGGCTGGCCCCGATCAGCACGATCGCGACCCAGAACGGGAAATAGCCCGCCTGCGGGCCATGATCGCTCCACCCGGTGCCCAGTTCGGCGGCGCCGACGATGGCCGCCACGCCCAGTGCGCCGGTGGTGATTGCCGTGCCGATCTCGGCCTGAAAACGTTTGACGGTCATGACCCTCCCTTTCCCCTGTGGCAAAAGGGGCACCCGGATGATCCCGGATGCCCCGATGCGCTTACTGTGCGGCGGCGGTGACCCAGCCCTCGGCCTCGAAGACGGTCACGGTTGCGGCCTCGTTCTCCTCGATGAAGGCGGTCAGGTCGTCCCCGGTCAGCACCGCCGCGGTCTGCGAGGTCTTGGCCAGATAGTCCTGCCATTCCTGGGTCTCGGCCACGCGGCTCAGCGCGTCCTCGTAATACGCCACTACCTCGGGGTCGGTGCCCGCGGGCAGCCAGACGGTGCGCGGCATCTGATAGCGCTCGATGTCCAGCCCCTGCTCGGCGCAGGTCGGGATGTCGTGCCAGCCCATGTCGCCGTTGACCGGCTCCGATTCCGCCATCCGCTGCGGAGAGAACACGCACAGCGGACGGATCGCGCCCGCCTGCCACTGGCCGATGTTCTCGTTCGGGTTGTTGACGTTCGCGGCGACATGGCCACCCGCCAGTTGCACGCCGACCTCTCCGCCGCCGTTGAAGGGGATGTACTTGAAATCGGCCCCGGTGGTCTGCTCGATCAGCGCGACCAGCGTCTCGTCGGTGTCCTTGGACTGGCTGCCGCCAAAGACGATGGTGCCGGGTTCGGCCTTGGCGGCCTCGATCAGCTCCATCGACGTCTGCCACGGCGCGTCGGCCTTGACCCAGATCAGGAACTCGTCCAGCGCCAGGGCCGCGACCGGCTGCAGGTCCTCGGCCGAATAGGCCAGCTGGGCCACATGCGGCAGCAGATAGACGTTGTTGGTGCCAAAGATCAGCTTGTGCGGATCGGCGGCGTTCTGGCGGGCGTACAGGAACGCCTCGGCGCCCGAACCGCCGCCCTTGTTCAGTACGACCATGTTCTGGTCCAGGATGTCGTTGCGCGTCAGCGCGGCCTGGATGGTGCGGGCGAAATTGTCGGTCCCGCCGCCGGCACCCGATGCCACGACGAATTCCACCGGACGCTGCGGCGCCCATTCGGCCAGCGCCGGAATGGTGGCGGCAAGCACGGCGGTACCTGCGATCAGTGCGGTCTTGATGGTCATTGTCTCTCTCCTCCCAAAGATGATGTGACCCGCTTGGCGCGCGGGAAGAAGACCGGGCGCCTATTCGGCGACCAGCAATGTCGGGGCGACCTCTGCCTGCGCCCAGCCTGCGGGCAGCGCGCGCGGCGTGCGGGCAGGGTTCAGCGCGGCCAGGTCGCGGCCAAGGCGCGCGGCGGTCAGCGTCGCGCCCAGATCGGCGCGCCCCTGCCCCGCGATGTCAAAGGCCGTGCCATGCGCGGGCGTCACGATCGGAAAGCCATAGCCCGCGATCAGCGTCACGCCGCGGTCAAAGCCCATCAGCTTCATCGCGATCTGGCCCTGGTCGTGATACATGGTCAGCACCGCGTCGAATTCGCCGCGGATGGCGCGCACAAAGACGGTGTCGGACGGGATCGGCCCCTTGGCGTCGATGCCCAGCGCCACGGCCTGCGCCACGGCGGGGGCCAGGATCTCGTCATCCTCGTGGCCGAAATTGCCGCCGTCGCCCGCATGGGGGTTCAGCGCCGCGACGCCGATCCGCGCGCCGGGCTTGCCCGCACCGGCCATGACCTCGGCCGTCAGGCGCAGGCTGTCCACGATGCGTTCCGTGGTCAGCGTCTCGGCCACCTTGCGCAGCGGGATGTGGCTGGTCACGCGGGCGTTCCAGACCTCCTCCAGGACGTTGAACTCGCGCCCGCTGCGATCTGCGTGCAGCACCGCGTCGATGAAGCCGATCTCGTCGACATAGCTGGGCCGCGCCAGCCGCATCGAATGCTTGTTGAAGGGCGTGAACATGGCCGCATCCGCGATGCCCGCCCCTGCCAGCTGCAGCACGCAGCCGAAATTCTGCAGGCAGGCCGCGCCGGCATGGGCGCTGGACTGGCCCAGGGTCATGCCCTCCACCGCGCAATTCGCCAGATCCAGCAGCACGTGCCCCGGCGCCATGTCGGGTCCGACCTGATCGACGCCGATCCGGGGCAGGTCCAGCGTGACGCCCGCATGGCGCGCGCCCATCTCCAGCACCCGCGCATCGCCGACGACGATCACGTCCAGGGCCTTCATGTCGTCATGGGCCAGCAGTTTCGCCGCCAGTTCCGGGCCGACGCCCCCGGCATCCCCCAAGGCCAAAGCAATGCGCATGTCTCTCTCCGTCTGGAATGATGTTTCAGGGGTGGCGCGACACCGCGCCGCCCGAATTCAGCGGGCCAGCGCCCCGGCCACGACCCGCGCGCACAGCGCCAGCGAGATCGCGCCCGCATCGGGATGCCCGATGCTGCGTTCCGCCAGCGGGCGTGCCCGGCCCAGCCGCGGCGTCAGGCCCGCAGTCGCATCGGCGGCAGCACTCGCCGCACGGGCGGCGGCATCCCAGGCATCCGCCAGCGCCGCGCCCTGCCCGACCTGCGC
>NZ_BBPH01000136.1 GCF_000787695.1 Paracoccus sp. PAMC 22219 | reverse complement strand
TTTTTTCAAACTTCAACGTCATTGAGATTTCCGCGCCGAAACCAGAACCAGTCTGGACTGAAAAAGGGCCCCGATGGACCGGGGCCCTTTCAGCTCGTGGGACGCAAAAAAATTACCATAAGCATTGGCCATTCGCCTAGTGTTATCAGGAGAGCTTTTCACTTCTAGATGCGTTGCGTTGACCTCGGCAAGGTTGGACACATCGCCGAGCCTCTACGATGCCAGTGATCTTGAGCGGATCTTTCGGAAGCCACTTTCCCCTCTCTGAGGTCCGCGGCTGCAGGTGCTTTTCGTGCAAGGACCTCTGGTTTTGCTGCACGCTGGTGAACGAAGTTGACTGTTACGCAGTCGTATTTTTGCCCGCCCACATCCGTCTCAAATATGGGCTGTCCGAATAGCCAACTTCACAATGTGCAAGAACGTCATATCTTCACCCTGTAGTTGTTCAGCGTAACCAAGGTAACCAGTATGCGCCGTAAGTCGGATGACGTGATGTTTCGCCTGGCCATGTCTTTAGAGGACTGGGTCCTTATCGATAATGCTCTGACTGCCTATTCGCACAACGCTGCATATCGAGACGTGCGTGAGAAGCTCGACATGCAGGTGGCGATTGCCCGTGTGCTGTCGGGCGCATCTCAAAGCGCCAAGGTCAGTAACGCTCGCCGGCCCGGTGTGGAGAAAGCTCCTTCCCGCCGATAACATTTATGTGCCGGAACGCTCTCGATTGAGCCGCTGTTTCTCCCGCATCTGAGGTGCCGCGTGGCACCCGTGTTTTGAGGAGGACACGCTATGGCTAACGAATACAACGACCGCGATCGCATGGGTCGCCCCAGCCAGGACTATGGCAACCGCGACGTGAACCGCAACTCGCGGGACTGGACAGACAAGGCCACCGACGAGGTCAAGTCGTGGGTCGGCGATGACCAGGCAGAGCGTCGGCGCGACATGGACGAGGTTCGGGAAAACCGTGACCGCTATAGCGTCGGCGATCGGGCGGCGAACTATGATCGTGGATACGGACAGACCGGCGGATATGGCCGGGACGATGATGGCAATGGCCGTCGTGGCGGCTTGAGCGCGGATCCCCGGACCGGGCGGTCCTATGATCGCTCTGGCGCGAACAGCGGTTACGGACGCGGCGATCAGTCCTACGGGCGTGGTCGCGTCGAGCGGGACGACGATCGCGGTTTTCTGGATCGGGCCGGCGATGAGGTGGCTTCGTGGTTCGGCGACGAGGATGCGAGCCGCCGTCGTGAGATGGACAAGCACCGCGGCACCGGGCCGAAGGGCTATATCCGGTCGGACGAGCGCATCAAGGAAGACGTCAGCGAACGCCTGATGGATGACGGCCAGCTGGACGCATCCGACATCGAGGTGATGGTGCAGGACGGCGAGGTCACGCTGACGGGCACTGTCCCTGAGCGTTTCGCGAAGCGTCACGCCGAGGATGTCGCCGAGCGCGCCTCGGGTGTGAAGCACGTGCAGAACAACCTGCGTGTCGCGTCGGTTGGTCAAACGGGAACGTCGGCGACCTCGCCCCTTGTGGCTGATCCGACGCGGGATCGTGGCATCCTCTAACAGCAGTCTGCAGCTGAATCGCTGCAGACGAAGTCGGACCGTCAGATCTTGATAGCGGGCGCCTCACGGGCGCCCGTTTTCCATATTGCCTGCCATTCCGAATGTGGCGTGCTCTTCGGGTCCACTGCGCTCAGACGATGGACCGCCGCTGTTTCAAGCTTCCGCGGGAAAGATGCGCGGCCCTACCGCCGGGTTTGCGGCCGAGATCTTGGGAGCAAGCCAGGCTGTCGTCGCTATCGGGCATCTCCAGTTCCTGCAGGATGGGACAGTCCGGGCGGTCATTGCCCGAACAGGTACTGACCAGGGTTTCAAGGGTGTCAGCCATGTCCTGAAGATCGGCGATCTTGCGGTACAGGTCGCTGATCCTGGCTTCAGCCAAGGCCTTCACGTCCGCACTGCGCCTATCCTTTTTGCGCCACAGGTCCAGCAGTCCGGAGATCTCGCTGACTGAAAATCCCAGATCGCGGGAACGAGCGATGAATCCAAGGGTATGAACGTCGCGCTGGTCGTATTCGCGGTAGCCGGCAGCTGTCCGCGCTGCAGGCGCGATCAGGCCGATCTGCTCGTAGTAGCGGATCATCTTCGCGGACACCCCAGATCGCGCCGCGGCATCTCCGATATTCATGGATGAAAGCTCCCTCACCAATACCGCGGCAGTTAAGATCGCGGCCGAGGGATCGGTCAAGACGGATCACACATCCGTGGACACATTGACCTTACAACGGTGGGAAGGACTATCTGCCGTCGCGGTAAGGGAGAATGCCGCCGATGCGCCAGCAACAAACCCCAGGACAGGGACGCACATCCTCGTGGGCCCAGGGGGACCAATGATCGATCGTGAGTTGCGCGATCGGTTTGTGGCTGCAGGCGTGCCCGAGACGCAGGTCGACGGCATTCTGGCCTACTTCGATCTTTACGGCGGTGCGGCGGAGATCACCTCCGAGGCCCAGTACCGAAACGCAACGACCCTCTATGTCACGCTGGATGGCTATCTTCCCCCCCATGATACGTACAGTGCCGTGGCCCGTTACGTAATCCATTTGGGCGTGCGACTGGCGGAGTGGGACGGCAAGCATACCGTCCCGACGGGCCTTCGATGAGATCAGGGTACTGGAGCGGAGACTGCGACCCTTGTGCCAAGACGCAAAAAAACGGAAACAAACTTGAGAGAGGGTTCCTTTTCCAAGGCGCGCTCCCTAAATAAGCCCGCTAGGTTTCTTCGAGGCTGATCCACTTGTCAGATGCACGTACGCGCGAAGGCGTTTCGCACTTTCCTTTACCCCCTACAGACAATCCGTTTGCAGCGGCATTTGCAGCCACCCGCATGCCCATGCTGGTGACGGATCCCAACCAGCCGGATAACCCGATCGTCTACGTGAATGACGCGTTCACGGCCCTGACAGGCTACTCCCGCACCGAGATCCTTGGAACGAACTGCCGTTTTCTTCAGGGTCCCGGAACCAATATGAACGATGTGGCAAAGGTGCGCCAAGCGATCGTCAGCAGGGAAAGCATCGAGATCGACCTGCTGAATTATCGCAAGGACGGCACCGCATTCTGGAACCGCCTGCTGGTCTCACCGGTCTTCGATACCAAGGGGCAGCTGACGCATTTCTTCGCCTCGCAGTTCGATGTCTCGCCCGAGCGCAATCGCCTGACCGAACTGTCTCGGGAGCAGAGCGCGCTCGAGACAGAGATCGCCGGGCGCATGCAGGACATCGCCATGACCGAGGCCCGGCTCCGCTTTGTCCTTGGGGCAGCTGGAATGGGGATCTGGACGTTCGACGTCACGAACAACAGGGCCATTCTGTCCAAGCAATGCCTGCTGAACTTCGGTCGCGATCCCTTGGAGAAGTTCGGCTTGGAGGAACTGCAGAAGGCCATCCTTCCCGAAGACTTTCCGAAATGGCAGGAGGCCATGGCCACGGCCATTCGCGACCGTGCCGAAGTCCAAGTGGAATACCGCATCAGGACGCCGGGCGGAGACATCCGGTGGGTTGAGATCAAGGGCCACATCATCACCGCTGCAGATGACCCGCAGATCACCATGGTCGGGGTCTCGCAGAATATCACTGAGCGAAAGGAAGCCGAAGAGCACCGGCGCCTTCTATCCAAGGAACTAGCACACCGCGTTAAGAACTCACTGGCAACCGCGCAGGCGGTATTCAGCCACTCACTGCGGGGCGCAACGGATCTGAATGATGCACGCGACAAGGCCATGGGCCGCATTCAGGCGATGTCGATGGCGCAGGACCTGCTGACCCGGGAGAGCCAATCCCCCGCAGGATTGCGGGAGGTCGTCGAGGAAGCTCTTAAACCATTCAACACCTTTAACATCCGCATTGCTGGTCCGGATATTGCCCTCAACGAGAAAAGCGTCTCCGCCTTTATTTTGGCGCTTTACGAGCTCGCCACGAACTCATTGAAATACGGCTCTCTCAGCGCCGACGGTGGTGCGGTCACGGTGAAATGGAAGATCTCTGACGAGCAGCCGGACCGGTTTCTCTTCGAATGGATCGAGCGCGGCGGGCCGCCTGTCGTCGCGCCGAAGCGTCGTGGGTTCGGATCATCAATTATCGAGAACATTACATCTGCTGATCTTGGTGGGACGGCAAACCTCAGCTTCGAGCCGACCGGCGTGAGGTATGCATTGGACGCACCGCTACCCTCCTAAACGCCCGGACCAAGGCGATGAGAGCATAAGGATCCCGGCAAGCCTGCCATGTTCGATCATCGTTAATCAAGAACCAAGACGTTCAAAAGCACATCGGACTAATCCCACTAACCTAATGCACGTTATAGGCATATCACATTTTGAAGTTCACCTTACTATAGAGGTGAAAAATGCCGTGTAGTATGAAATCAAACGGCTGTATTAGCTATTGCTGGCAGACGGATCGTGACGACCTGCGCCATTTCCTCATGTGTCACACGTAACGAGGAAGATGTTCGCCCCTCCGTGGGGACGGAAAGTTCGCACGGAGGGGATTACCTCTCAATTTGAGTTCGATCTTATTGGGAGGGATGATTGACAAACCGCTCAGGTTAGCAACTGAAGGGTATTTTGTGATCTTAAGTCGATTTAAGCATTAACGTGTTAAAGCTAGGGTCAGGACTCGTTCTTGATCACAGCCAGAACAGAACGGTTGCGGCCAATGCGATTGCGGAAAGGTAGGTGTCCGGGCACCTGTCGTAACGTGTGGCGACACGTCTCCAGTCCTTCAGACGACCGAACATGATCTCGATGCGATTGCGCCTTCTGTAGCGGCGCTTGTCGTATTTCACGGTCTTCTTGCGCGACGTCCTGCCGGGGATGCAGGCTTTTATCCCTCTGTCCTGCAATGCTTTTCGAAGCCAGTCAGCGTCATAGGCCCGGTCTGCCAGAAACCAGTCGGCCTGCGGCAGGCTGTCCAGAAGCGCCGCCGCGCCGGTATAATCACTGACCTGCC
>NZ_BBPH01000137.1 GCF_000787695.1 Paracoccus sp. PAMC 22219 | reverse complement strand
CGCGGACGGCAACATCTATGCGGTGGCACAGGGATCGATCATCGCGGGCGGCGTGGCCGCGCAAGGCGATGCCGCCCGCGTGGTCGAGGGCGTTCCCACGACCGGCAGCATCCCGGTCGGCGCGCGCGTCGAACGCGAGGTCGAGTTCGATTTCGCCGGCATCGACGACATCCGCATCGCGCTGCGCAATGCCGATTTCACCACCGCCACGCGGGTCGAGGATGCGATCAACCGCGATTTCAACCGCCAGCTGGCCGTGACGCTGGACAGCGGTACGGTCGTCGTGAACTTTCGCGGCCTGGGCGACGTGAATCCCGCCCGCGTCGTCGGCCGGATCGAGAACCTGCTGATCGAGCCCGAAGACCGTGCCAAGGTGGTGATCGACCACAAGTCGGGGACCATCGTGGTGGGCGAACGCGTGCGGATTTCCCGCGTGGCGGTGTCGCAGGGCAACTTGACCCTGCGCGTCGCCGAGGCGCCGCTGGTGTCCCAGCCCAACCCCTTCGCCCAGGGAGAGACCGTCACCGTGCCCCGGACCGCCGTCGAGGTGAACCAGGAACCCGGCATCGGCTTTGTCGAGGTCGCCGGAGAGACCAATCTGTCGGATCTGGTCGATGGGCTGAACGCCTTGGGGGTGCGGCCGCGCGACATGATCGACATCCTGAAATCGATCCACTCAGCCGGCGCGCTGCATGCGGATCTGATCGTCGAGTAACGATCAGGCCCGCAGGGCGCCGGTCAGCGCCGATAGTGCAAGGGCCGTCGTTCCAGGTCGCGTCTGACGATAGAACCCCCCGCGCCGCATTGCCATCATGGCCTGCGGCCCGGTGCCGTTCAGCATCCGGCCCAGCTGATCCAGTGTCGCCCGGCTGTCGGGCGGAAGATCCAATGGCGTCAGGCTGGCATAGTTGGCCCGCAGCCAGCCCCCGAACTGCCCGGCCATCAGCTTGCGCAGCCGCGCAGTCAGCGCGGGCAGGGTATCGTTGCGCCCAACCTCGGACCGCGGGTGCTGGCGGTACAGCAACCCGGGTTCGGGGTCGTGGATCAGCGTCGCTCCGTGTCCCGCGCTGACCTGATAGGCCCACCAGTCATGAGAGATCACCCCCGCCCGCACCGCGTGCGGCGACGCATGCTGCAGCAACGCCACGGCAGACGGGTTGAAGACCGAGGTGTTGCCCGCCATGCAGGCCTGTACCAGCGCATTGCGGAACCCCAAGGGCCGCAGGAACCGGCGCGATGGGGCCAGGGGGCGCAGGTCGCATCGGTGATGATCGTGCTTGCGGCGTAATGGGCGGGGCCTGCCAGCCCCTGCAGGGCCGCCACGGCGCGCGCCAGCTTGTGCGGCAGCCATTGGTCGTCCTGGTCGCAGAACGCGGCCAGCGCATCGGGGGGCACATGATCCAGCAGCGACAGGAAATTCCGCGTGGCGCCCGCGCGCGGTCCGTCGACCAGCCGCACCTGCCCGGTAGGCCGGTCCGCCGCAAAGCGTTCCACGATCTGCCGGGTTCTATCGGTCGATCCGTCATCCGACACGACCAGCGACCAGTCTGCATGGGTCTGGGCCGCGATGCTGTCCAGTTGCGTGCCCAGATGTGGCGCCCCCTGCCAGGTCGCCATCAGGATCACCACGTGATGCGCGCGCAAAAGCCCCTCCAGACATGCCGACACCCGGGGCGGCTGCTCCGGGTGTCATCGGTTCTGGCCCGAAGGCGCGGCAAGGGCAAGCGGGTCAGCCGGGCTGGCGGGCGATATCCTCGATCAGGACGGCGGTGACGGGGACGTCCGTCGCGGTCTTGGCGGCCTGCAGCAATCCCTCGCGCAGGGTGACAAGGTTGCGGTCCGCGGTGAAGTTGCCGTCGAACCCGCCAGTGTTGGCGTGGATCATCAGCTGGCGCAGCAGCGCATCGCGCAGGGTGTGCTCCTTTTTCGACAGCGCATCGAGGCTGGCGCCGTCTGTCTGCAAGGTCACCGTCAGGATCATCACGTCACGCAGGTCGCCCTGACGCATCAGCGGAACGAAGAACTGGGTGGGGAACTGGAAAAATGCGGCCTCGGCGGGATCACCGCCGCCGCCGTGGTCGTCACCGCCGTGGTCTTCGCCACCGCCGTGACCGTCATCGGCTGGCGCCGCGTCATGACCGTCCGCGCCCGCGGTTTCGGCTGCAGGTTCCGACGGGGACGCAGGCGTCCGCAGCATGTCGCCGCCGAATGCGCCGCCGACCAGGGCCAGCAGAGGCAGGGCGATGGGAATGATTTTCTTGATCACGGGAACACCTTCAATAGGGCAGGACGATGTCGGCGATCTGCTGGCCATAGCGCGGCTGCTGCACATCGGTGATCTGGCCGCGGCCGCCATAGCTGATGCGCGCGCCGGCGATGCGGTCATAGGCAATTTCGTTGCTGCGATCGATGTCGGCAGGACGCACGAAGCCGCTGACGGTCAGTTCGCGCAGCTCGAAGTTCACGCGGACCTCCTGCGTGCCCTGGATCTGCAGCGTGCCGTTGGGCAGCGTGTCCACGACCGTGGCCGCCACACGCAGCGTCAGCTGGTCGCGCCGCGAGATGTTGCCGTTGCCGCGATAGGATGACGACGACGACGCATCGGCCAGGTTGTCGAAGCTGGCGCCCTCGGGCAGCTTTTCGCCAAGGCGCTGCGGGATGCCGACCATCTGCGGGATCGACAGGCTCTCGTTGCTGGAGCGGTTGCGGCCGCTGCTGTTGCTGATCGTGGCCTCGTCGTCGATCTCGATCACGACGGTCAGGATGTCGCCGCGGATCGCCGCTCGCCTGTCGCTGATCAGCGAGGATTGCGTACCGGCCCAAAGGGACGCGGCGGCCTCGGGGCGGCCCGAATCCAGCGGCAGGTTAAGCGGCGGGTTCGTCATCGCCAGGAATTCCTCGGTGTCGCGCGGCGAGGTCAGCTCGGGCGCCTGGCCGATATTGGCGGCGCGCGAACAGCCCGCGGCGGCAAGGGCCAGGCACAGCAGATAGGCGGGTTTCATCGTCGTTCCTCTCAATTGATGATGGCCAGCGTGCCGTCCGGCATCACTTGGGCGGTGACCGTGCTGCGCGAGCCCATGTTCATGACGCGGATCAGTTCGCCCGCGGCGCCGTCCGACATGGCGCGCCCCTCGGTGTCGATCCGCAGCGTGCCGCGCTGAAAGCGCAGGCGCACGATCTGGTTGCGGCCGATCACGCGGGGCGCCTGCAGCATGTTGGCGTGCAGCGGCCGGCCTTCGTAGATGGTGATGCGGGTCTGCATGCCGATCGCGGCGGACGGATCCACAAGGCCGGGCCGGTCGGTGTCGATCACCGTCAGGTCGCCCGCCGCGATCACGTGGCCGACCGGCAGGGTATGGGCCGCGCCCAGGCCGCCCGCGAAGGCCGCCCCCGGCAGCAGCGCCAGCATCAGGATCAGCGCGCGCATCACCGCACCTGCGTCGTCGCGCCGAGCATCTGGTCGGCGGCGGTGATGACCTTGGCGTTCAGCTCGTAGCCGCGCTGCGCCTTGATCAGGTCGGTGATCTCGCGCACCGCATCGACAGAGCTTTCCTCCAGATAGCCCTGGCGCAGGGTGCCCAGGCCGTCTTCGCCGGGGTTCACGACCTGCGGGCCGCCCGAGGCCGCCGTTTCGATGAACAGGTTCGACCCGATCGCCTCGAGACCTTTTTCGTTGGCGAACCCGGCCAGGGTCAGCTGGCCCAGCAGTTCGGGTTCGACCCGGTCGGCGAAATAGGCATAGACCTCTCCGCCGGCGTTGATGGTGATGGCGCGGGCATCCTCGGGGATGGTGATGTCGGGCACGACCGGATAGCCGTCCGAGGTCACGATCTGCCCCTCGGGCGACCGTTTCAGGCCGCCGTCGCGGGTATAGCCCGAGATCCCGGAAGGCAGCGTCACCTCCAGATAGCCGTCGCCCTCGATGGCCAGGTCCAGGTCGCCGCCGGTCTGCGCCAGCGCCCCCTGCTGCAGGTTCACGCTGACCGCGGTGGGGCGCACGCCCAGGCCCAGCTGGACCCCGGCGGGGATCACCGTGCCGTCGGCGGCCGTGACGCTGCCGGGGCGGGCGGCCTGCTGGTAATGCAGGTCCGCGAATTCGGCGCGGCGGGCGTTGTAGCCGGTCGTCGACATGTTCGCGAGGTTGTTCGAGATGACCTCGACGCGGGTCTGCTGTGCGCTCATGCCGGAGGCGGCGATCTGCAGGGCTCTCATGGTGGCTCCTTATCGGGTCATGGCGGTGATCGCGCCGCGGATCCGCTGATCCTCGCGATCCAGGAAGGTCTGGCCCAGCTCGTAGGCGCGCTGGACCTCGATCATGCGGGTGATCTCGAAGATCGGGTCGACGTTGCTGTCCTCCAGAAAGCCCTGGCGGATGCGGCCCTCCTCGACCAGCTGCGGGTCGCCCTCGACGGCAAAGCCCGTGCCGCTCTGGCGGGTCAGGTCGGTGCCCTCGGGCGGGGTGAACAGGCCGATGCGGCCAAAGGGCAGGCCGTTCGACGACAGCGTGCCGTCGGGGCCGATGGACACCGAATTGGCGCCCGCCGGCAGGATGATCGGGGCCTGGCCTTCGTCCAGCAGGCGGTGGCCGTCGGCGGTCATCAGCTCTCCCTCGGCCGAGGGGATGAAGGCGCCGGCGCGGGTCAGGCGCAGCCCGTCGGGCGCCTCGACCAGAAAGAACCCCTCGCCCTCGATGGCCAGGTCCATGCTGTTGTTGGTCTGCGTCAGCCCGCCCTGCTGCAGGTCCAGCAGGCGGCCGCGCGCATGGGCCATCGACAGCGTGTCGCCTTGGCGGTCCAGCGCGGAGAGGTGTTCGGCAAAGATCACGCCCTCGCGCCGGTATCCGGTGGTGTTGGCGTTGGCGATGTTGTTGGCCACGACGCGCATCTCGGCCATCAGGCCGGATTGTCGCGACAGGCTGGCATAGATTGCGTTGTCCATCTCAGCTGCCCGCGATCATGGGAATGATTTCGCCCAGGTAGAAATCCGCAAGGGCGGTGGTCATGAAGCTCATCGAGACCCAGAACACGACCAGCATCAGCCCCACCTTGGGCACGAAGGTCAGCGTCATCTCTTGGACCGAGGTCAGCGCCTGGAACAGGCCGATCACCACCCCCGCGATCAGCGCGACCCCCAGCAGCGGGGCCGAGATCCGCACCGAGATCAGCAGCGCCTGGCGCAGCATGTCGAAAAGGACCGTTTCGCCCATCACACACCCCCGTTCATCACACGGGCATCCGCAGGATTTCCTGGTACGCCTCGACGACCTTGTCGCGGATGGCCACGACCGTGTTCATGGTCAGCTCGGCCTCGGCGATGGTCTGGACCAGCTGCTGGGTGCTGGTCTGGCCGGTCATCGAACCGGCGGCGACCTGGTCGACCTGGGCCATCTGGGCGGCGAAATCCTCGGCCGCCTGACCCACGCGGGCCAGGGCTTCGGATCCCTGCTGGGGGGCCACGGCGGTGCGGGCGGCGGAATAGGCGTTGGCGGCGTTCAGTCCGGAAATCATGGGTCAGCCTTTCTAGCGGCGAAGGAGGTCAAGAAGCGACCCGCTCATCTGGCGGGTCTGTTCGAACATGCGCAGGTTGGCCTCGTAGCTGCGGCCCGCCTCGCGGGCGTCGGCCAGCTCGATCACCAGATCGACGTTGGACCCGTCGTAATAGCCGTCCTGGTCGGCCATCGGATGCGCCGGGTCGTGGATCTGCGGCAGCGTCGACTGGTCCAGCCGCATGCGGCCGGCCTGGACCTCGCCCGTGGGGCGGCCGAAACGGACGGCCTCCTCAAACGCCACCAGCTTGCGGCGATAGCCGGGCGTGTCGGCGTTCGCGATGTTTTCGGACGTGTGGCGCAGGCGTTCGGTCTGCGCACGCATCCCCGACGCTGCCATGCGCAGCGGTGAAAGCGGATCGGTCATGATGGTGTTTCCTTACCTGCGTCCCAGGCTGGACCGCAGCAGGTCCAGCCCCGATCGATAGATGGCCAGCGATCGGTCATGGTGGCTCTTGACCTCGGCGGCGCGGACCATCTCCTCCTCCAGCGACACCGAGTTGCCGTTCGGAGACACGGGCCCCGCGACCTCGATCACCCGCGCCCCGCCGGGGGACCATTGCGGGCTGTCCAGGTGGCGGGCGTTCGACACGCGCAGCGTGCCGCCATCCTCGGCCCGCCGATAGGTTTCGGCAAAGGGTTGCAGGTCGTGCGCCCGGAAACCGGGCGTGTCGGCATTGGCGATGTTGCGCGCCACCTCGATGTGGCGGGCCTGCGTGTGCTGGCCCATGGCGCGGGCCATCCGCAGCATTTCGATCTTCTCAAACATGAGGCTTCTCCTCAATCTCGATAAACCCGGTCTTAACCCCAATTGGTTTAGAAACCGTTTCAGCCGCCGGATTTTCGACACGCGGCGAAAGGAGATCGGATGGACAAGCTTGAATCGATCGCGCGCCGGCTGTCGCAGCTGCGTCTGGCCACGCATTACGGGCGGGTTCAGTCGATCCGCGCGGGCCTGATCGCCGTCGAGGGGCTGAACGGGCGTGCGTCGGTGGGCGATCGGGTGCGAATCGCCCTGCAATCGGGCGATCTGGGCGGCGAGATCGTGGGCCTGTCGCCCCGCACCGCCCAGATCCTGCCCGAAGGCCCGATCGAGGGGTTGTCGGTCGGCGCCCAGGTCCAGCTGGATTTCGCGCCGCGAATCGCCCCCTGCGACGCGTGGATCGGGCGGATCATCGACCCGTTGGGACAGCCCCTGGACGGCCGCCCGCTGTCCCACGGCCTGACGCATCGCAGCTTTCGTGCCGATGCACCGCCCGCGGCGACACGCAAGCGGCTTGGGGCGCGGCTGGCCACGGGGTTGGCGGTCTTTGACACGCTGCTGCCCATCGTGGCAGGCCAGCGGATCGGCCTGTTCGCCGGGTCGGGTGTGGGGAAATCGACGCTTCTGTCGCAGATGGCGCGCGGCGTGCAGGCCGATGTCGTGGTGATCGCCATGATCGGAGAGCGCGGGCGCGAGCTGCGCGAGTTCGTCGAAAGGACGATGGGCTCCGAAGGCATGGCCCGCGCGGTGATCGTCGCGGCGACCTCGGACCAGTCGCCGCTGATCCGGCGACGCTGTGCCTGGGCCGCGATGGCGGTGGCCGAGCATTTCCGCGATCAGGGCCGCCACGTGCTGTTCCTGGCCGATTCGATCACCCGCTTTGCCGAGGCGCATCGCGAGATTGCGCTCGCCGCGGGCGAACCGCCCAGCTATCGCGGCTTTCCCCCGTCGGTGTCCAACCTGATCATGGCCCTGGCCGAACGCGCCGGCCCCGGTCCGGAAGGCGCGGGCGACATCACCGGTATCTTCAGCGTGCTGGTCGCGGGGTCCGACATGGAGGAGCCGGTGGCCGACATCCTGCGCGGCACGCTGGACGGGCATGTGGTGCTGGACCGCACCATCGCGGAACGTGGCCGTTTTCCAGCGGTCGACGTGGTGCGGTCGGTGTCGCGGTCGCTGCCCGACGCCGCCAGCGCGTTCGAGAATGCGGCCATCGGGCGCGCCCGGGCGGCGCTTGGCGCCTATGCCGAATCAGAGCTGATGATCCGGGCGGGCCTTTATGCGCCCGGATCGGACGCCAAGCTGGACGAGGCGGTGCGCCTGTACCCGCAGCTGGACGAGTTCGTGACCCGCCGCTGTCCGGACATTCCCGGCAGCTTTGCCGCGTTGGACGCCGCGCTTCGCCTGCCGATGCGGGCGCGGGCGTGAAACCAAGGGATGGCTGGCCGCGTTGGCTTAATCAATGTTAGAACGCGGGGGGCGGCCATTGCGTCCAGAATCCCGATTTGCAACTGTCCGGCTGCCTTAGAAGGAGGGGCGGAATGGCGATAACCGAATATTTTATCCGCTTCCTTCAACGGCGTGACAGCCTGCCCGAACGCGATCTGGCCCGCTTGCGCGCCTTGCGCACCCAGCATGTCAGCTTCGCCCCCGGAGAGGTGATCGTTCCGGTCGACCGGGTGGCGAAACGCAGCTGCATGATGTTGCGCGGCATGTCGGCACGGTCTCACCGGCTGGTCGGGCGGCCCGATGAACGCGTGATCACCGCCCTGCACGTGCCCGGCGATTTCGTTGATCTGCACGGATTCGTTCTGGCCGGGCTGGAGCATTCCGTCGTGGCCGTCGGCGCCGCCGAGGTCGAATTCGTCGACCATGACGAGCTGGTCGAGATCACCGAGAACTTTCCGCACCTGACCCGCCTGCTGTGGATGGCCACGCTGATCGACGCGGCCGTGCACCGGCAATGGCTGGTCGCGGCGGCATCACTGCGGTCCAGCGCGCATCTGGCCCATCTGCTGTGCGAGGTCTATACCCGCCTGAACGCAGTCGGGGCCGCGGCGGACCACCAGTTCTCCCTGCCGCTGCTGCAGCGGGAACTGGCGGACATCCTTGGCTATTCGCCCATCCATGTGAACCGTGCGGTGCGCGATCTGCGTGACCGCGGGTTGCTGCGCTGGTCGGGGGCGGACGTGTCGATCCTGGACTGGAAGGGTCTGGCGATGCTGGCCCGGTTCGATCCGACCTATCTGGACATGGAACGCCAAAGCCGCTGAGGCGTCATTCGCACAGCCGCCAGCCGCCGTTCCGCGCCGCCATGTCCAGATGCAGGTGGTCGTCATGCGCCGCGTTCGATCCCGGTCCCAGGACCGTGGTAAACAGCAGGCATCCCGTGCTTTGCGCGGCGCGCTGAAAGCTTTCGGCAGCATCGCCATCGCCTTGGCGCGGCTGGACCAGGACCGGTTCGCCGTCGCCGAACCGGAACCCCATCACGTCGATCGCATTGCCATATCCGTGTTCCGATGGTTTCGGATCGGCATCGCCGGTACCCACGCGGTCGCGGCAGGAATAGGCGGGGCCGGTCTCCAGCGCCGTCAGGCGGGGCGTGTCGGGCAGCAACCCCGCGGCGGGCTGCAGGAAATCGCGCGTCCACAGGGCCAGCGACAGCGCAGCCTCGCAGCGCATCACCGGCTCGCCCGACAGGGCGACGTCGGGCAGGATGCGGCTGACCTGCAGCGGGCGGGCGATGCCGCAGTCGCGGTTGTCCGGGTCGGTGACGGGGGGCTGCGGGCGGAACTGTGCGCCCATCACCGACAGCGCCAACCGACAGGCGTCGTATTGCGCGTCGGTCCCGGACAAGGTGAACCACACCGGCGGGGGCGGCGGGCCAAAGGGCTGCGCCGCAGGCTGGTCGGTCGCGGGTTCATCAAGGGCGGATTCGGTCG
>NZ_BBPH01000138.1 GCF_000787695.1 Paracoccus sp. PAMC 22219 | reverse complement strand
GGCGGGCGCTGGTGGCGGGCGCCGCTGGTCTCGACCCTGCTGGGATCGGCGCTGGACACGGTGCTGTTCTTTGGAATCGCATTCGCCGCGGTGCTGCCTGCGGACGGCAACACGGGCTGGGCCAACGAGGCCGTTCCGCTGCTTGGCGCGGGACCGGTCACCGCGCTGTGGGTTTCGTTGGCATTTGCCGATTGGCTGGTCAAACTTGGTCTGGCGATACTGGCCCTTGTGCCGTTCCGCATCATCGTCCGCAATTTGTTGGGGCACAGGGCAGAAAGCTGATTGACAGATTTTCGATCTGTGTCAGCCTGCAGATATACAGCAATCTTTTGAAAGGAGGTGGTCCAGTGTCTAGAGTGATAGTGGAGAGACGTTTCGGAACAGTCGGGGGGACCACGGCCTGAGGGCAGCCCCGAAGGCCATCACCCCTGGTTGGGACCGGACCACCGTCCGCCCCTAACCGGACCATCTCCTTGGATCTCGCGGGCCGCCTTTTGCTGGGCGGCCCGTTCCTTTTGCGCCACCCCCTTTTGCACGGTCGCGGGGCGCAATGAAAAACGGGCGGCCCCGAGGAGCCGCCCGCTTCGACTTAACCAGCCAGACGTCAGGTACGGACCGGCACCGCGTCCCGGTCGCGGTTGGCGCGCATCGCGCCCACCACCACCGCGGCCCAGATCAGCGCCGCCAGCCACCACAGCCCGCCGCCGATCAGCGCCATCCCGATCAGGCCCGCCTGCACCACGTAATAGGCCATGGTGATCAGCGTCTTGCGGATGATGTCGCCCTCGCGGTCGGTCAGACCCACGACGGCCGATGCGGCCACGACGTTGTGCACGCAGACCATGTTGCCCGCGGCACCGCCGACGGCCTGCAGCACCACCACGACGGTGATTCCCGCCAGGTCCAGCCCGATGCCCTGCGCGGCCGAGAACTGGAACAGCGCGAACATCATGTTCGACACCGTGTTCGACCCGGCGATGAACGCGCCCAACGCACCGACGATCGGCGCGAACAGCGGCCAGCTGGCACCGGTCGCGGCGGCCATCCCCTCGGCCAGGGTGATCGGCATGGATGCCACGCCGTCGGACCCCGAATTGATGAACACCTGTACCATCGGCACGGCCAGCAGCAGCGCGGGTGCGGCGGCCAGCATCGTGCGCCCCGAGATCTTCCAGGCCCGACCATAATCGCTGCCCCGCATGCGGAACAGCGCGACCGAGATCAGGGATGCGATGATCATCACCGTCCCCGGCGAATAGGCGAACTGCGCGGTCGCGTTGATGCCCGACCCGAACAGGTCGCGCAGCGCCAGTGTGGTGTCCGGCCCGGTCAGCCACGCCTTCAGCGGCGCGATGGTCCGCGTCAGCACCAGCAGCGCCGCGACGATGACATAGGGCATCCAGGCGGTCAGCAGGCCGATGCGGCGATCATCGGGGCCCAGTTCGGCCTGGTCGGGTTCGATGTTGCCCTGCCAGCCCTCGTCCCATTGGGCGCGCGCCGGAAAGTCGAACGTGTCGGAGGGCATGAACCACCCCGCCCGCGCCGCGGGCACCACGATCATCAGGCCGATCAGCCCGCCCAGCAGGGACGGGAATTCCGGCCCCAGAACCCGCGCGACCAGTAGATAGGGCATCGTGAACGCCAGGCCCGCAAAGATCGCGAATTTCCACGCCCGGAAGCCCTTGGCAAAGCTGCGATCGGTGCCGAAGAACCGGGTCAGCATGCCGACCATCAGCAGCGGGATCAGCACGCCGACCAGCGCATGGACCAGCGCCACCTGCGCGGCCACCACCGGCACGTATTCGGCAAGCGTCAGGGGCGCGATGGCGGCGGCGACCTCGGGGCTGTTCGACAGGCCGGTGTTGACGCCGACCAGCATCGGCGTGCCGACCGCGCCGAACGACACGGGCGTCGACTGGATGATCAGCGTGACCATGACCGCGGCCATGGCCGGAAAGCCGATCGCCAGCAGCAGCGGCGCCGCGACGGCGGCAGGCGTGCCGAACCCCGACGCGCCCTCGATCATCGACCCGAACATCCACGCGATGATGATCGCCTGGATGCGCCGGTCGGGCGAGATGTCCATGAACCCCCGCCGGATCGTCCGGATCGCGCCCGATTCCTGCACCGTGTACAGCAGCAGGATCGCCCCGAAGACGATGTAGAGCAGCGTGACCGCCGTCACCAGGCCGTTGACCGTGGCCCCCGCGACCCGCGCCAGCGGCGCGCCCCACAGAAACAGCGCCAGAAGCACCGTGACCGCATAGGCGGTCATCATCGACAGTTTCGCGGACCGTCGCATGACGACCAGCAAGACAAACACCACCGCGATCGGCATGGCCGCGGCGATGAACATTATTCCCTGTGACACCCCAATTCCTCCTCGAATTGTCCGTATCATTCGGGACGGGTTCACGGCGGAAAGCAAGAAAAAACCGGTCTGGAAACCAGACCGGTTGCGCAAACGTCGCCAGGACGGTGCGTCAGTCGCGACGGATCGCGATGGCGATGCCCTGCCCGCCGCCGATGCACATGGTGATCAGCGCGGTGCGACCGCCCGTCCGCTCCAGCTCGTGGATGGCCTTGACCATCAGGATCGCGCCCGTGGCGCCGACCGGATGGCCCAGGGCGATGGCGCCGCCATTGGGGTTCACACGGGCCGGGTCCAGACCAAGGCCCTTGTTCACCGCCAGCGCCTGCGCGGCAAAGGCCTCGTTCGATTCGACGACGTCGAAATCGCCGGCCTTCAGCCCGGTCCGCGCCATCAGCGCCTCGACCGCGGGGATCGGGCCGATGCCCATCACCTCGGGGCGCACGCCCGCCACCGCATAGCCCAGGATCCGCGCCCGCGGGGTCAGCCCTTCGCGTTCGGCCGCATCGGCCCGCGCCAGGACCAGCGCCGCGGCGCCGTCGTTGATGCCGCTGGCATTGCCCGCAGTCACGCTGCCGCCCTTCTGGAACACGGCCTTCAGTCCGGCCAGCTTGTCCAGGCTGGTGTCCTTGGGGTGTTCGTCGGTGTCAAAGGCGACCATACCCTTGCGCGACTTGACCTCGACCGGGACGATCTGATCGGTGAAATAACCCGCCGCGATGGCCGCCGCCGCGCGGCGCTGCGATTCCATCGCGAAGGCGTCCTGCTGTTCGCGGGTGATGTCATGCTCGGCGGCGACGTTTTCCGCGGTGACGCCCATATGGCCCGTGCCCATCGGGCAGGTCAGCGCGCCGGTCATCATGTCCAGCATCGACTGGTCGCCCATCTTGGCCCCGAAGCGCGCCGAAGGCACGACATAGGGCGACCGGCTCATGCTCTCGGCGCCGCCAGCGATGGCGAATTCGGCGTCGCCCAGCATCAGCGCCTGCGCCGCCGACACGATGGCCTGCGCGCCCGATCCGCACAGGCGGTTCACGTTCATCGCGGGCGTGGTGTGCGGGATGCCCGCCTCCAGCATGGCGACGCGCGACAGGTACATGTCGCGGGGTTCGGTGTTGATGACGTGGCCAAAGACCACCTGCCCGATCCGGTCGGGGGCCAGGCCCGCACGCTCCAGCGCGGCGCGGGTGACGGTAGCGGCCAGGGCGATCGGCGGGATCGCGGCCAAGCTGCCCCCGAAGGTGCCGATGGCGGTGCGGGCGCCGGACAGGATGACGATATCGGATGCGGACATGAATGGGCCTCCTCTTGCCTTTGACGACAGTCTGGGCGCGCTGCACACGTCCCGCAACCGTGTCGTCGCGGCAAATTGCATGCCCCCGCGCAAGGCGCTATGTTGCGCAGGAATAACGAGAGAGATCCCATGACCCAGACCGGCCCCCGGCTGCGCATCAAGCTGCGCCTGGAATACGACTCGCCCCTGATCCTGGGGCCGGGCAAGGCCGAGCTGCTGGCGCGGATCGGGCGGCTTGGCTCCATCTCGGCCGCCGCGCGCGAGATGGGGATGAGCTACAAGCGCGCCTGGACCCTGGTCGAGGAGATGAACACCGCCTTTGCCGACCCGGTCATCGACAGCGCGCGGGGCGGCGCGGGCGGCGGCGGCGCCACCGTGACCCCCACCGGACAGCAGGTCCTGTCCCATTACCGGGCGCTGGAATCGCTGCTGCTGGATGCCGGGGCGGCTGACCTGATGGCGCTGAACGCGCTGCTGCGTCCCGAAGGATCGGGCTGATCCATCGGCAAGCCCCCGCCCCGCTTCCGGCTTTGTGATTTCACAGGCGGGTGATTTTGCGTAGACTGTCCGCAAAACAAGAGAACGAGGGCAGGATGAACAGGCTACTGAAGCTGGCCATTGTCGGGCTGGTCGCCTCGTGCGGGGGCGGCGGGAACTTCAGCGCGCCGCGGCAGCTGGACAACGCATGCGCGATCACCGCGGAACGGCCCGCCTATCTGCGCGCCATGCGCCAGACCGAACGCAAATGGGGCGTGCCGGTGCATGTGCAGATGGCGACGCTGTACCAGGAATCGAAATTCATCGGCGATGCGCGGACCCCGCATCAATACGCGCTTGGGGTCATTCCCATCGGCCGGCAAAGCAGCGCATTCGGCTATTCCCAGGCCCTGGACGGCACCTGGGAGGAATATCAGCGCGAGACCGGCAACCGCCGCGCCCGCCGCGACAGCATCCGCGACGCCACCGATTTCATGGGCTGGTACATGCATGGCAGTCAGCAGCGGCTTGGCCTGTCCAAGAATGACGCCACGTCGCAATACCTGGCCTATCACGAAGGACGCAGCGGCTTTGCCCGCGGCAGCTTCCGCCAGAAAAGCTGGCTGATGCGCGTTGCCGGGTCCGTGGGCCAGCGGTCCGAGATGTATCGCCAGCAACTGATCTCCTGCCGCCGCGCTTGACGCGGCGCGGGGGCTGGGGCCTTCTGTCCGTCCAACGGCCAGGAGGATCCCCATGTACCGCGTCATCGGCACCGCCAAGTCCCGCGCCCTGCGCGTCCTGTGGATGCTGGAGGAGCTGGGGCAGCCCTATGACCATATCCCCGCCAATCCGCGCAGCGACGGCGTGGCGCAGTTCAACCCCGCGGGCAAGGTTCCGGTATTGATCGACGACGGCACGCCGATCACCGATTCGACCGCGATCCTGACCTATTTGGCCGACCGCCACGGCGACCTGACCCACCCGGCCGGAACGCTGGACCGGGCGCGCCAGGACAGCCTGACCCAGTTCCTGCTGGACGAATTCGACGCGGCGCTGTGGCTGGCCGCGCGCCACAGCTTCATCCTGCCCGAAGAGATGCGCCTTGGCGCGATCAAGAACACCCTGCGGTGGGAATTCGAGGCCAGCCAGAAGACCTTGGTCCACCGCATGTCCGACGGACCCTATCTGATGGGCGAGCGGATGACGGTACCCGACGTGATCCTGGCGCATTGCCTGGACTGGGCGCTGTCCGCGCGGTTCCCGATCGTGGAACACCGACTGACCGAATACCTGGACCGCATCCGCCAGCGACCCGCCTATCAACGGGCCATGGCGCTTTAAAGCCTTCGGGCAGCCGCCTGGCCCGCGCGCAGCCCGGTCGCCAAGCAGGTGGTCAGCAGATAGCCGCCCGTCGGCGCCTCCCAGTCCAGCATCTCTCCGGCGGCAAAGACGCCGGGCAGTGCGCGCAATTCAAGATCAGGCATCAGCGCGTCCGACCGGATGCCCCCGGCCGAGGAGATCGCCCGGTCCAGCCCCATCGGCCCGGCATGGCGCAGCGGCAGCGCCTTGGCCCGCGCAGCCCAATCATCGGCGTCGTCCGGCAAGGGCCGCGCCCATTCCAGCAGCAGGCCGACCCGCGCCGGATCGCCCAGAATGCGGCGCAGCCAGTTGCCCAGGCTCAGCTTTCCGCGCGGCTGCGCAAAGCGTCGCGCCAGCGCCGCGTAGTCCAGATCGGGGGCCAGATCGACATGGGCAGCCTGCCCGTCACGGATCGGCGCCGCGACGGCATAGACGCCGCCCCCCTCGATCCCGTCGGGGGTGATGACCCATTCGCCGCGGCTGACGCTGTCGCCCGCGCGAATCGCGACACCCTTGACCGGCGCGCCATGCAGCCGCGCCATCGCGGGCGACCAGTCGACGCGAAATCCCATGTTGGCGGGGCGAAAGGGCGCAATGGCGACCCCGGCCTTCGCCAAGATCGGCACCCAACCCGCATCCGACCCCAGACGCGGCCAGCTGGCTCCGCCCAAGGCCAGCACCGTCACATCGGGGTGCAGCACCTGACGACCGTCGGGCGTGTCAAAGACAAAGCCGCCCTCCAGCCCGACCCACCGCCAGCGCGACCGCAGCTCGACCCGGCCCGCACGCAGCCGCGCCAGCCAGGCCCGCAGCAGCGGCGAGGCCTTCATGCCCACCGGAAACACCCGGCCCGTCGATCCCGCGAACAGCGCGATGCCCAGGCCCTCGGCCCAGTCCCGCACCGCCTGCGGGCCGAAGGCCCCGGTATCGGTCGCCAGCCAGTCGCGCCCCTCCGCCCCGACGATCTGCGCACCAAAATCCGCAAGCGGTTCGTCGCGCGTCAGGTTCAGCCCGGATTTCCCCGCCATCAGGAACTTGCGCGCGGGCGTGGGCATGGCATCGACCACCACCACCTGCCGGCCCGGCGCCATCAGCGCCTCGGCCGCCATCAGCCCGGCAGGCCCCGCCCCGATCACCAGGGCAAGGCTCACCGCCGCCCCCGCGGCTTCATCGCCAGGCGCAGCAGCGCGCGTTCCACCAGCGGCATCTGCGGCGCACGGCTGGCGGAGCGCAGCGTCATGTCGGTGGTCAGCAGCAGCGACACCGCCTCCTCCAGCGGGCCCATGCCCCAGCTTTGCGCCTGCCGGGTCATGCGGTCGCGGCGCGGACCGAAGACCGGCGGCCGCGCGCGGGCCAGCGCCACCCCCGGCCCCGCCGGATCGGCAGCCGCCAGATGCAGCGTGCGGAAATGGCGCAGCGCCGCGATGCACAGGGCCACGGGCTGGATGCCCTGATGGTCGATCCGGCGCATCAGCGGGCCGAAATCCTCCTCGCGCCGTTCGGCGACGGTGTGGATCAGCTCGTCCAGATCGGCCTCGATGGTGGCCGGGGCCAGCAGGGCGATCTCCTCGACCGTCAAGGGCGTCGGGTCCTGGTATTTGTACAGGCCGATCTTCTCGACCGTCTGGCGCAGATCACCCGGGTCCAGCGCACGCGCCAGCAGGCCCAGTTCGCGCATCGCGTCGCGCGGCACCTCGCGCAGGCCGGCATCGGCCAGCCAGCGGGCGATCTCGTCCTCGGTCGGGGGGTCGTCATAGATGGGGGCGGTGACCGCCTGGCCATGCGTCTCGAACAGGCGGCGCAGAGAGGATGACTTGGACAGGCTGGCCGCGGTGACGACGATCACCGCATCCCCCTGCCGCCAGCCGGTCAGCGCATCGCGGATCGCGTCGGTGGCCAGATCGGGCGTGTCCTCGACCACGACCACCCGCGGGCCGGGAAAGAAGCCCACCTCGCGCACCGCGTCGATCAGCTGGGCCGGGTCCTTCTTCAGACCCCCGCCGGGCATGCGGGTCAGGCGCATCTCCTCGTCGGCCTTTTCGCCGGTCAGGGCGCGCACGACCTCGGCGCGTTTCAGCGCGACACGCATCGCGTCCTGCCCATAGATCAGCACCCCCGGCCGCGAGGGGTCGGGGCGGGCCAAATAGCGCGCGATCTCGGCCCCCTTCAGCAGCATGCCGTCAGTCCGGCAGGCCGGATGCGGCCGCCAGCAGGCGCGTGACGACCTGATCGGCCAGCATCAGCGCCAGCCGCTCACGTGCATCGCCCTCGGCCGCCAGGGTCGAGATCGTGGTCCCGGTGGTGGAATAGGAGGTAAAGCTGCTGACGCGCCCTTGGGTGATCACCGCGCCCCCCGGCCCGGTCAGCGCGAAATCGGCGGTGCCGTTCAGCGAATAGCGGGTCGTGACCTCGTCGGGGGTGATGGCCTGGGCCACGACGCCAGCATTGATACGATAGTCCAGGTCATAGACGGCCGCATCCTCGGGGCCCAAGCGTTCCGCCAGGCGGCGGTTGAAGATGAAGTCCAACGGCGTGTCCGGGTCGCGCGGGCGGACCTTGCCGAACAGCTTGCCGCCCCCGCCGCCCGGCCCATAGACCGGCGACAGCCCGCAGGCCGCCAGCCCGGACACTGCCAGCAGCCCCAACAGGACTGCCCGGCGATCAGGCGACCACATTGACGATCCGCCCCGGCACCACGATCAGCTTTTTCACGGCCGCCCCGTCCAGGAACCGCAGCACGGTGTCGTCGGCCAGCACCAGCGCCTCGATCTGGTCCTTGGGCATGTCCTTGGGCACGGTGATCTCGGCCCGGCGCTTGCCGTTGATCTGGATGGGAAGGGTCACGCTGTCGTCCTCCAGCAGGGTCGGGTCGGCCTTTGGCCAGCCCGCATCGACGACCATGCCCTGCCCGCCCGATTTCGACCAGACCTCTTCGGCCAGGTGCGGAACCATCGGCGCCATCAGCTGTGCCATGATCCGCAGGGCCGCGCGGCGCGCCTCTCCTCCGGCCTGCGATTTCGCCACCGCATTGGCCAGTTCATAGAGTTTCGCGACCGCCTTGTTGAAGGCGAAGCCCTCGATGGCGCGGGTGACATCCGCGATGGCGCGATGCGCGGTGCGCGTCAGGTCGGCGTCATCGCCCCCTTCGGGGACCTCGTCCGCCAGACGCCAGACGCGGGACAGGAACTTGAACGCGGCCTCCGCTCCGGCGGCGGTCCATTCCACGTCGCGTTCCGGCGGGCTGTCAGACAGCATGAACCAGCGCGCGGTATCGGCGCCAAAGCTTTCGACGATGCTGACCGGGTCGACGACGTTCTTCTTGGACTTCGACATCTTGGCCGACGGGATCACCTCGACCGCCGTGCCGTCGGCCAGCCGGCCCTCGGTCACGTCCTCGGGCAGGTGATAGACCGGGCGGCCCCGGTCGTCGGTGGTCCGATAGATCTCGTGCGTGACCATCCCTTGCGTGAACAGGGCGTCGAACGGCTCACTCGCCGTGTCGGGCAGATGGCCGGTCTTGACCATCGCGCGGGCGAAAAAGCGCGAATACAGCAGGTGCAGGATCGCGTGTTCGACCCCGCCGATATACTGGTCCACGTTCATCCAGTATTCCGCATCCGCCCGGTCCGTCGGCGTGTCCGCCCCCGGCGAGGTAAACCGCGCGTAATACCAGGACGAATCGACAAAGGTGTCCATCGTGTCGGTTTCCCGCCGCGCCGCCCCGCCACAGCGCGGGCAGGTCGCCTGACGCCAGGTCGGGTGGCGGTCCAGCGGGTTGCCCGGCACGTCGAAGGTGACGTCCTGCGGCAGCAGCACGGGCAGGTTCTGCTTCGCTTCGGGCACGGTCCCGCAGCTGTCGCAATGCAGGACCGGGATCGGGCAGCCCCAATAGCGCTGGCGCGAGATGCCCCAGTCCCGCAGGCGGAACTTGGTAACGCCCTCGCCATATCCCTGCGCCTCGGCATGGGCGATGGCCGCATCCACGGCGGCCTCTCCGGTCTGGTCGGCCGTGCCGCTGAAGCCGCGGACATAGGTCACGGCCTCCGTCTTGCCCGGCACGAAGGGCGCGTCCGCCACCAGCGCATCGGCCTGATCCAGCGTCATGCCGGGCTGGCCAAAGGTCGCGCGGATGGGCAACCCGTATTTCGTGGCGAACTCATGGTCGCGCTCGTCATGCGCCGGGCTGCCGAAGATCGCGCCGGTGCCGTAATCCATCAGCACGAAATTCGCGATCCAGATGGGCAGGTGCCAATCCGCGTCCAGCGGATGCGCCACGGTCAGGCCGGTATCAAGCCCCAGCTTGGGCGCGGTCTCGATCGCCTCCTCGGTGGTGCCGATGCGGCGGCATTCCTCGCGGAAGGCCTCGATCTCGGGGCGGGTCGCGGCCAGCTCCTTGACCAGCGGATGATCCGGCGACAGCGCGACGAAGCTGGCCCCCATCAGCGTGTCGGGACGGGTGGTATAGACCTCAATCGCGTCATGGCCCGCGGGCGCATCCACGGTGGCAAAGCTGAACTGCAGCCCGCGCGACTTGCCGATCCAGTTGGCCTGCATCAGGCGCACCTTTTCCGGCCAGCCCTTCAGCCCGTCCAGCGCCTGCAGCAGCTCGTCGCTGTAATCGCTGATCCTGAAGAACCACTGCGTCAGCTCGCGCCGCTCGACGGCCGCGCCCGACCGCCAACCCTTGCCGTCGATCACCTGTTCATTGGCCAGCACGGTCATGTCGACCGGGTCCCAGTTCACCTGCGCCGACTTGCGCGTGATCAGGCCCGCGTCCAGCATGTCCAGGAACAGCGCCTGCTGCTGCGCCACATAGGCGTCGTCGCAGGTCGCGAATTCGCGGCTCCAGTCGATGGACAGGCCCAAGGGCTTCAGCTGGTCGCGCATCGTGGCGATGTTGGCATAGGTCCAGTCGCGGGGATGGCCGCCCTGCTCCATCGCGGCGTTTTCCGCGGGCATGCCAAAGGCGTCCCAGCCCATCGGATGCAACACCGAAAACCCCTGCGCGCGCTTGAACCGCGCCACCACGTCGCCCATCGCATAGTTGCGCACATGGCCCATGTGGATGCGCCCCGACGGATAGGGGAACATCTCCAGCACATAGTATTTCGGGCGTTCGTCGCGGATGGCGGCAAAGGCGTCGGCATCGGCCCAAGCCGTCTGCCAACGGGCTTCGCTTGTCGCGGGATCATAGGGCATGGGGAACCTCGGGCGTCATTCGTTGCCCGCAGGGTCTATACGCCCCGCCTGTGCGGGTCCAGATGCGGCCTGAGGGGCGCCCCTGGCGAATACGACCTACAGGCGGCCGTCCTGGATGCGCAGCTGGCGCGCGCGGGTCAGGATCGCATCCTCGACCGCGCGGACGGTGCCGGGCTCGACCGCGCCGCCGCCCGGGCCCTGCAGCGCAAGGCGCAGGCTGCGCGCGTCCAGCGCCGGGTCGCTGATCTGGATCGTCGCGCGATAGGACCGGCCCCCGCCCGGCGGCGTGCCGTACCCGGTCTGGATCACCCCGGTAAAGGGATCGACCGTCTGCACCGGCAGAAAGCTCAGCACGTCCAGGCTGGCATTCCACAGGTACTTGTTCACGCCGACCATCTGGTCGGAATTGCCCGACCGCCCGAACAGGTCCTGGATGCGGGTCGTCCGGGCGGTGGAGCGCATGTCGGGACCATCGAACATCGTGCCGCCGGCAGGCTGGTCGTTGCTGCCCGACCCGCCGCAGGCGGCCAGTCCGGCGCATAGCGTCGTGACGATCATCAGGCGCGCGGCGCGTGCATAGGTCATCCCAGTCCCCCGAAGGTCAGTGCATCAGGCGTCAGCATTAGCCCGGATCGCCCCCCCGAAACAAGCGCTTTGGCCCGCCGCGAAACAGGCGTTCCGCCGGGGCCGCAGGGCGGTCCGGCGGGGATTCTCACGAAAGTGTGGCCCAAGTGCATCACGGAAATGGGCAAAGAAATCAGGCGCAGCTTGATTCCGTTGCATCACAATCTCGAAAGGGTGAAACAAATCGCATACCCAGGGCGGGACCGCCGACTTGGGCAACAGAGAGACAAGAGGGAACACACCATGAAAAAGGCTCTGATCGCCTCCACCGCGCTGGTCCTGTCCGCAGGCGTTGCCGCCGCCGACGTCACCATTTCGGGCTATGGCCGCACCGCGGTCGACTATCAGGAAAACCGCGCCCCGGGCGAAAAAGAGACCCAGATCTCTGCCCGCGTCCGTCTGAACGTGCACGCCACCACCTCGACCGACCAAGGCGTCGACTTTGGTGCACGCGTCCGTCTGCAGTGGGATCAGGGCGATGACGGGATCGACTCGGTTTCGCCGGGTCAGGTCTACGTGACCGCCAGCGGCTTCACCGTCGCCATCGGCAACGTCGGCACCGCATACGACAATGCTGGCCTGCTGTATGAATCGGAAGTCGGCCTGATCAGCCGTTCGTTCGGCGTGTCGACGGACTTCGATTACTTTGCCTACAGCTCGAAGTCGTACGCCACCGAAGACCGCCTGGGCGTTTCGGTCGAATACGCCGTGGACGCGCTGACCGCTCGCTTCTCGTACATCGATCCCGACCAGACCGGTCTGACCGATACCGACGAAGAGCTGGGCCTGTCGGTCGACTACGACTGGAACGGCATCGCGTTGTCGGCTGCCGCAGTCAAGGACGGCGCTGGCCGTGACGGCAACGACCGCTACTTCGTCGGCGCCTACTACACCCTGCCGGGCACCGAGAACGGCGTCGGCCTGAGCTTTGCCGACGACGGCATCGACTCGGACGGCCTGTCGAACGACAACATCGTGACGCTGTGGGGCGACTACACCGTCGCACCGCTGACCACGCTGTCGGCCTACATCGCCAACAACGGCAAAGCCGGCAACGAGACCGACAACGCGTTCGGTCTGGGCGCTCGCTACGACCTGGGCGGCGCTTACCTGGCCGGCTCGCTGGAGCGTGGCTACGACGAGAACGTCCGCGGCGACTTCGGCGTCCGCTTCGACTTCTGATCCTTCGCGATCAAACGTCACATGGAAAGAGCGGGCCTTGCGCCCGCTCTTTTCTTTTTGTCAGGTGGGATCATGGCACTGGACGACATCACCCGCCGCATCCGCGCGGCCGAAGCCGCCGCAGGGCGCGCCCCCGGCAGCGTCACGCTGATCGCGGTCAGCAAGCTGCAACCCCCCGAACGGTCGAGGAGGTACTGGCCGCGGGCCACACCGTCTTCGGAGAGAATTACGTCCAGGAGGCGCAGGCCAAATGGCCCGCATGGCGTGCCGCGCATCCGGGTGTGTCGGTCCACATGATCGGGCCGCTGCAATCGAACAAGGCGCGTGCGGCCGTGCAACTGTTCGACGCGATCCATACGCTGGACCGCGTGACCCTGGCCCGCAAGCTGGCCGCGCAGATGGCCGAGCAAGGCCGCCACCCGCAGCTGTTCGTGCAGGTCAACACTGGGGACGAACCGCAAAAGGCCGGCATCCTGGCGGATGAACTGCCCGGTTTCCTTGCGCTGTGCGCGGAACTGGCGCTGTCGCCGCAGGGCCTGATGTGCATCCCCCCCGACGGCCAGGACCCCGCCCCGCATTTCAGCCTGCTGCGCGATCTGGCACGCGATCACGGGCTGTCCGGCC
The DNA here is from genome assembly GCF_000787695.1 of Paracoccus sp. PAMC 22219. GTDB lineage: Bacteria > Pseudomonadota > Alphaproteobacteria > Rhodobacterales > Rhodobacteraceae > Paracoccus. The sequence goes on along the minus strand of NZ_BBPH01000138.1, from coordinate 1,497 downwards.
TGTCGATGGGGATGAGCGCCGATTTCGAAACCGCCATTGCCTATGGCGCGACCCATGTCCGCGTCGGTTCGGCGATCTTCGGCGCGCGAAACGCTCAGGGCACGTAAAGCGGCGTGCCGGGGGGTGCGTGGCGGGCGATCCACATCAGGTCATGGCGCGCAAAGGCGATGCACCCCTCGGTCCCGAAACCGGGGCGCCGCCATTGATGCAGGAAGATCGCCGATCCCCACCCCGGCACCGCATCCGCATTCCAGTCCGTCGTCAGGACCAGGTCGTACAGCGGGTCGGCCCGGCGCAGACGTTCATGGCTGGCCGCCAGCGGCGCGCGCGCATGCCGATTATAGGCCAAATGCGCGGGGTCGTCGCACCACAGATCGCCTGGTCCGATGGGACGTGCCCAAGGTGCGGGGCGGGCAAGGCGGTCGGGGCGGTACCACAGCCCGGTGATGCGATGGCTGCCCGACGGGGTGGCGTGATCGCCCTCTCGCTTGGTCATGGTCACTCCGGCACGACCGATGCTGCAGGGAAACATCCGGCCCCGGAACCGCAGCCCCTGCGGGGTCAGCACCATCCCGGTCACAGCAGGTGCCCCGACTTTTCGGCCTTCACGTCCAGATAGCCGGTGTTGTGGCGGTTGCGCGGCACGACCAGCGGCACCCGTTCGGGAACCGCGATGCCATGGGCCTGCATCATCGCCACCTTGCGCGGGTTGTTGGTCATCAGCCGCACCGCATCGAACCCCAGCCGCCGCAGCAGGGCCGCGCCGATGCGGAAATCACGCTCGTCATCCTCGAATCCAAGGCGGTGATTGGCCTCGACCGTGTCGAAGCCCTGGTTCTGCAGGTCGTATGCGCGCATCTTGTTGGCCAGCCCGATGCCCCGCCCCTCCTGGTTCAGATAAAGCAGCACCCCGGCCCCCGCCTGCCCCATCGCGGCCAGGGCGGCGTTCAGCTGCGGGCCGCAATCGCATTTCAGGCTGCCCAGGACGTCGCCCGTGAAACAGGCCGAATGCAATCGCGCCAGCACGGGCGCGTCACGGGCCGGATCGCCGATCTCGATGGCGTAATGTTCCTCTCCGCCGTCGTCGGGGCGAAAGATGTGCAGGCGGGACCGCTCCGCCGACAGCAGCGGCAGGCGCGCCGCCGCGACCGGTGCCATCGCACTCTCAGCCGCCAATTGCGCCAGCGTCGCCCCGGGCGGCAGCACGGTCAGGCCCGGCGGCGCGGGCGCCGCGACCAGCAGCATCGCGGGCAGCAGCTGCGCCGATTTGGCCAGCGCCAGCGCCGCGCGATGGGCGGTCGCGTCGCCGTCGCGCAGGGTGGTCAGCGGCCCCTTCATCGGCGTCATCAAATCGCCCGCCGGATCGGCCAGCGCCCGCAGCCCAAGCCAGATCGGCCCCGGCGGGCAGGCTGACCCGCGGCCTGATCGCCGTCATAGGCGCGCGCCTTCAGCGTCTCGGCCCGCCGCCCGGTCAGGGCCAGAACCGCGGGGCCAAGC
>NZ_BBPH01000139.1 GCF_000787695.1 Paracoccus sp. PAMC 22219 | reverse complement strand
TCTCGGCCTCGATCTGGTCCAGCGCACCCTCGAAATCGGTCAGCCGGTCGCGGCAGGGGTCGTACCAGACGGGGCCGGTCAGGTGGCTTGCGGCGAACAGCGCCTCGCGGGGGGCGTGGCCACGGCGCGGGGGCGGGGCCTCGTCGTCGCTGAGGTCCCAGCCCGCATAGAAGGGCTGTCCGAACAGGCGCGGGCGATGGCCCGCCAGTAGCGCCTCGTATCCCAACTGAGAGCTGACTGCATAGACCGCGTCCGCCCCCTCGACCAGTCGCCATGGAGAGACAGGGCCGTCGCACAGCGTGTCGCCGGGGCGAAGATCCTCCGCCGTCAGGTGGCCGGGACGCAGGCCGGCTGCGGTTTCCGGATGCGTCCGGATCACGATTCGGCAGCCGGGATATTCGTCGCGGGCGGCCTGCAGCATCGTCAGGAACAGCGCCCGATCCGCCCCGCGCAGCGAAGCGTCGCCCCGCGTCTGATCGATGACCAGGACATAGCCGGGCTGTGGCAGCGGGGCGTCGGGGTCGTGCAGGTTGTATTTCGACAGATCCGCCGCGCGCAGGCGCGCCAGAAGGCGAACGGAGCGGTCGCGGGTGGCAGGGTCCAAAGGCTGGCCGATCAGACGCTCCAGCCGGGACGGTTTGTCCGGGTCGAAATGCAACCCGTGAGGGTCGATCATCAGCCCCACCGGTCCGCGCGCCGCCAGCGCCCCCTTGGCCCGACCCGGCAGGACAGATCGCAGGAACGCATCCTCGACCGTGATCAGGGGGCAGCCGTGGCGTCGGGCCATCGCCCGACCGCGCCAGGCGGTGGGGCTGTCGCCCCAGATGCCCACCGCGTCGCCGGGCCGGGGCAGGGACAGGACCGGGCGGTGCCCCGCCAGCGTCAGGATGCGCGCGATGCGGGGGCGGGTCAGGAAGCCCAGGTTGAAAACGCAAAGCCGCCGGGTTTCCCCGGCGGCTGAACGGTCGTCTTGTGCCGTCGGCGGCAGATCAGTCGCCGATGCTGGACAGGCTGTCTGCGGTGGCGGCGCTGCCGGTGACGGCCGACAGGGTCTTCTGCCACTGGACGTAGGGCGCCTCGGTCACATAGACGGTGTCGCCGTCGCGGATGACGAAGTCGCGGGCCAGGAACAGGCCGTTCGGACGCGTCAGGTCGAGCACATAGGCGAAACGCTGCGTGCCGATGACGGGCTTGCCCAGAACGCGGGAGGCCACCGATTCAGGCTCGTCACGCAGGACGAAGACGCCGGTGGGATCGGCCAGCGCGCTGCTGAGACCACCGACCATGGCGATGGCTTCGGCTGCATTGATGACCTCGTTGCCCAGGGGAACGCGGGTCTGGCCACCCAAAGCGCCAAGCGCGGTGAAGGTGCGCTGATCTTCCTCGACCACGATCAGGTCGCCCGGACGCAGGGCGATGTCGTTGGTCGGGCTGCCGTACAGGTCCGCCAGCCAGACGCGGCCGCTGTCATTGCCGCGCTTGACGGTCACGACTGCGACTTCGGGCTCGATGGCGACGCCACCGGCGCGGGCCAGCATGGCCGACAGCGTGCGGGTGGGGCGTTCGATCGGATAGACGCCCTGGGCGCCGACGCGACCGACGACCGACACGGTGGCGCCGTTGCCGGCGACGCGCTGGACGGTGACCTGCGGGTCGGGGGTCTGCGCGCTGAGCGCGTCGGTGATGACTTGGCGCAGCTGGTCGGGCGTGCTGCCCGCGGCCCGGACGCGGCCCGCGTAGGGCACGAAGATGAAGCCGTCGCTGTCCACCTGGATCTCGGTCAGCGTGGTCGAGCTGGCGCCAAGCGAGGTCAGCAGACCGTCATCGACGTTCTCCCAGATCGACAGGCCAAGCGTGTCGCCTGCGCGGATCTCGTCCGCGCCGACCTGTCCGGCGCTGCGGAAGCTGTTCGAGAACCCATAGGCGGGTGCGAAAGCCGAAGCACGGGTGACATGGTCGTTGACGTAGATGACCTGCGTGTTGCCGCCACGTTCGACGGCACCATTGAAGATCTCGTTCTTGTTAGGGCCGGAGCGCGGCAGCGCACAGGCTGCAAGAAAGCTGATGGATGCGATCATCAGCAGCCGCAGGGTGGTCGACGACCGGGATAAAACTGTCACCTCTGATACTCCATGTTATCTGGTTCCGGCCTTGTATGCCAGTTTGAATGCACTGTAACCCTGTCCGCAAAGACAGGCTATATCATCTTGAGCAATGTCTGCGGGGCGTTGCCTTTCAGCCATGGCGGTCCGACAGTTGCTGCCGCGGCAGGATTCGGCCAGTCGCCAGGACCTGATACGGGTCATCCGGCGACAGCAGCATATCTGCCACCAGCCGCAGCGCGTGGGCGCGTGACCGGCTGGCGTAGAAGCCGCCGGGGATCTGGCTGGTCTGCAGAAGATAGTCGCGAAACACGCGGTAGGCCTGCGGGTCGGGCGCGTCCGGGTCGGCCAGAAATTCGTCCAGCGTCTGTTCGGACACCAGCCCCGGCTTTTCATAGACGGCGCGACCAAGGGTCTTGACCGGGATGCCGCGCCACAGGGCCTGCTGGCCGGCGGTGGAATTGACGGTGACCACGGCGCGGGCGTGGGACAGGATCTCGGCCAGCTTGCCGCCGCGGACGTAATGCACCCGGTCCGACACGCCATGTTCGGCCGCCGCGGCGTGGATGGCGGCGCGGTTGCCCGCGCGACCGTCCTCCAGCGGGTGGGCCTTGAAGATCAGGTGGTGGTGGCGGGGGCGGCGCGGGCGAACCCCTCGATCACCGTGCGGACGAATTGGGCGTTCCGGGTGAAGGGCGAATGACCCAGGAAGTTGGAATCATGTTCCAGCTGCATCAGGACCAGGTTGTAGGGCCATCCCGACAGGCGCAGGCGCCGCCATTGCAGCGCGCGGCCCAGGTTGTAGGCCGGGGCCAGGACCAGCCGCCGCAGGTTCAATCGGAATTCCTGTACGACCCCGATCGCGCGGTGCCCCGAATAGGCGCGATAGCGGCCGTTCGCGACCAGGATCAGGAAATGATAGAAGGCCCCGTAGAACTTGTGCTGGCGCATGTCGCCCCAGTGCGCGGGGGGGCGGCGCACCTCGTTGGTCTGCTCGCGCAGGGCGGCGCGCATCTGGGCCAGCGGAATGCGCATCAGCACAGAGTTGCCATTGGACCCCTGGCGTTCATAGCTGATCCAGTAGGGGCGCAGATAGCCTTCCTCGAACACGTGGACGCGCAGGCCGCGGGCGGCGGCAAGACGGCGAGCGGTGGCGTGGATCGGCCGGACGTCGCCATAGAGCACGATGTCGGTCACGCCCTTGTCGTCCAGGATGGCGGCCAGGTGGTCGGGCCAGTCGTCCGCGCTGCCCTGATGGCGGATGAAGCTTTTCGCGTCCGACCAGAAAAATTCGTCCCCCGCGTTGAAACCGCAGCGCCAGACGGCAGCCCCCGCCGCCCGCAGCAGCCGCCCAAGGCGGTCGAAGAACGGACCGTGCGGTCCCTGCAGCATCAGGAAGACCGGGCCACCCTGCGCAGGCACGCGGCCTTTTGGCGCGTGCGAGGTCTGGGGCAGGGGGGAAACGCCGGTCTGAATCATGGTCGACTTGAAAAAGAGGGGTGGCCGCAATGCCAAGGGCCATCGTCAAGACATGCCATGACATGCCTCACCGATCCATCATTTTGTGCATCAAGCTTTAGCGGCACGGGGCGGGGCAGGGGGCTTGGTGCTTGAACGGACAGGGCCGATGGCCTAGTTCGGTCCAGGATCATCAGGGAAGGGCTGCGATGTTCACGGGCATCATCACGGATATCGGCATCGTCCGCGCGGTCGAGATGCGCGGCGACATGCGCGCGCGCATCGGCTGCGCCTATGACATGGCGGGCGTCGATCTGGGCGCGTCCATCGCCTGCGACGGGGTCTGCCTGACGGTCGTGGCCAAGGGCCAGGACTGGTTCGACGTCGACATCTCGGCCGAGACGCTGTCCAAGACCAGCATCGGGTCCGAAGGGTGGGTCGTGGGTCAGCGCCTGAACCTGGAACGCGCGCTGCGTGTGGGCGACGAGCTGGGCGGCCATATCGTCAGCGGCCATGTCGACGGCGTGGCCCGCATCACCGCCGCCGCCCGCGACGGCGACAGCCTGCGCCTGACGTTCGAGGCGCCCGCCGATCTGGCACGGTTCATCGCGCAGAAGGGGTCGGTCACGCTGAACGGCACCTCGCTGACCGTGAACGAGGTCGCGGGCAACAGCTTTGGCATCAACCTGATCCCACACACCCAGCAGGTGACCACCTGGGGCGATGCGGCGGTGGGCGATGCCGTGAACCTGGAAATCGACACGCTGGCCCGCTATGTCGCGCGGCTGGCCGAGGCCGGACAACCGATCGGCGCGTGACGCCTGCGTGAAGGACGAACAGATGCAATTCGAACAACCCGGCCCCGTCGAACGCGACCTTTCCGGCGCCATCTCTCCGATCGAGGAGATCATCAATGAGGCCCGCAACGGCCGCATGTTCATCCTGGTCGACCATGAGGACCGCGAGAACGAGGGCGACCTGTGCATTCCCGCGCAGATGGCCACGCCGGACGCGATCAACTTCATGGCGACGCACGGGCGCGGGCTGATCTGCCTGACCCTGACCGCCGACCGGATCGAGACCCTGGGCCTGACGCTAATGAGCCCCAAGAACTCCAGCCGGCACGAGACCGCATTCACCATGTCCATCGAGGCGCGCGAAGGCGTCACGACCGGCATCAGCGCCGCGGACCGCGCGCGCACGATCAGCGTGGCGATCGACCCGACCAAGGGCGCGCCCGACATCGCGACGCCGGGCCACATCTTTCCGCTGCGCGCCCGCGACGGCGGCGTGCTGGTCCGCGCGGGCCATACCGAGGCCGCGGTCGACATCTCTCGCCTTGCGGGACTGAACGCGTCGGGCGTGATCTGCGAGATCATGAACGACGACGGCAGCATGGCGCGTCTTCCCGACCTGGTCGACTTCGCGCAGCGCCACACGCTGAAGATCGGCACGATCAGCGACCTGATCCGCTATCGCCGCCGCCATGACAACCTGATCGCCGAGCGGTCCCAGAGCGCGGTCCATTCCGCCCATGGGGGCGACTGGATGATGCGGGTCTTTGCCGACGAGACGCAGGGCACCGAGCATATCGTGCTGACCAAGGGCGACCTGACGACGCCCGAGCCCGTCCTGGTGCGCATGCACGCGCTGGACCCGCTGCACGACGTGCTGGGTGTCGGGCGCGAAAGCGCGGGCAGCCTGCCCGCCGCGATGCAGGCCATCGCCGACGAGGGGCGCGGCGTCGTTGTGCTGATCCGCGATCTGTCGCATGCCATCGCCGATCCGGGCGATGTGGGGCCGCACACCTTGCGCCAATACGGGCTTGGGGCGCAGATCCTGTCGGCGCTTGGCCTGTCGGACCTGATCCTGCTGACCAATTCGGCGCCCGTGAAGGTAGTTGGGCTTGACGCCTACGGGCTTTCCATCCATTCCACCCGGCCTATCCCCAAGGACTAGGTACATGGCCTCGAACACGCAACATCACGAACTGGCGCTGCCGCGTCTGGATGCTCCGGTGCGCCTGTTGGCGGTCGTGGCACCCTATTACAAGGACATCACCGACGGTCTGCTGTCGGGCGTCCGCGCCACGGCGGATGCCGCAGGCGCCAGCCTGGACGTGATCGAGGTTCCCGGCGCGCTGGAGATCCCCACCGCGGTGGGCCTTGCCGCCCGCAGCGGACAGTATGACGGTTTCGTGGCCTTGGGCTGCGTCATCCGCGGAGAGACGACGCATTACGACACCGTCTGCAACGACAGCTCTCGTGCGCTGACGCTGCTGGGGCTGCAGGGCGTCTGCCTTGGCAACGGCATCCTGACGGTCGAGACGATGGCCCAGGCCCAGGTCCGCGCGGACCCGGCCGGTCAGAACAAGGGCGGCGGCGCCGCGGCGGCCGCGCTGCACCTGGTGGCGCTGGCGCGTCGGTGGGCCGGGGCGGCGCAACCGGCGGCCCCTGCGCATGACGTGATCCGCTTGGCGGGCGAACTTGAAGGACAGGGCAAGGCATGACCGATCACGACCAGGACAAGCGGCCCGACCGGCGCGCGCTGAGCAGCGCGGCACGGATGTACGCGGTGCAGGCGCTGTTCCAGATGGAGGCTGCCGGTCAGTCCGCCGACCGGGTGACGCGCGAATTCCAGAACTTCCGCATCGACTTCGACGACCGCGATGGCCCGACCGATCAGGCCGACGAGGCCCTGTTCACGCGCATCGTGGATGATGTCGTCATGTGGCAGTCCAAGATCGACCAGGCGACCGACCGGGGTCTGGTGGCGAAGTGGCCCATCGACCGCATCGACCCGGTCCTGCGCGCCGTCTTTCGCGCCGCCGGTGCCGAGTTGGTGGCCGAACGTGCGCCCGCCAAGGTCGTCATCACCGAATACGTGCGACTGACGCAGGCGTTCTTTCCCGATGGCCGCGAGGCGCGCTTTGTGAACGCCGTGCTTGACCACATGGCACGCGATTTCAAACCTGATTCTCTTGACTGACAACATCTGTGACATCCCTGAACGGCCCGGATCGACGATCCGGGCCGTTTTCATTGGACCGCCGGGTTCAATGCGCAGAGATGCAGACTTGACGTCGTGTCATTCTGACAGCGGGATCGTGGCATCTGTGCAACAATTATGCCGACGGAATGCCGCGTCGGCTCTGCCCTTTATTTAGGCAATCACGTGGATGTTTCACCGCAAGCATTTCAACATCTGCTTTGACTGCTGCCTAGCAAAGCCATAAAAACGCCTTGTTGCAAGTACGTTGTGCAAATCGCAGAATGGTTGCATCACCAAACGTTACACGTCGTTTTCGGCGAGGATCTGCCGTTTTGTGTCAAGACCCTGACAGGCTCACGTTTGCGCGACCTGCAGAAGAAATGCGGTGGGCTTTGAACCGAAAGGGGGGGGCGCTAATTGATGTCACAGCAGAGATGCTCTGGTGCCCGGAACGGGGCCGGGACAATCCTACTCAGCTCGTGAGGACGACGAAAATGAAAAAAGTTACGCTGCTGACCAGCACCGCCGCAATCCTGGCCGCCCTGTCGGTTCCGGCATTCGCGCAATCCGAAATCTCGACCGGCGCCGACGCTGCAGGCGTGACCGAGATCAACGACCGCATCACGGACATCGAAGAAGATGTGACCGACGCGTTCGACCGTGACAACGATGCCGACCGCTTTGGTCCGGCCGACCGTCGTCAGGGCCTGTTCGGCACCATGTCGCTGAGCTACACCGGTCGCACCGGCAACACCGACAACCAGGATCTGGCGATCGGTGGCCGCGTGAACTACAACCAGGGCGTGTTCGCACAGAGCGTCGGCCTGTCGATCGAGTTCGGCGAAGACGACTTCGGCAACAAAGACCAGGAAGATATCGCTGCGATCTATGACGCGCAGTACTACTTCAACGACCAGCTGTACGCCTTCGCTCTGGGTCGCATCAACCAGAACGGTCTGGTCGACGGCGTCCGCAACAGCGACGCACAGACCGACGAAGACTTCGCAGACGAGTTCAGCGACTTCCGCACCGACGCGTTCTTGGGCTTTGGTCCTGGCTACCGCATCCTGAACACCCAGGACACCACCTGGCGCGTGCAGGCCGGCGTCGGCGTCCGCTACACCAAGACCGGTGCGCAGGAAGCTGGCTTCGACCTGGTCGAGGGTCCGGATGGCGAACTGGTCGCAGTCGGCGTTGGCTCGTCGTCGGACACGTCGGTTGGCTACATTGCCTCGTCGCGTCTGTACCACCGCTTCAACGAGAACATCTTCATCACGAACGACACCGACTACCTGGGTTCGGAAGATTCGGCTGACGTGATCACCAACGAGTTCGGCGTGAACTTCCGCGTCTCCGAGCAGCTGGCGACTCGCGTGAGCTACACGAGCGAGTACCAGGAAGACCGTGCGATCCGCACCGACAACACCGTCGGTCTGGCAGTGGTCTACGGCTTCTGATCCATCCCGCGGGATGATCGGATCACGAAAGGGCGGCCCTCGGGCCGCCCTTTTGCATTTCCGCGCCAAGGGGAGGCGGAGACCGGCAGAGCAGTGCATGACGGCCCTGATGAGGCCGCAGCTGGTCACGCATGGTAGGGTTGGGAAGGTGTGGCAGGAACCGCAGCGACCGCGACGGCGACAGATTTCCCGAAAGCCTGATATATCAGGTGGGTACCGGGTAACGTGACCAGGGCCACGACAGAGCCAGCGCCCTCGGAAAACTTATAGGCCAGTGGAAATTTGGCCGTACGCGGGAAGAGCAGAAGCCCGCCACGCATCAAATCTAGGCCCGCAGCCGTGCCTTTTCAAGCGTGTTGCACTTTCATGGAGCTTGGCAGCGCCAAGATGATGGAAACCCGGACTGACAGTGGCCTGTGATTCTTTGGGCGGGGCACCCCCTCTTTCAAAATATGGGTCAAAAATTGATTTAATATCAGATACTTGCAATGTTTTTTGTGTCGCCGCTTCATTTTGTTGTTGCGCGTGTTTCGCCCTCGGCCTAAACACCGCTTCACCGAGGCG
>NZ_BBPH01000140.1 GCF_000787695.1 Paracoccus sp. PAMC 22219 | reverse complement strand
GCGGATGGTGCCAGCCATGAGGCCCGCGATGCACTGGAGGCCCGGCTGGCCCGCGCCGACAGCTTTGTCCATGCGCAGGACCTGCCCGAGACGGACCTGCTGCTGGCCGCCGATTACGCCGCGCATGAGGGGGCTTTGCCGCCGCCATGGCGCGGATAGGGGCCGATGCGCCCGCGCTGTACCATCTGGACGCGACCCAGCCCGACCGCCCCGCGCCCGCACCCTGACCGAGGAGATCGCCCGTACCACCCGCGCCCGCGCCGCCGATCCGGCCTGGGCCGATGCGATGACCGCCCACGGCTATCGCGGCGCGGCCGAGATTGCGGCGACGCTGGACCACATGGCGGCATTCGCCCATCTGGCCGGCGCAGTGCCGCCGCATCTGTTCGACCTGTATCATCAGGCGACCTTGGGTCGGCCCCAGATCGTGGCGTTCATGGATCAGGCCAACCCCACCGCCTTGGCCGCGATGCGCGATCTGTTCCAGCGCCTGCACGACGCGGGCCTGTGGGTCACGCGGCGCAATTCGATCATGGCGGGGCTGTCATGATCCGCGGCTGGTGCCCCGGCGCGCTGCAGCCGATGGAGTCCGGCGACGGTTGGGTGGTGCGCATCCGCCCCCCCGGCGGGCGTCTGGACGCAGCACAGGCCCAAGCCATCGCCGACGCCGCCGACGCCCATGGCAACGGCGTGATCGAGCTGACCGGACGTGCCAACCTGCAGCTGCGCGGGGTGACGCCCGCGACCCATGCGCCCCTGATCGCGGCCCTGCGGCCGCACGGGCTGATCGACGCCGACATCGCCACGGAGACGCGTCGCAACATCCTGGTCACGCCCTTTGCCGATGGGGCCGCGGATGCGCTGGCCGCCGATCTGGCGGCGGCGCTGTCGGACAGCGACCTGCCCCTGCCCGCCAAGTTCGGCTTTGCGGTCGATACCGGCCCCGCGCCGGTGCTGGCCCGCGACCCCGCCGATATCCGCATCGAGACCGGCCCCGTCCTGCGTGCCGACGGCATGGACCGCGCCGCGCCCTATCGCGGGCCGCAGGATGCGCTGGCGCTGGCGCGCTGGTTCCTGGACCAGGGCGGCGCGCCGGATGGTCGGGGCCGCATGGCCGCGCTGACCGCGCGGGTGCAGCCGCCCGGCGCCACCCTGCCTGCAACCGCACCCGCCGCGCCGCCGCAGCCGGGCCTGCACCGCCAAGGCATGATGGTCGCGCTGGAATTCGGCCAGATCGCCCCCGACACACTGCGCCGTCTTGGCCGTCTGGCACCGCTGCGCCTGACGCCCTGGCGGATGCTGCTGGTCGAAACCGTGCGGCACCTGCCCACGATGGAGGGGCTGATCCTGGACCCCGCCGACCCGCGCCTGCGCCTGCGCGCCTGCCCCGGCGCGCCCGCCTGTCCGCAGGGATGCGCGGCGACGCGACCCCTGGCGCGGGCGCTGGCGCCGCTGATCCCGTCGGATGCGGTGCTGCATGTCAGCGGCTGCGCCAAGGGCTGCGGCTGGCCGCGCGCCGCCGACATCACGCTGACCGCGACGCCCGCAGGCTTTGACCTGATCCGCCATGGGCGCGCCCATGATCCCGCCACCCTGCGCGGGCTGCACCCCGACCAATTGCCGAAGGTTCTGTGATGCTCCACACCTATGAAATGGACGGCGCCGCGATCTATCGCCAGTCCTTTGCCACCATCCGGGCCGAGGCCGACCTGACGCGCTTTGACGCCGACGAGGAGCCCGTGGTCGTCCGGATGATCCATGCCGCGGGGCTGGTGGGCCTGGAACGCGACGTGGCCTTCACCCCCGGCATGGCGACCGCCGCCCGCGCGGCCCTGGCCGCAGGCGCGCCGATCCTGTGCGACGCGCGCATGGTCAGCGAAGGCATCACCCGCCCGCGCCTGCCCGCCGACAACGCCGTGATCTGCACGCTGAACGACCCGCGCGTGCCCGACATGGCGCGCGACAGGGGCAACACCCGCAGCGCCACCGCGCTGGAGCTGTGGCGCCCCTATCTGGACGGCGCGGTCGTGGCGATCGGCAACGCGCCCACCGCACTGTTCCACCTGCTGAACATGCTGGAGGACCCCGCCTGCCCCCGCCCTGCCGCGATCATCGGCTGTCCCGTGGGCTTTGTCGGCGCGGCGGAGTCGAAGGACGCGCTGATGGCCGCGCCGCCGGTGCCGTCGGTCATTGTGCAGGGCCGGCTTGGCGGGTCGGCCATCACCGTCGCCGCGATCAACGCGCTGGCCAGCCGGAGGGAATGATGGGACGCATCATCTGCGCGGGGCTGGGGCCGGGCGACCCGGACCTGATCTCGGTCCGGGCTGATCGGGCCGTGCGCGCCGCGCGCCACGTCGCCTATTTCCGCAAGCCCGGCAGACCCGGTCAGGCGCGCCGCATCGTGACCGGCATGCTGGCGCCGGACGCGGTCGAATACCCGATGGAATATCCGGTCACGACCGAGATCCCCTTTGACCACCCCGATTACAACGACGCGCTGGCGGGGTTCTATGACCTGTGGGCCGTCCGTCTGGCCCAGCTGGCCCGGACCGAGGACGTGGTGGTGCTGTGCGAGGGGGACCCGTTTCTGTACGGCAGCTTCATGCATCTGCAGATCCGCCTGCAGGGGCTGGCGCAGGTCGAGGTGATCCCCGGCATTCCCGGCATGGTCGGCTGCTGGAACGCGCTGGGTCAGCCGATGACCTGGGGCGACGACGTGCTGACCGTGCTGATGGGCACCCTGCCCGAGGCCGAGCTGATCCGCCACATGGGCACCAGCGACGCGCTGGTGGTGATGAAGACCGGCCGCAACCTGCCCAAGCTGCGCCGCGCGCTGGCAGCATCCGGCCGTCTGGCCGATGCCTGGCTGATCGAGCGCGGCACCATGCCCGGCCAGCGCATCGCGCCTTTGGCGGATGTGGCCGACGACGACTGCCCCTATTTCGCCATCCTGCTGGTGCATGGCCACGGGCGGCGCCCGATGGCGCGGGTGGCGGAATGACCGGCTGGATCACCGTCGCGGGGCTGGGGCCGGGGTCCGATGCGATGGTGACCCCCGAGGTCGCCGCCGCGCTGGATCAGGCGACGGACGTGATCGGATACATCCCCTATGTCGCCCGCGTGGCCGCGCGCCCCGGCCTGACCCTGAATGCCAGCGACAACCGGGTGGAGCTGGACCGCGCCCGCCACGCGCTGTCGCTGGCGGCGGCAGGGGCGCGGGTGGTGATCGTGTCGTCCGGTGATCCGGGGGTGTTCGCCATGGCCTCGGCCCTGTTCGAGGCGCTGGAGGAGGCCGGGGGCGATCCCGACATCCGCATCCTGCCGGGCATCACCGCGATGCTGGCGGCGGCGGCGCGGGCGGGCGCCCCTTGGGCCATGATTTCTGCGCGATCAACCTGTCGGACAACCTGAAACCCATGGCCCTGATCGAACACCGCCTGCGCCACGCGGCGCGGGGCGATTTCGCGATGGCGTTCTACAACCCCCGCTCGGCCAGCCGCCCCGAGGGGTTCGCCCGCGTGCTGGCCGTGCTGCGCGAGGAATGCGAACCCGGACGCGTGATGATCTTTGCCCGCGCCGTCACGACGCCCGACGAATCGCTGCGGGTGGTGACGCTGGCTGACGCCACGCCCGACATGGCCGACATGCGCACCGTCGTGCTGGTCGGCAACCGCGCCACGCGGCGGGTGGGTCGGTGGGTCTATACCCCGCGCCAGGGGGCGGTCTGATGCAGCCAGTCCAGCGCCTGATCCGGGGTGGCGACCTGCGGCCGGTCCGGCGCCTCGGGGCGGTCGATCAGCACGACCCGCACGCCCAGATCGCGCGCTGCCTGCAGCTTGGCCGCCGCGCCCGCGCCGCCGCTGTTCTTGGCCACCAGATGGGTGATGCCATGCGCCTGCATCAGGCGCGGTCGCCCTGCACGGTGAACGGGCCGCGCGCCAGCACGACCTGTGCGCCCGGCAAGGGGGGCGCATCCGGCGCATCGACCAGGCGCAGCAGCCAACGGTGCGGCAGCGCGGCAAAGGGCGCCAAGGTCTGCTTGCCGATCGCCAGGAAGACGCCGGTGCGCGCATGGGGCAGCGCCGCGACGGCGCCGGCGATGTCCGAAACGCGCTGCCAGCCCGGATCGACCGGCCAAGGCGGGCGGCGCAGCATCAGCATGGGCACGCCTGCCACGCGGCAGGCGGCATCGGCATTGCGGCTGATCTGGGCGGCAAAGGGATGCGTCGCATCGACCAGGGCGGCGATGTTGTGGTCGCGCAGGTACTGCGCCAACCCCTCGGCCCCACCGAAACCGCCGATGCGCGTGGGCAGGGGTTGCGCGATGGGCGCCTCGGTGCGCCCGGCATAGGAAAAGACCGCGGGGCAGCCCGCCTGCGCCAGCAGGGCGGCCAGGCGGCTGGCCTCGGTCGTGCCGCCCAGCAGCAGGATGCGTCGCATGTCTGACCCCTGGCTGACGATCATCGGGATCACCGAAGATGGCCCGGACGGGTTGCCGGATGCAAGCCTGCGGGCACTGGCCCGGGCGCAGATCGTGTTCGGCGGGCCGCGCCACCTGGCGCTGGCCGGGATCGGCGCGCGGGGGCGGGCCTGGCCGGTGCCCTTCGACATGGGCCCGCTGCTGGCGCTACGCGGCACCCCGGTCGCGGCGCTGGTGTCGGGCGATCCGTTCTGGTGCGGGGCGGGGGGCAGCCTGGCCGCCGCGCTGGCGCCCGGCGAATGGCGCGCCCTGCCCGCGCCAGGGGTGCTGTCGCTGGCTGCCGCGCAGCTTGGCTGGCGGCTGGAGGACACGGTGACCCTGGGTCTGCACGCGGCACCGCTGTCGCGGCTGCGCCCGCATCTGGCGCGCGGCTGTCGCATCATCGCGACGCTGCGCGATGGCGACGCGCCCGCCGCGCTGGCCCAATGGCTGGTCGAGCAGGGGGCGGGTGCCGCGCTGCTGACGGTGCTGGAGCGTCTTGGCGGGCCCGCGGCACGGGTCCGCACCACCCGGGCTGATGGCTTTGCGCTGGACTGCACCGCGCCGGTGGCCGTGGCCATCGACGGGGCGGACCTGCCGTGGGGCTTTGGCCTTGCCACCGTGCCGGGGCGGGCCGACGCGCTGTTCACCGATGACGGGCAGATCACCAAGTCGCCGGTCCGGGCGCTGACGCTGGCGGCGCTGGCACCGCGTACCGGGGAACTGCTGTGGGATATCGGCGGGGGTTCGGGCGCGATCGCGGTGGAATGGGCGCTGGCCGGGGGCGGCCGTGACCATCGAACCCCGCGCTGATCGCATCGCCCGCATCCGCGCCAATCTGGATGCCTTCGGTGTCGCGCATCGCGTCACCGCGATCCATGGCGCGGCGCCCGATGCGCTGGCGGACCTGCCCGACCCCGACGCCGTGTTCATCGGCGGCGGCGCGTCGCAGGCGCTGCTGCAGCATCTGTGGCAGCGCCTGCCCCCCCGGCGCGCGGCTGGTCGCCAATGCGGTGACCCTGGAGACAGAGGCCCTGCTGACCCGCTGGCACGCCGACCACGGTGGCCGCCTGCTGCGCATCGACATCGCCGAGGCCGCCCCCTGGGCCGAATGCGCGGCTGGACCCCCGCCCGCCCCGTCACGCAATGGAGCGTCACATGCGCATCGCCGGAATAGGCTGCCGTCCCGGCACGCCCCTGTCCGCCCTGCTGGCCGCGCTGGACGCCGTTGGCGGAGCCGACGCGCTGGCCACGATCCCCGACCGCGAGGCCGAACTGCGCCCGCTGGCGCAGGCCTGCGCTCTGCCGCTGCACCTGGTCGCGGTCGCGGGCATCGCCACGCCCACGCAGTCGGCCCGCATCCGCGCAACCTTTGGCACCGGATCGGTGGCCGAGGCCGCGGCCATTGCCGCTGGCGGCCGCCTGACCCATCGCCGCCGTATCCACGGCCCCGTCACCATCGCCATAGCCGAGGTTCCATGACCGTCCATTTCATCGGCGCAGGCCCCGGCGCGCCCGACCTGATCACCCTGCGCGGCCGCGACCTGATCGCGGCCTGTCCCGTCTGCCTGTACGCGGGGTCGCTGGTGCCTGCCGCCCTGTTGGCGCATTGCCCGCCCGGCGCGCGCATCGTGAACACCGCGCCCCTGTCGCTGGACCAGATCATCGACGAAATCGCCGCCGCCCATGCGGCGGGCCAGGACGTCGCACGGCTGCATTCGGGGGATCTGTCGGTCTGGTCGGCGATGGGCGAACAGATCCGCCGGTTGCGGGCGCTGGACATCCCCTTTGACGTGACGCCGGGTGTGCCCAGTTTTGCCGCCGCCGCCGCCGCGCTGCAGACGGAACTGACCCTGCCGGGGCTGGCGCAATCGGTGGTGCTGACCCGCACGCCGGGGCGTGCCTCAAGCATGCCCGCGGGCGAGACACTGGCCGCCTTTGCCGCGACCGGGGCGACGCTGGCGATCCACCTGTCGATCCATGCGCTGGAGCGGGTGGTGGCCGATCTGACGCCGCATTACGGCGCCGATTGCCCGGTGGCGGTGGTCTGGCGGGCCAGTTGGCCGGACCAGCGGGTGATCCGCGCGACCTTGGCCACGGTGGACGCGCAGGGCATCGACCGCACCGCACTGATCCTGGTCGGCCCGGCGCTGGCGGGCGAGGGGTTCGATGACAGCCGCCTTTATGCGGGCGATTACGACCGCCGCTATCGCCCGGTGGGTGACGCGCCGAGGTTTCCGGAATGACGCCGGGCCTGATGATTTCCGCCCCCGCATCCGGCACGGGCAAGACGATGCTGATGCTGGGCCTGCTGACCGCGCTGCGGCGCAGGGGGCTGGCTGTGCAGCCCTTCAAGTCGGGCCCGGATTACATCGATCCGGGGTTCCATCTGGCGGCATCGGGGCGGGCCAGCTTCAACCTGGATGCCTGGGCGATGGAGCCGGGGCGGCTGATCGCCCATGTGGCGGACCAGCCGCACGCCGATCTGGTTCTGGCCGAGGGGTCTATGGGGCTGTTCGACGGGGTGGCGACCAAGGGAGAGACGGGCATCGGCTCCAGTGCCGAGATAGCCCAGATGATGGGGTGGCCGGTGGTTCTGGTACTGGATGTGGGGGGCCAAGCGCAATCTGCGGCGGCGACCGCGCGAGGGTTTGCCACCCTGCGGCCCGATCTGCCCTTTGCGGGAGTGGTGCTGAACCGCGTGGCCTCCCCGCGCCACGACCGGCTGATCCGCGAAGGGATGACCCAGGCAGGCATCCGCGTGCTGGGCAGCCTGCCGCGACAGGGCAACATCACCCTGCCGGAACGCCATCTGGGCCTGATCCAGGCCGAGGAGACGGCGGGCCTGCAAGGGGTCCTGGACCATGCGGGCGATTTCATCGCGGCGCATTGCGACCTGGATGCGATCATCGCCGCCGCCGCGCATCGCGCCCTGCCCGACGCCCCCGCGCCGCGTCCGCTGACCCCGCCCGGCGGGCGCATCGCGCTGGCCCGCGACGCGGCCTTCAGCTTTGTCTATCCGCATGTGCTGGAGGCGTGGCGGCGGGCGGGCGCGACGATCCTGCCGTTTTCGCCGCTGGCCGATCAGGGGCCGGATGATAGCGCCGATTGCTGCTGGCTGCCGGGCGGATACCCCGAACTGCACGCGCCCCGGCTGGCCGCCTGTGACAGGTTCCGCGCGTCGATGCATCGGTTTGCGGCGACGCGCCCGGTGCATGGGGAATGCGGCGGCTATATGGCGCTTGGCGCAGGTCTGGTGGATGCCAATGGGGTGCGACACCAGATGTTGGGCCTTCTAGGGCTGGAGACCAGCTATGCCAAGCGGCGCATGCATCTGGGATATCGGCGCGCCGAGCCGCTGACGGCCCTGCCGGGGCTGGGTCGGGTGGCGCTGCGCGGGCATGAATTCCACTATGCCTCGATCCTGTCGCAACCCGATGCGCCCCTGGCCCGCGTGACCGACGCGACCGGCGCAGAGGTGCCCGAGACCGGCAGCCACCACGGTCACGTCACCGGCACCTTCTTTCACCTGATCGCCCCGGCCGCGACTTGACGCAGGCGCCGCGATCCCGTCTAGGTGATCGCCTGAATGGTGCCCGTCAGGCGTGAAACGCCGGGCTTCATCGGGAACGGGGAAGGGTGGACCCAATCGCGGCACCCGAAGCCCCGGCCGCCCCCGCGACTGTATGCGGAGAGCGCACGTCACGAGACGCCACTGGGCCCCGGCCCGGGAAGGCAGACGCCGCGCCCCGACCCGCAAGCCAGGAAACCGGCCATGTCAGGCAACCCCATGCCGTCGGGTGGACGGCCAACGGAGGATGACATGCATATCGAAGAAGGCGTCGTGACCGGCGCGAAACTGATCCTGGGATACGCCTCCGCCGCCACGGCGGGGCTGTATTCGCTGAAGCTGGCGGCGGACGCGGTGCGGGCGCAGGGGGCTGCGTCGCTGGTGGCGCGCGCGGGGCTGGCGACCGCCGCGACCTTCGTGTTCTTCCAAGTGCTGCCCACCGCGCCCGTGGGCGTGTCCGAGGTGCACCTGATCCTGGGATCGACGCTGTTCCTGCTTTTCGGGGCGGCGCCTGCGGCGATCGGTCTGGCCCTGGGCCTGCTGATCCAGGGGCTGTTCTTTGCGCCCTTCGATCTGCCGCAATACGGGATGAACGTGACGACGCTGCTGGTGCCGTTGTTTGCGGTGCAGGCGCTGGCGCGGCGGGTGATCGCGCCGGGGACCGCCTATGTGGACCTGCGCTATGGCCAGGCGCTGGCGCTGTCGGCGGCGTATCAGGGCGGCATCGTGGCTTGGGTCGCGTTTTGGGCCTTCTATGGTCAGGGGGTCGAAGCTACGGCTGGTATCCTGTCCTTCGGTGCGGCCTATATGTTGGTGCTGGCGATTGAACCGCTGGTCGATCTGGCGGTGCTGGCCGGGGCCAAGGCGGCGCGCGGGCTGCGGGGCAGCGGGCTGGTGACGCCGCGGCTGTACGCATGATCGATCTGGTGCTGATCGGGGCGGGTACGGGCCACCCCGATCACCTGACCTTGCAGGGCGTTCGCGCCCTGCAAGAGGCTGATCTTGTTCTGATTCCCCGCAAGGGCGCGGACAAGGAAGACTTGGCGCATCTGCGCCGCGCGATGCTGGACCGGCACCGCCCCGGCGGCGCGGTGGTCGAGGTCGACCTGCCGGTGCGGGATGCGGAAATGCCCTATCTTCAAGGGGTTGAGGCGTGGCATGACGCCATCGCACAGGCGTGGGCAAAGGCGGTCGACCTGCCGCAGGGGGGGACGGTCGCGATGCTGGTCTGGGGGGACCCGTCGCTGTACGATAGCAGCCTGCGGATCGCGGCGCGGCTGGATTGGCGCGCGCGGGTCATTCCGGGGATCACCGCGATCCAGGCGCTGTGCGCCGCCCATACCATCCCGTTGAATTCGCTGGGGAACGAGGTGAGGATCACCACCGGACGGCGGCTGCGCGAGGCAGGGTTTCCCCCCGATGCCGACCGGGTTGTGGTGATGCTGGACGGGGCTTGCGCGTTCTCCACGCTGCCGCCGCAGGGGCTGCGGATCTGGTGGGGCGCCTATCTGGGGATGCCGGAACAACTGCTGGATGCGGGGCCGCTGGCAGAGGCCGGACCGCGGATCGAGGGCGTTCGGGCGGCGGCGCGGGCGGCGCATGGCTGGATCATGGATTGCTATCTGCTGGCCCGGAACGACGCGCACTAGGCGGGCACCGGGGGCGCACCGAACAGACACAAGGTGTACACCGACAACGCACGGTCGCTTAAGGCGCCGTTAACGGACGGGCGGCAGTCTGACGGGCATCGATCCTGCGGAGGCACCATGTCCGTCACCAAGGCCGAAGGCACACGGCGCGCGAATTACCACTATATGGCCGACGCGATGCGGATGCTGGAATGGGATCTGCACAGCACCGTCATGGCGCGGATGCGCATCCCCGACGACTGGCACCGCATCGCGCAGGAGAAGGGCACGGCGCCCAAGACGCGCGTCACGCTGCGGCTGGATGCGGATGTGGTGGCGTTCTTTCGATCCATGGGGCCGGACTGGCAGGTGCGGGTCAACCGGCTGATGGCGGCGTGGATGCATGCGCGGCTGGCGGGGCTGATCGAGGGGGCCGAGACGATGGATTACCTCAAGCGCCGCGAGGCCGAGGGTCTGGACGGCCCCCGCCCCGAATTCGGCGACCTGCAGCGCGCCGAGGACGCGGCCTGGGCCGAGATGGGCGAGACGCCCCTGCCCCCGGACGCGCCGGGGGTGCCGATGGAGGGGCCTCGGCGGATGAGCGCGGCGGGGAAGCGGGCGTTGCTGGAGGAGATGATGAAGCGGAATGGAATGTGAATAAATGATCTAATAAAGCTCGACGCCATCAATACGGTGGAACCACCTCGCGCTGCGTGCAAGAGTTCGTTTTTGTCCCTTAGTGAAGCTATTTGAACCCGTCGGGGGCCAAACCTCACCATGAGCAATGTTATCTGGCAATGGTTCGTAACCTATGCGCAAACCAGCCAACCTGATCTGTTCTGCGGTGA
This sequence comes from Paracoccus sp. PAMC 22219, assembly GCF_000787695.1. Classification (GTDB taxonomy): domain Bacteria; phylum Pseudomonadota; class Alphaproteobacteria; order Rhodobacterales; family Rhodobacteraceae; genus Paracoccus. The sequence goes on along the minus strand of NZ_BBPH01000140.1, from coordinate 8,450 downwards.
ACCAGACTGATCCAGTATATGTCGGATTCGTGACATAGCTGACCGGGTCATAGCCGGCGTTCACTATCCGCTTTTCGATATCTACAGACATGCCGCCACCAGTGCCTGACGATGGAGAGTAAGCTACCGACGAGATTCGACGCACGCCAGTATTTCCATCGTATACAGTCTGGTACTCGGGATTAATCCTTCGGATAATAGTATCCCCGGGCTGAATGTCAGGGTCGTCGTAAGGGCTAACCACTTGCAGACTGAGCCACCTTCGCTGCGTCGAGGTCCGCAAGCCAACCCGTTAGAACGCTGAAATCGCTTTCAAGATAAGCTTCATCTATATGTCCAGTGGAAATGTTCTCTCGGGAAGCATTAACTTTATGAGGCGCCAAAACCTCAAGCTCAATATCATAGCCGCCGGAGTGCCATTCGATTTGTAGCCGCCCGTCACTTCCCGGCACAATTTGCGGCGCCTCAACGCCCGGGTATGAAAGCCGCTCTATCAATGCGGCAACGAACGCAGCATTCGTGAACGGCACAGGTGAGGCGAAATAGCCGTCCCAGCCTTGCGGTAGTGCCGCCAGCTGGTTCAATCGCTTTGAGACGTTTTCCGTCCAATGAGAACTTGGCATCTGCACTCGCACATAGTGATCGAATCCACGATTCGGCTGTTGCCGATCACTGGAGCGAACTGCCACATCGCCTTGGTACGCCGCAGCACTTACCGCCCTCATCATGTTGACCTCTTCCAAACTACGTGCGCCATCTCAGACGTTATAAGCGCAAACTCATTTACAATGATGCCTCTTGCGTCTTTTAAAAAATCTTCCAATAACTTTGATCCCACTCCTGAAATCGCCCCTCTGACGGTCAGAGTTAGGTGGAGTCCTTTTTTATCACCATGAGCGCCAAAATACACGGTTTGCAGCTGAGTATGAAGCCTAGCAACCGGACGATTATTGTCGTCGCGAAGGACTTTACTCGTGGCAAGCGAAATACTTTCCAATCCGTCAGATGGATAGTCGCCCAAACAAGCGATCCAATTTGTCGCGTCAAAAAAATCGGCGAGCGGAATTAAATTAATGTACGCCAATTCAGCTTGAGTTAATTCAACGTGCGCGCCAAGCGTGCGAGATGAAATCTCCTCAATCGTTTTGAAACCGTCCAAGAATCTTGACAATATCGGCTCAAATCGAGGGTACGATGCAGAGCTTCCGACGCCTGCTGCTCGCCAGTTCAGCATGAAGCGGTCGGATTGAAGCTGCAGAAGGTGATCATTGTCCACTGATGTGAACCAAGTTCTATTCTGAACTGGCGCAGGGCCGAACTCAATCCGGTTTTGCATCGCCGGTAAGCCACCGCCAAAGACCTCATATTGCGGCGGCAGATAAGGCTGCTCGGCCGCATGGGGATAGTCCGAACGAAACGCTTTGTACGCTTCAGACACAAATCGGAAATCGTAGTTAGGCAGTGAAGCGAACTGCACGCCAACTACAACTTCATTCAGCGGCGGCGCGCCAAAGCTGGGCAGCGGATCATTGTGGCTCACGGCGGTCCCCCATCATTGCACAGAATCTAGGGGTCCCACCCATGTTGGACAACAGTAAAAATAGCTCAAGCCTGCAGCGACCTTACCCCAACTTCCCCTTCCTCCCGCGACTTGATCGCGGCCACGGCGGCGATGCTGCCTGCGGCGGTCGTGAAATAGGGGATCTTGTCGTAGAGGGCGACGGCGCGGATGTCGCGGCTGTCGGCGATGGCCTGGACGCCTTCGGTCGTGTTCAGGACCATCGCGATTTCGTCGTTCTTGAGGCGGTCAACGATGTTCGGGCGGCCTTCATAGACCTTGTTCACGCGGGTGGACGACACGCCCTGCGCGTCGAGGAAATCGGCGGTGCCCGAGGTCGCGACCAGATCGAAGCCCATCGTCACCAGGTCGCGGGCGGCCTGCGCCAGGGCGGGCGTCTTGTCGGCATCCTTGACGGACAGGAAGACGCGGCCGGTGGTCGGCAGGTCGGTGCCCGCGCCCATCTGCGCCTTGAGGAAGGCGCGCGCGAAGTTGCGGTCCCAGCCCATGACCTCTCCGGTCGAGCGCATTTCCGGGCCCAGCAGCGTGTCGACGCCGGGGAAGCGGGCGAAGGGCAGCACGGCCTCCTTGACCGAGAACCACGGCGTGATCGGGTCGGCCAGCGTCATCGGGTCAGCAAAGGGCAGGTCGGTTTCCGGGCCCACGCCCTCCGGGTAGGGGGCGCGCGCGGGGAAGTTCGACATGGGTTCGCCCGCCATCAGGCGCGCGGCGATCGAGGCGATGGCGCTGTCGGTGGCCTTGGCGACGAAGGGGACGGTGCGGCTGGCGCGGGGGTTGACCTCGAGCACGTAGATTTCGCCGTCCTTCAGCGCGAACTGCACGTTCATCAGGCCCTTGACCTTGAGCGCGCGGGCCATGGCGGTGGTCTGGACCTTGAGTTCCGCGATGGTGGCGGCGTCCAGCGTGTGGGGGGGCAGCGAGCAGGCGCTGTCGCCGGAATGGACGCCGGCCTCCTCGATATGCTCCATGATGCCGGCGACGTGGACGTTGTGGCCGTCGCACAGCGCGTCGACATCGACCTCGATCGCGCCGGAGAGGTAGCTGTCCAGCAGGACCGGGCTTTTGCCGCTGACGGTCACGGCCTCGGTGATGTAGCGGCGCAGGTGGTCCATGTCGCGCACGATCTCCATCGCGCGGCCGCCCAGCACGTAGGACGGGCGGATGACCAGCGGGAAGCCGATGCGTTCCGCGATTTCAATGGCTTGCGCGTCGCTGCTGGCGATGCCGTTGATCGGCTGTTTCAGACCAAGGTCCTGCAGCAGGTGCTGGAACCGCTCGCGGTCCTCGGCCAGGTCGATGGCGTCGGGGGTGGTGCCCAGGATCGGGATGCCCTCGTCCTGCAGCGCGTTGGCCAGCTTCAGCGGCGTCTGGCCGCCGAACTGGACGATGACGCCGTGCAGGGTGCCGTTCTGCTGTTCGGTGTGCAGGATCTCCAGCACATGTTCGAAGGTCAGCGGTTCGAAATACAGCCGGTCCGAGGTGTCGTAATCGGTGCTGACCGTTTCCGGGTTGCAGTTGATCATGATCGTCTCGTAGCCCGCCTTGGTCAGCGCATAGCAGGCGTGGCAGCAGCAATAGTCGAACTCGATCCCCTGGCCGATGCGGTTCGGACCGCCGCCCAGGATGACGACCTTTTTCGCGTCGGTGGGGCGGGATTCGCATTCCACGTCGCCCATCGCGGGGGCCTCGTAGGTGGAGTACATGTAGGGGGTCTGGGCCTCGAACTCGGCGGCGCAGGTGTCGATGCGCTTGAAGACGGGGCGGATGTCCAGGGCGCGGCGGGCGCGGCGGACGGTGGTTTCGTCGGATTTGGTCAGATGCGCCAGGCGGGCATCGGTGAAGCCCATCATCTTGACGCGGCGCAACCCGTCCTCGTCGGTGGGCAGGCCTTCGTGGCGGATGACGTGTTCGGCGTCGATGATCTCGCGGATGCGGGCCAGGAACCACGGGTCGAAGCTGGTGACGCGGCCGATCTCGTCGTCGGACAGGCCGAAACGCATGGCCTCGGCGATGACGCGGATGCGGTCGGGGGTGGCCTTGGACAGGGCGGCGATGACGGCGGGCTTGCCTTGGTCGGCGGCGCCCTCGATGGCGATCTCGTCGAGGCCGGTCAGGCCGGTCTCCATCGAGGCCAGCGCCTTTTGCAGCGATTCGTGGAAGCTGCGGCCAATGGCCATGACCTCTCCCACCGATTTCATCGCGGTGGTCAGGTCGGGCTTGGAGCCCGGGAACTTCTCGAAGGCAAAGCGCGGAATCTTGGTCACGACATAGTCGATCGAGGGTTCGAAGCTGGCAGGAGTCACCTTGGTGATGTCGTTGTCCAGTTCGTCCAGCGTGTATCCCACGGCCAGTTTCGCGGCGATCTTGGCGATCGGGAAGCCGGTCGCCTTGGAGGCCAGTGCGGACGACCGGCTGACGCGGGGGTTCATCTCGATCACGACCATGCGTCCGTCGGCCGGGTTGATCGCCCATTGCACGTTCGAGCCGCCGGTTTCCACGCCGATCTCGCGCAGCACGGCGATCGATCCGTTGCGCATGATCTGGTATTCGCGGTCGGTCAGGGTCAGGGCGGGGGCGACGGTCATGCTGTCGCCGGTATGCACGCCCATCGGGTCGATGTTCTCGATCGCGCAGACGATGATGGCGTTGTCGTTGCGGTCGCGCACGACCTCCATCTCGAATTCCTTCCAGCCCAGAAGGGATTCGTCGATCAGCACCTGCGCCATGGGCGACGCGTCCAGCCCCGACCGCACGATGCGCTCATAATCGTCACGGTTATAGGCCACGCCACCGCCGGTGCCGCCCAGGGTGAAGGCGGGACGGATGATCGCCGGCAGGCCGATCTCCTCCAGCGCGTCCATCGCCTGGCTGACGCCGGCGTTGACGTCGTACTTGCCGTTCGCGGCCTTGGGCGCGGCGATGATCGTGGCCTTGGGGTTTTCCAGGCCGATGCGGTCCATCGCCTCGCGGAACAGCTTGCGATCCTCGGCCATCTCGATGGCGCTGCGCTGCGCGCCGATCAGCTCGACCCCATAGCGGTTCAAGGCGCCGCTGTCGGCCAGGGCCAGCGCGGTGTTCAGCCCGGTCTGTCCGCCCATCGTGGGCAGCAGCGCGTCGGGGCGTTCCTTGGCGATGATCTTTTCGACGATCTCGGGGGTGATCGGCTCGATATAGGTGGCGTCGGCCATTTCCGGGTCGGTCATGATCGTCGCCGGGTTCGAGTTCACCAGGATGACCCGGTAACCTTCCTCGCGCAGGGCCTTGCAGGCCTGGGCGCCGGAATAGTCGAACTCGCAGGCCTGCCCGATGACGATGGGCCCTGCCCCGATGATCAGGATCGACTTGATATCGGTACGTTTCGGCATGGTTCTGGCCCCCGGGCTGGTCGTGCATCGATCGCGGCAAATCGTCCGGGGTTATAGCCAGCCACGCCTTGGGCGCAAGGTCCGGCGGGCCGGTGCCGCGTCGAAATCGGGGATTGCCCGCCACCGCAGTGACGCGGCGTCAGATGTTCTGCAGCAGGGTCAGCGCCGCGCTGTAGCGGTTGGCCGTCGGAGAGGTGGTCAGTTGGGACCTGGCCATGAAGGTCTGGATCAGCTTTTCCATGTTTTCGGGCTTGGCGATGTCCTTGAAGCTGGAACTGCCCAGCAGGCGTTCCGAGGCCTTTGTGTACTCCTCCAACTGGCGGTCGATGGGCAGCTGGCCATAACTTTCGCCGAACCCGAAGGCGCCTGGAAGACCTTGCGCAGGGGTGCGTTGCCGATCACCTCGAACCACAGGGTCCGGTCGGTGGAGGTGCGGCCTGCCAGCTGCTGCACCTCGCGCCGGGCGTTCAGGCCAAGACGCAGGTTGTCGTCGCTTTCGCCGATGCGGCGTTCGAATTCGCGCTGCACAAACGCGGTGCTGATCGTGTCGGCCAAGTCCTTGGCGGGCTTGGCCGACCCAAAGCCCATCGCCTCGTTCATGCGCAGATAGCGCTTGTCGGCCAAACGGTTGACCAACGACGACTTGTCGGCGGGATCGCTTTCCAGGACCTTCTGGATGAAGGCCTTGTTGGGCAGGTCTGCCTCCAGCCCGAAGGCCGACAGGGTGGTGCTGAGCAGGCGATAGTCCTTGACCAGCTCCTCGGCCTTGGTGGTGGCGGCGATGTTCTCGCGGAAATAGGTCGTGCTGCGCTGGACCACCGGATCGCGGGCGACGGATTCGATCTGGCGGGCCTCGGTCCGCTGGACGATCTTCCAGCCCAGCAGGCCCGTGGCACCGACGGAGATGGTCATGGCAACCTCATGTGCGGGCGGCGGCAAACAGCCGCGCCTCCCGGGGCAGCAGGTCGCGCAGCTTGCGCAGCGCCTGATAGGCGTTGGCATCGACCGCGGCGGCGGTGGCCTCGGCCAGCAGCAGGCGGCTGTCGCGATCGTCGAACACCTGGCTCAGCTGTTCGATGGCGATCAGCAGCTGGCGGCGTCCCTCGGTCGGGTCGGCATCGCCCGACAAGATCATCTGCGCGACATACATCGCGCGCGAGACCGGCGTCTGGGCGCTGTCCGGATGGATCGCGTCGCGCAGGCGCAGGACGTTCACGTTGGGCGTCTTGATCGCGATCTTGGTGCGGCGGTCGCCGTTCTCGATCACCGCGCCGTTGATCAGCACGCGTTCGTTGGGCGCCAGCTTGAGGACGAGGCCGCTCATGCGACCCCCTCTCCGCGCAGGCCGCGCATGACGGTCATGTTGATGTCGATCAGCGGATCGGTCTGGGCACTGCCCGCCATCACGGCCTGACCGTGGCGGATGGCAAAGCCTGCCAACGAGATCAGGCCGGCCTTGACCTGATCGGGCAGGCCGTTGCCGGGATCGGCAAGGTCCGTCGCCAAGATCGTCCACAATTCGGAATTCTTGTGCACCGCCTGGATGGTATCGGTGTTGTCGGCCTTGCGTGGGGCCTGCCGCAGCATGCGCGTGACGCGCGAGAAGATGTCGTATTCGGCATCGCGCGGAGAGCGGATGGCGGATGTCCTGTAGCCATGTTCGGTCAGTGGCGTTACCGCGTTCACGATCGTGCTTCCCATTCTGGAGTGTGATCAGGGGGTGGCGGGCGCCGTGTGGGCGCCCGCCGGTCTTATCAGCGGAACAGCGACATGACGGCCGACGGACCCTGGTTGGCGATCGACAGCGCCTGGATGCCCAGCTGCTGCTGGGTCTGCAGGGCCTGGAGGCGAGCCGAAGACTCCTCCATGTCGGCGTCGACCAGCGAGCCGATGCCGGTCTTCAGCGAGTCCGACAGCTTGCCCACAAAGCTGGACTGGTCGGAAATCCGCTTGCCGGCCGAACCCAGGTCGGCAGCGCCTTGGATGGCGATGTCGATCAGGGCCTCGATCTCGCCGACGGCGGTCAGTGCGCTGGCCGAGTCGGTGATTGCCCCGGGGGCCGCACCTGCGATTTCAGCCTCGAAGTCGACGCCTGCAACCGTGATGCTGCTGGCCGTCGTCGCCGCGGTACCGTTGGCACGGTCCAGCGAGCCGAGAACCGTGAACTCGGTGTCGACGGTGCCGCCGGTATCGGTCGCCAGCAGGTTGATGCCGTTCAGCTGCGACGCGCCGATGATCGAGGTGATCTGCTCCATCTTCGCGGTGATGTCCGTCTGGATCTTGGTGAAGTCCGCCGAGTCGTTGGCGCCACCGATGGCCAGGTTCTTCATCTCCTTCAGCAGGTCGGTGATCTGCTCGGCACCGGCGCGGGCGGTTCCCACCACGGCGTCGGCCACGTTCAGGTTCGACTGGATCGTCTTGAATGCCGACTGGTCGGTTTCCATGACTTTCGAGATCGCCCAGACGGCAGCGTTGTCCTTGGCGTTCGCGACGGTCTTGCCTGTCGCGATGTCGGACTGGGTTTTACCCAGCTGCGAGTTGATGCTTTTCAGGGTCTGCAGCGCGACCATGGCGCTGTTGTTGGTCAGAATGCTGGACATGGTGTCCTCCGGTATAAGGTGCTTTGCACCCAGGTTGCATCTTGTGGCCTTCTGACCTGTCGGGCGGTTGCCCTTGCCATTTCCCTGGCATGTCCCCGGTTTAGCGGCCGGTTATTGACAACTAGTGAATATCGGCCCTCCGCTCAAACAAACCTTCCGACGCATTTTATCAAAACCTTTGCGGGGCATTGGCGCGGGTTTCATTGACGTGGCGCTGACCCAGGGAATCATAGGTCTGCAGGCTGCGCGCGGCCTGCACGATGGCGCGTACCTGTTCGGCCGCCTGCTGCGCGCCCTTCAGCGATGCCTGCGCCAGCGCGCGCAGATCGGCCAGGGCGGGTTCCAGCAGATCGCGCGTGGGCGCGTCGATGCCCTTGCGCGCGGCAATGCGGGTCAGATCGTCCAGTCCGGCCAGCGCTGCCGGAGCGTTCCCGGCCATCAGCGCGCTGCGGATCTGGGCCAGCTGGCGGGTCAGGGCGCGGCTCATGTGCGGCCCTCCAGCATGGCGGCAAAGCCCAGGTCCATGCGTTCGGCCAACAGCCCCGCATGTTCGCGGGTCAGGAAGCTGGAGAACTGTTCCTCTCCGGCGCCGCCGGAAAAGGCGCCCTCGGACGGGCCGGGGCCGCAATATTTCAGCATCTCCTCAAGGAACGCCTGTTCCAGTTGATTCGCGACGGCCAAGGGCGTGGGCTTCGGGGCCGTGCCGGGCATTATCGGTTCGATCTGCATTCTGTCCCCGCTATTCATGACGATGGGGTTCAAAATATCGGCGGGCAGTAAATAATTGGTAAGGAATAACGATTAATCAGGAAAAAACCCAAAGAGGCTTTTTCATGGCTGACATCCAGATCCTATCGCCCATGCCCGCCCGCCCCGACATGCCCGTCGATGCGGCGGCGCCTGCGC
>NZ_BBPH01000141.1 GCF_000787695.1 Paracoccus sp. PAMC 22219 | reverse complement strand
CTCAAAAATCTGGCACTCGAGACCCTTCTTCTGGCAGGGATCAGTGGCAGGTCGTTGCCATCATGGACCCTTAACGTCGGGCACATCGAGACGCTGGTGAGCCATGTCGATCCTGACAATGAAAGATCATCCAGTTTGGCAGAACGGCTTGGTGCGACGCTAGATGCCAACGCGCAGCGGCCTGATCCTTCGGATCTGGTCTACAGGCACTAGGGCTGAAGGAGCACTTCGAGCACTTTGTGCCGATCCTCAGACCAGCGATGAAAGTTCACTTCCACTCTCATTAAGTGCCCGCGCTACGACCGCCTCGCAGTGAAATGGTCGAGAAGGCTGGCAGTGGCGAGTCCTCGGGCCTTAACAGGAGCGGGATCTCCGTGCAGGCCAAGGCCATGCAGTCAGCCCCACGGTCTCCAACGGCCTGAGACCGGAATTGCATTCCGGCCCCGGCGTTGTGTTTTGCGCCCTGCCCGGCAGTTCTGATCAACGCAATGTCCAGATAATGAGGAGACCTTCGAACAGGGTGAACGAAGGTCCCCATGAAGAGAGTGTGCATTGCTCTTCATGCGGAGAGAACAAGGTTCGTTTGAATATGTTCCTGCCATTTGCGTTGTCAGTGTGGCAGCACGTCAAAAGATGCGAACGTAAGTTTTACGCTCCGGCCACCGCCAAACTGATCCAGACATTCCGCCGGAAAACGCCCCGTCGCTCGATCCCTGTGGTCTCGCTTACGGGGAGTTTTCTGGCTTTGCCACGCGCCAAAACACCGACCAACATCCCCGATCAGAAGGCACGGGAGCGTGAGGGTCTCGGCCCATCAGCATCCGCGAGGGCGAAACATGGATTGGAATGCAGCGGACGGGGTTTTCGGATTTATCAACATTAAAACCGGACCACCTTCACGCTTCCGGCTGGATCGAAACCTTGAGGCCAAGCGCTTTGGCAACCTTCATCACTGTGGAGAGGGTCGGATTGCCCTCGCCGGACAGGGCCTTGTTTAGTCCCACCCGACTCATGCCGACCTCGCGGGCCAGGGCCGTCATGTTCCGGGCCCTTGCGACAACCCCCAGGGCACGGGCGATATAGGCAGGATCATCGCCCGCCTCGTCCATGACTGCTTCCAGATAGGCGGCAATGTCCTCTTCTGTCTTGAGGTAATCGGCGCTGTCGTAGCGGGCAAAGGTTTCCTCAGCCATCGCTCAACCCTTCCATTCTGCGGCCAGAGCCTTGGCCTGGGTGATATCTCTCTCCTGAGACGACTTGTCGCCGCCGCAGAGCAGCACGATCAGAACCGGTCCCCGCCGGAGGAAATACACCCGGTAGCCCGGTCCATAGTGAATCCGCAGCTCGGACACTCCGTCCCCGACAGGCTCGGCGTCTCCAGAATTGCCGCTGGCCAACCGATCGAGCCGTGCTGCGATCCGGGCAACCGCCCGACGATCCCGCAAGCCCATAAGCCAGCGATCAAACGTAGCACTGCGGATCATTTCGACCATGTGACAACTATAGTTATCTACTGTGAACTTGGCAACGGCTGCCGATGCTCTTGCCAAAAGGGATTCAGGCGACCTGCGGCAATCGATGCTTCATGAAGGAGAGGATGTTCCTTGCGTGGGCCGCATGAGCGAAACTGGCTATCGCACTTCGCGTGATGAACTCAAACAATGAGCTGTCTTCCGACGTGCTCGCAGCCATCGACCATCCCTCGAACTCTCGTTCAAGGGCATGCCGCCGGTCCAGGACGGTGATGTTCCGGTGCCTCCTGTCCGAGAGAATGACCTGCTCGACGATGGCCAGTTCTGCGGCAGGCCCTTCGATCCACTGATGGATGATGCCATCCTCCCAGTGAAGAAATCCGGTGATATCCAGACTGAAATTGCGGGCTCTGGCCGGGTCTATGATATGCCGATAGGCGTCGTCAGACGGCTTCAGATCGGTATGGCTTCGATAGATCATGGAATGAATCATCGGCACCTCCAAAGGGGGATATTTCTTGCATGTTTTTCTTCAAAAATAAATGATAACAAATGTTTATAAGGCTCTCGGCTCCTGCAAGTATCATCCGGTCCTGTGGGGCTAAGCAGGCACAGAGAACATCATGGCAAAAATCGTCGCCCTCACGGACATTCATGGCAGGCTGCAGGTTTTCGAATGCCCGCCTTGGCGCGTGGTGAAGCTGACGTCGTCTGCTGGTGGCACGAGCGTAGATCTGTCCAACGGGGACGGGATCGCAACCGTGAAGGTCAGCGATACACAGCAAAACATCGGGCTACAGCTCACCGACGGAACGTCACCATCCCCGACGGACCGAGCCTAAACTGGCCTGCTCGTATTTTTTTGGGAAAAAGAGGATGGACCCATGATCCGCTCAGAACTGATCGCAAAGCTTGTTGAGACCCATCCGCATCTATGCCGCCCCGTGGTGGCAGATGCACTCGACGCGATCCTGGGTGAGATCATGGACGGTCTCTCCCGGGGCGAGCGGGTCGAGGTCCGGGGGGTTTGGAAGTTTCTCCAGCAAGGTCCGGGGCGCGCGGATCGATCGAAACCCTCGGAACGGCGCTCCCGTGCGGGTGTAGAGCAACCGAATCCTGCATTTCAAAGCTTCGAAACTGCTCTTGGAGCAGATTAACCAATCCACAACCCCCGGCTGATCTCTACCCCCTTGCACGTCCGGGCGCAGAACACCTCATATTCGCAACATCGCAGCCAGAGGTTGGATATCCCGCCTCCCACCAAGGCAGGTCTGTGCAATCGAGGGGCAAGTTCGCCGTCGATCACGGCGACCCGAAAACTAGACGCTGCAATGCAGCGCAAACCCGTGACAGCCTGCAGCGATGCCCCCAAGCTGAACCTTGAAGCCAAGCGCTTCACTCCTCCTTCCAAGGGTGTCTTCCTCCTCCTTCCTAGGTGAACTTCCAAAGACCACCGGACCTGCCGCACTCCTCCTCCCTGCGGTCAGGTTCGGTGGTTCTTTGTTTGCAGGGGGATTGCCGATATCGTAGCCGACCTCTCCTGTATGGCGCCTCAAAGATGCTCAGTTTTCACAGGCGATCACGTCGCCGTCTCGATCCAGATCATAGACGTCAGGTCCGACGACCTCGACCGGGCCTTGCGCATAGGCTGGCCCGTTCCCGCTACCGCTTGCGCAATCCACATCGCTGGCCATGGGTACGCAGACGAGCGCGTAGCTTGGGTGGCACTCCTGGGACCATGCCGGGACGGGCAGAAGCAGCAGACCGATCAGAACGGGACGGCGCATGACAGGCTCACATGAAGAGGATCACTCGCTAAGCCATGAAGGCCAGAAGTAATCAACCCTAGAGTGAATTTGCCTTCTAGGTTTCCAAGGTCCCAAAGGGGTACAAGTGCAGCATTCTTTGCGATAGGGCTACGTATCTTTGCTGTCTGGAAGAGCGATTTTACCGTCCGCAGATGATGTTCTGCACGTTTAGGTTGTACATGATGCCAGAACGTTCGGGGTTTGGCCTACCCGTCGGGACGCGCTCGCCGAGCCGGCGGCGACCGCAGATCGACAGCAAAAGGCTAAGACTGAAGCCTGCAACGCTTGACCGGCGGGCTTCAGCTCGACAAGGACCCGGCCCTCATCCAGCGGGTCACGTTTCTTTGCGATCAGCCCGGACTGCTCCATGCGCTTGAGGAGATGAACGTTCGTGCCGGTATCAAGGCCAAGTTTGGCGCCGATCCTGCTCACCAAGCACGGAGACGTTTCGAGCAGCTCGAGAATCACCAGGTATTGCGGGAAGGTAAGACCGAGCGGCTCCAGAAACCGCCTGTGCATCCGCATGATCCGGTTCGCCGCCCCGTAGAGTGCGAACGAGAGTTGCATGTCGACTTGGCGGCGGGCATCGCTTTTCCAGCTTATTTGATCCTTGGCTTAAACTGATGTTCCCCCGCAAATGCCTTTGATGAAACCAGACACGTCCATCTCCCGCCACTAAATCCTAGTTCACCAATAAGCTGAGTTTTAACACGGCTCCGGCACTTCGCATCGAGCAATGTGTGCCGCACTGGCGGCAGCAGTGCCGGGCATTCTCCTCATTACTGCAGCCAAAACGTTGCGGTTTCTCCACCCACCCACAAGACGAGCCCAAGCCATGTCACCATACGCGACCTAGGCTCCAGACCCATTGATCTTACGCCCTTTGCGTGATTCAGGCCGCCGCAAGGTGACCTGATCGATGAGCAACTTATTCTGGCTGACCGAAGCGCAGATGGCGCGCTGGAGTGCCCAAAAGTCTTACTATCTGCGTGTGCCTTGGCAGACGTGGTCATGTTATGGTTAGGTATCGTAACCCTAGCGCGCTTCATTGCAACGGGGTATGGACCGTCATGACCGATGCTGGGCATGCATCCTTGTAAATTTTATACTTTACATGGTTGCAAAAACAGCGCCCGTAAAGAAAATAAATTCAATCAATTAAGTTTTTATAAAAGAATAATAACATGAAGCTCTCATTCTACAGCGGTAAAGAACCCAATTTTGGTGATGAGCTAAATAATGTCATTTGGCGTAGTTTACTGCCACAGGGATTTTTGGACGGAGACGAGAGAGAGTTATTGGTTGGCATTGGGTCGATCTTAAACACAGACCACCCTGCCCATTCGCGCAAACATGTTCTGGGTTCAGGATATGGCGGCTATACAAAAATTCCTAATATTAATGATGGCACTTGGGAAGTGCATTGGGTGCGTGGCCCGCTCACGGCTGCTAAATTCGGACTTGAGCCATCGTTAGTCATTACGGACAGCGCAATACTGTTGGCAGCAATGGACCGGCCCTCACTATTAGATAATGGTAGCACTGTGTTCATGCCTCATATAGATAGCCTGCAACGCGGGGCTTGGGAGCATGTCTGTAAGCTAGCGGGTATTACTTTTCTAGATCCGCGTGCTGCTGTTAGCGACTTGCTGCGCGGAATTGCAGGCGCGAAGCTTGTTGTCACGGAGGCTATGCATGGAGCCATTGTTGCGGACACTCTTCGGGTACCATGGATAGGATTGCAGCCCTTTTTGCCTTTGCATCGCGGAAAATGGCAGGACTGGGCGAAATCGCTCGAGATCGACTTGATCCCTGTACGCGCACGCCCTTCATCACTGCGTGAGGCTTGGGCGGGATGCACTGGCCTTGATGCGCGGGGACGAAGCACGCGTTTCCTGCTTGAGGGACCGCTGGTTGCACCAGGGCGCATTTTGGTTGCACACCGTGCGGCGCGATTTCTGCAAGATTTGGCTGTGACCGGAAATCCCCAACTTAGCGACCAAGTAAAGTTCAAAGTTGCGCTTGAAAGATCCCTTACAGCCCTTGAAAAATTCGTTAAGAAACAATCATTTTAACAAATTATTTTCTAAAAAATATCTTTTGATCGTTAGCGTCAGGACTCGTTCTTGATCACAGCCAGAACAGAACGGTTGCGGCCAATGCGATTGCGGAAAGGTAGGTCTCCGGGCACCTGTCGTAACGTGTGGCGACACGTCTCCAGTCCTTCAGACGACCGAACATGATCTCGATGCGATTGCGCCTTCTGTAGCGGCGCTTGTCGTATTTCACGGTCTTCTTGCGCGACGTCCTGCCGGGGATGCAGGCTTTTATCCCTCTGTCCTGCAATGCTTTTCGAAGCCAGTCAGCGTCATAGGCCCGGTCTGCCAGAAACCAGTCGGCCTGCGGCAGGCTGTCCAGAAGCGCCGCCGCGCTGGTATAATCACTGACCTGCC
>NZ_BBPH01000142.1 GCF_000787695.1 Paracoccus sp. PAMC 22219 | reverse complement strand
CCCGTTGATCAGGTCATTGCCGGTGCTGGAATGAATGAAGTCATTGCCCGCCCCGCCGTTGATCGTATCGTTGCCGGCACCTCCGTGCAGCACGTCGTCAAAGCGCGATCCCATGATCCGGTCATTGCCTGCACCGGTGAAGATCGAGACGCCATGTCCCGGCTTGCCGCCGCCCACCGCGTTCAACGTGGCATTCGCGGCAGACACGATGTCGTTGCCCGCGGTACCATAGATCCGTTCGATGCCGGTGAACTGCACGCGCTCGTTTCCGATTTGGGCCACCCCGTCCTCGGTCGAGCGGAACGTGATACGGGCACCCACGTTCCCTTCCAGGAACAGTCTGTCACCACCGGGATTGCCCGGCGTATAGGGATTGGCATCAAAGCGTTCACTGCCGGTTCCGCCGTGATAGACGTCGTTGCCCATGCCCGGACGCCAGTAGAAGGTGTCCATTCCGCCCAAGCCCCAGAAAACGTCCGACTGCCGGGTACCCCGCATGGCATCGTCGCCATTCGTTCCTCTGATAATCGGCATGCCTGATCCCATCCATGTTGCCCGGCTTTGGCAGCATTATGCTATCAAGGATGAAGCATTATTATCACCAACTGAAAAAGTTCCTCATCGACGGCGGGAAATTGCATTTGGTGCTTTAATTTAGGCGGAACCTCGCATTTGTGCGAGCATGATACTGAGTTTTTGTGGTTGGCAGCAATTTTTTGCTTGTGATTCGCGGCGCGCTAATTGCGGCTTTCGCCGATCCGATCAAGCAGCAGGCGCGCATTCCTTTGGTGGTCGAATGACGCCAGCGCGGTAAGGCGTGCCGCACGGCCGATCTGCTTAGCAAATTCAGGGTCGGAGTGCATTCGCAACAGCCGATCCGCGATCGCGTCGACATCGCCCTGCGGCACCAGAAACCCATCGATCTCGTCGCGAATCATGTCCCCGGTTCCGCCGATTTGCGAACAGATGACAGGCAGGCCACAGGCCATCGCCTCCATCACCGTGACCGGTGCTGCCTCGCCCTGTCCGATCGACGAAAGAGCAAGCGCGTCGACGTCCCGCAACAGGGCCAGCACGCGCAACTCGTCCAGCGAACCCAGAAGTTGGACCTGATCCTGCAGGCCCAGCCTGTCGATTTCGGCCAGGATCGCGTCCCGTTCGGGCCCGTCGCCCGCGATGCGATAGGCGATGGTGACGCCCTGTTGCCGCAACCGGGCCATCGCCTGCAGGAAGAACCGATGCCCCTTCATGTGGTTCAGCCGCGCCACTGTCGCCACGGTGAAATCCCGACCGGGCGGACGATCCGACGGGGTGAATTGGGCGCAGTCGACGCCCATCCAGACCACCGGGTTCGGGGTGTCCGGGCTGACTTCGGCGATCTGCTGTGCCAAGGGCCGGGTCACGGCCGCCACAAAGCTGGCGCGGGCCATCTTGGCGGCATGGTCGGTGCCATAGACCGGCAGGTCGCCGTGCAGGGTCAGGCTGTAGGTCAGCCCGCCCAGGATCGCCGCCAGCGCACCAAGATGCGCGGCATTGGCGCAGGAATGGATATGCAGGTGCCTCACGTCGTGGTCGCGCGCGTCCTGCACCAGGTCCGCCGCCGACGGGATCAGCGCCAGCAGCCGCAGCCTGCCCGCCACCGACGTCTGCGACAGCCCTGCCAGATAGGACAGGGCGCGCGCCGTGCGCACCGGATGCGCCAGCAGGCGCAGCGCGGGACCGATGCGGGGCGGAAACAGATAGGTCGTGCGCGCTGTTGCCTGTTCGGCAAAGGCGTGGGGACAGGACCCCGGGGGCGGACGCCGGGTCGAATACAGGCGGACGGGCGTGCCCGCATCCTCGATCGCGCCGATCTCTCGCCAGAAGAACGCATGGGTCTGCGATGGAAATTCGGGAACCACATAGCCCAGTGCCAAGATCGCGTCCTCCCTGTGCCCGCGCGATGCCGCTTGCGGCTATCCATAGCGCGGGGCTGTAAAAAATCGGTGCAATCTTTCGATCAGGCCGATGGTCTAGGCCGTCCGAGTCGGCTAGTGTTTCCCTGTTGTCGGCCATCGCCCCGGCGCGTTCAAGATCTAGCGAAAAGGCATATGGATGTCCCTGTCTCGACCACGGGTCCTGGTGATCGCCGAAGCGGCCAACCCGGAATGGGTCTCGGTTCCGCTGGTTGGCTGGTCGCTGGCCGCGGCGCTGCATCGCCAGACCGACGTGCATATCGTCACCCAGATCCGCAACCGTGATGCGTTCCTGCGCGCCGGCATGGTCGAGGGGCAGGACTTCACCGCCATCGACAGCGAGGCCGTCGCCGCCCCCATGTATCGCATGGCCGAGGTTCTTCGCATGGGCAAGGGCCGCGGCTGGACCACCGTGACGGCCATCGCGGCGCTGAGCTATCCCTATTTCGAGCGGCTGGTTTGGAAACAGTTCGGCGACGATATCCGCGCCAAACGGTTTGACATCGTTCACCGTGTGACGCCGCTGTCACCCACCACGGCGTCGACCCTGGCGCCAAAGGTCGCGAAGGCGGGTGTGCCTTTCGTGCTGGGGCCGCTGAACGGCGGCGTGCCGTGGCCCAAAGGGTTCGATGCCGAACGGCGGCGCGAACGCGAGTGGCTGTCCTATGTCCGCGGCGTCTACAAGCTGAACCCGCAACTGCGCCGGACCCATGCCGCCGCGGCGCTGATCATCGCCGGATCACGGCACACCGCCAGCGAGATCCCGGCGCGGTTCCAGGACAAGGTCGCCTGGCTGCCCGAAAACGCCATTGACCCCGCGCGCTTCAATCTGGTCGCGCCGCAGGACACGACGCTGCCGCTGCGCGCCTGCTTTGTCGGTCGGCTGGTCCCCTACAAGGGGTCGCATATCCTGCTGGATGCGATCGCGCCTTTTGCCCGGTCGGGGCAGATGGTGCTGGACATCGTCGGAGAGGGGCCGATGCTGCCCGAACTGATGGCACAGGCCGACAGCCTTGGCATCGCCGACAAGGTGACGTTCCACGGCCACCTTCCCCATCAGCAGGTCCAGCAGATCCTGGCGGCGGCGAACCTGCTGACCTTCCCCTCGATCCGCGAATTCGGCGGCGGAGTGGTGCTGGAGGCAATGGCACTGGGCGTCGTGCCGATGGTCGTCGACTATGCCGGACCCGGAGAGCTGGTGACTGCCGAGACGGGCTTTGCCATCCCCCTGGGGACCCGCCAGCAGATCGCGGCGCGGATGGAACAGGCGCTGACCGGGGTGCTGCGCGACCCGTCGCACCTGACCACGATGGCCGCGGCGGCGCGCCAGCTGGTGCAGGATCACTATACCTGGGACGCCAAGGCCGCCCGGATCATCGACATGTACCGGGACCTACTGACGCGCTGACACAAAGGCCCACCATCCGGTCAGGATGGCGGGGCCACTTCTTGTCACGGATCAGTGTTGTTCAGCAGCCGGTGCAGCGGGCGACGACCTGGAAGGTGCGGGCGATCGTGGACACGTCCAGCGCCAGGCTGATCTCACGAGAGTAGCGTTCGTCGAACACGGCGCGGGTCGCAAAGGTCGAACCGTTGCGGACCGACACCTGCCACAGACCGGTCAGGCCGGGACGGTGCGCCGCGTAATAGACGCCCGGGTACAGGACACGCTGTTCGGGCATCATCGGACGGGGACCGACCAGGCTCATGTGGCCCAGGATCACGTTGATCAGCTGCGGCAACTCATCCAGAGAGCTTTTGCGCAGGAACGCACCGATCTTGGTCACGCGTGGGTCGTTGCGCAGCTTCTGGTCGGCATCCCATTCCGCACGCGCGGCGGGGTTGGCGGCCAGATGCGCCTCCAGCAGCAGGTCTGCCTGGGGCTTCATCGTGCGGAACTTGTACAGACGGAACGACTGCCAGCCGCGGCCAAGGCGCTTCTGGGTATAGAACGGCGATCCGCCATCCAGCATGACCGCCAGCGCAACCACGATCATGACCGGGATCAGGAACGGCAGGGCAAGCAGGATCAGGGTCAGGTCAAGCAGACGCTTGCCGCCGTTATCATACACTTTGGGAAGTTCGATCCCGGCGACCGGGTTGGTGGCCTGCGAGGAGCCGAGCTCGTGGCCGTCGTTCGACTGTAGCATCTGCGTATCTCCGCACTCGTGACAAAAAAATCGATAAACTTTTAACTAACGGGCCCGGCGAACCTTCGCGTAGGCCATGGGCTGCTTCTATCCAACAGACCAATATAGATACAAGTTGTACAAAAAGATGGTCTGCACCGTCGGTTTCGCCTTTTGATTTATGCTTTCGCGCGCTCTTGCACGCTAGGGTTGTTAAATGTCGGAGGTCGTGGTCGCTACCCGCATCAAACAGCCAAATTTTCGGGAAGTTCCGCCAAGGCGATCGAAATCTGGACTGAAAAGTCAAATTCCGGATCAATTCAATTTGATGTATTAACCATGCTATAAGAAAGCATTTTTCAGGACCCTCGGACAGACCCTGGATTCCTGCAACCGGAAGATGACAAAGAGGTCCTAGCGGCCCCGGTCCCAGCCTTGCGACGGACGGCGCAGGCGCACAGCGACCGTCACCGCGGCATAGACCGCAAAACCCACCGGATCGGTCAGCCCGATTCGCAGCATCCGGCCCAGTGAGGGTCGGTCCCCCGACGCATTGTGCTGCAGGTCAGGAAACTCCTCTGCCAGCTGCGCGGTCCCGGCATCCTGACGCCGGCGCACGCGGATCAGGCGGCGGAATCCTTCGGTGATGGGCCAGGCATAGGAAACCTCAACCCGCGATCGTTCGGCGGGGGCAAAGTTCAGCCGCGCAAACCCGTCATCAGAGATGATGGACGGGAACTGGTCCCACCGCGCACGCCCCTGTTCGTTCATCGCAAACAGTCCCGCACCGGTCACCCCGGTCGCCACAAACGGCAACCGCTGCCAGAACCGGGCATAGGCCCTGGAGAGCAGGTTCCGGGCCGGCGGCACCGTCAATCTAGCGCCCGCATAGCGTGCCCCCGGGCCCGACAAAGCGTCGTGCAAGGCCAGGATCATCCCCGGTCCGACCACGACATCCGCGTCCAGATAGATCCGCATACCGCCGTTGGCCGCCGCATCGCCCAGGTTCAGCGCGGCGATCTTGTTGCCGATGGCTGTTTCCAGGACGACGACCTGCCAGCCCGCCGCCGTCAGACCGGGAACCGCATCGCGGGCCAGTTGTGCGGTGGCGTCGGTGCAGCCGTTCGCGATCACGACGATCTGATGCGACACGCCCGGCACAAGACGCTGGTCGCGCAATGCGCGCAGACAGGCTCCGATGCCGGCGGCCTCCTGGTGGGCGGGCAGAATGACGCTGATGCCGTCCGTGTCCATCGCTGCCGTCCGTTCCCTGATCGCTGCATGCATCTTATCGCCCGTGGGTTGCGTGCTGGCAATGCCAAGGCGACGCGCCCATTGCCCATGTGCGATCCGCCAGCTTAGATCGGGCGATGACCACAAGGGACGACATCAGTCTGACGCAGGCGATCCGGGCGATGCTGCCGCAGGGGGTCGGTCTGGCGCTGTGCGACATCGACGCCCCCCACCCGCCGCTGTGGCAGGGAGAGGAAGAGGCGATCCGGCGTGCGATCCCTGCCCGCATCCGCGAATTCACGGCGGGCCGGGCGGCGGCGCGGCTGGCGATGGCGGATGCGGGCCTGCCACCGGGCTTGGTCACGACCGCCCAAGGCCGGGCACCGGAATGGCCCGCCGGACTGTCAGGCAGCATCACCCATACCGACCGGGTCGCGGCGGCCATCGTGGCGCGGCGACAGGATTGGCCCGGCGTCGGGCTGGATCTGGAGGACGCACGGCCGATGGATCACGACACGGCAGACCTGATCCGCCACCCGATGGATCAGGTTGAACCATCCCTGCCCGCGGCGCTGGCGGCGACCTTGATCTTCAGCGCCAAGGAGGCCGCGTTCAAGGCCCAGTTCCCGCTGACCGGCCTGTGGATCGACTATCGCGAGGTCGCGCTGCGAGTTGTCGGTGACAGGTTCAGCGTGAACGTCCGCGGGGTCCCGCTGACGGGCCGGTGGCGTCTCGCGCAGGGATTGTTCGGGACCACCGTGCTGATCGGCCCCGATCAGGCTGTCGCCCTGCGCTGAGCGGGGTGGCTTTTCAGAGCATCACGGCCCCTTGTCCGGGCAGCAGCCGGCGCCAATGGCACATGGTGAAGGGCGCCCATGTTTCTGAAGTATATTCTTGTCTTTATTTAATCTTACACCAATCATGGTGCGAAATTATTACCGTCGTAAATCCTATACAAATTAAGCGAGCGGAAACGGTTTCTAAAAACAGACGTAAACTAATTACAAAAATAAAACATTAATCAATTGAAATTGAATTTGACCGTGATATAAAATCACCGCGCAATGCCTTATTCCAATGTCGGCATTGCGTGTTCCGATTTCGGCATCTTCTTCCACCCGCATCACGCTTCAGGAGGACTCGCATGCTATTTTCCCTTGGTCACGGTCAGCACGTCGTTCAGGAGAAGGAGGCCGCGCGCAGCGATGCAGCCCCGCTCAGCGCCGTCGCCCCCGACATGAAGATGGCGCCCGCCGCCACACCCCCGTCGCAGTTGCACCGTGCCCCCGCATGGGCCGGCGACGACATCCGCGACGGCGACGCCGAGATGGTGTCGGCGCACGCACCCACCGTCGAGGTGGGCAAGTTCCGATACTATTTCGAACAGGCAGAGCCGCTGCCCGAACGCCCCGACATGCCCGCCCTGCTGGACGCGCTTGCCGACAGCATGGTCGAGGCGAACCCGGTCGCCCCGGACCAGAATTCGTCAATTCCCCCGGTCTTTACCTATCTGGGGCAGTTCATAGACCACGATCTGACGGCCAATACCGACCGCGAAAGCGACATCTCGACCATCGAAGGGAACATCGCGCCGAAACCGCGCGCCGAGGTCGCGGCCAACCTGTTCAACCTGCGCGATGGCTCTCTGGGTCTGGACAGCCTGTACGGCGACGCGACGGGACAGGGGCCGTTCGCGACCCGGCTGGCGCAACTGATGCGCTTTCCGGGCAATCGCGCCAAGATGCGGCTGGCCCTGCCCGCCGCCGCCGGGGGGCGGGTGCCGCTGCCTGTTGCGGACAGCGCGACTGACCTGCTGCGCTTGGGGTTCCTGCTGCGCAACGGGCTGCTGACGCTGGCGGAACTGCAGGCGCTGGACGACGACCTGCGCCGGGTGTTCCTAGAAGCCGACGGCACGCCGCGCAACGCCCGCGCGATCATCGGCGATTCCCGCAACGACGAGAACCTGATCGTGGCGCAGCTGCAGGTGCTGTTCCTGCGCCTGCACAACAAGCTGGCCGATGCCACGCAATCGCGCAGCTTCCGCACCGCGCAGCGGCTGACGCGGTGGCATTATCAGTGGCTGGTGATCAACCAGTACCTGCCCACCGTCTGCGACCCTGCCGTGGTGGCGGAAATCGTCGATCTTGGCGCGCCGCTCTACACCGCGTTCCATGACCGCCACAACGGCGCGGGCCCCAAGATGCCCATGCCGATGGAGTTTTCGGTTGCGGCCTTCCGGTTCGGCCATTCGATGATCCGGTCCGGCTATGACCACAACCGGTTCTTCGGCACGCCGGTGGACGGCACGCCGGGCGTTCAACCCTTTGCCGCGATGAACGACCTGTTCGCCTTTACCGGCGACGGGCGGATGAGAGGCCTCGGGCTGGAACAGCTGCCGCAGAACTGGGTGATCGAATGGGACCGCTGGATCCGGATCGATCCGGCCCGACCCGGCCGGTCGGCGCGCAAGATCGACACTGAACTGGCACCACCGCTGTTCGATCTGGTGAACCAGCCGGACGGGGTGTTCCGCAACCTGGCCCGGCGCAACCTGCGGCGCGGCTATCGCCTCAGCCTGCCGACGGCCCAGTCCTGCATCGCGGCGGTGCAGGCGACGGGGTACAAGTGCTTTGACACGCTGACGGCCGAACAGATCGCCTCGGGCAGCGATGCGCGGCGGCAGGCGGTGGCGGCAGGCGGCTTCGACACGCACACGCCCTTGTGGTTCTACATCCTCAAGGAGGCCGAGGTGCTGGGTCAGGGTGAACATCTGGGCCCGCTTGGCAGCCACCTGGTCGCCAACACCCTGGTCGGGCTGATCGTGAACGACCTTGAAAGCTACTGGAACGCCTCGGGCGGCCGCTGGTCGCCCGAGGATTTCAACCCGACCTCTCCGATCCGCTCGATCGAGGATGTCGTCCGCTTCTGCGGCATGCTCTAGCCTCCGCGTCCTGCGGCGGACCCGGTCCGCCGCAGGACGCACGCCGGAATCGCGCCGGTCGTCAAAGATCAGTCGCTTCTGCCATGGCTCATCGGATTATACTTGCTAAGGTGCAGGGGGTCCGGCACATGGCCCGATCGCACCGGGACATGACGGGACATGACGTGACGAACGCCGCAGCGCCTGACCGCCGGACGCTGTCCGACAAGCTGATGCAGGGGCTGGGCGCGGCCCTGCTGGCGCAAAGATCGCTGCGCTATCAGGTGGTGTTCGCCCTGTCGGCCATCGTGCTGTCGACGGCGCTGCGCTTTGCGCTGGACGATGCGCTGCCGCCGGGCTTTCCGTTCCTGACCTTCTTTCCCGCGGTCATGCTGACGCTGGTCTTCTCGTCGTTGCGGTCGGGGCTGGTCGTCGGGGCGGTCTGCGGGATCGTCGCGTGGTATTTCTTCATCGAACCGGTGCGCAGCCTGGCCGTCACGCCGGGGGCCGTGGTCGCGCTGGTCCTCTATGTCCTGATCATCGCCACCGACGTGGTCTTCATCACCGCCGCCGGCCGGGCGCTGGAACAGCGGCTGTCGGCCGAACAGCGCGCCAATGCGCTGGCGACATCGCGCAGCCTGATGTTCTCGGAACTGCAGCACCGGATCTCGAACAATCTGTCGACGGTCGCGGCGCTGCTGCGCCTGCAGTCGCAGCAGGTCGCGGACGAAACCGCGCGCCAGGCGCTGGTCGCGTCGCAGACCCGCATCCGGTCCATCTCGCTGCTGCAGCGGCGTCTGCATTCGCCGGACCTGCAGACGCTGGATGCCGCCGAATACCTGCGCGAGGTGCTGCAGGACGTGGTGCAGGTGTCGGGCGCCGGCAATGTCGACCTGGACTTCAGCGCCGACAGCCTGCCCCTGCCGCATGACACCGCGGTGCCGTTGGGCCTGATTGCCAGCGAGCTGGTGATGAACGCCATCGAACACGGCGCCCATGACGGGTGCGACACGCGCATCGTCGTCGGGCTGACCGTCGGCGCGCGCGGTTCCGACGGCCGGATCCCTGCCGCCCTGCGCATCGCCGATCACGGGCCGGGCCTGCCCGAGGGGTTCGATCTGGCCGCATCCGACAGCCTGGGGCTGATCGTCGCACGACAGTTCGCGGTGGCGCTGAACGGCACGCTGTCACTGGTGCGCGGCAATGGCGGTGGTACGGTGGCACGGCTGGATTTCCTGATCGACCCGACCAGCATTTGATGCCGGAACACCCGTTCGCGGGCGGCGTTCCCCCTCCATGGACACACACATGACAGCCAGGACCATCGCGATCATCGGCACCGGGCCCACGGGCATCTATACGTTGCTG
Organism: Paracoccus sp. PAMC 22219; assembly: GCF_000787695.1. Classification (GTDB taxonomy): domain Bacteria; phylum Pseudomonadota; class Alphaproteobacteria; order Rhodobacterales; family Rhodobacteraceae; genus Paracoccus. The sequence continues at coordinate 35,220 of NZ_BBPH01000142.1, read as the reverse complement.
CACCTGCTGGACACGGGCCTGCCGCTGGCGGTCACGCTGTACGAAAAGGGCCCCCGCGCCGGGATCGGCATGCCCTATTCCCCCGAGGTGTCAAACCGGTCGATGCTGGCCAACATCGCCAGCATCGAGATTCCGCCCATCGCCACCACCTATCTGGACTGGCTGCAGGATCAGCCGGACGCGCGGCTGACCTCCTATGGGCTGGACCCGCAGGATCTGGACGACCGCCAGTTCACGCCGCGCCTGCTGCTGGGCGAGTATTTCCGCGACCAACTGCTATCGCTGGTCGATCGGGCGCGGGCGCAGGGCCACCGCATCGACATCCGCGAAGGAACCGAGGTTCTGGACATCCTGTCGGACGATCCGGGCCTGATCGTGACCACGGCGGACGGGCGCGACGGCCCCTTCGACCGGGTGATCGTCGCCACCGGGCACGCGTTCCCCGACGAGGACGAGGCCACCCGCAGCTATTTCCCCAGCCCCTGGTCCGGCCTGATCGAGGCCGACATCCCCGCCGTAAGGGTGGGCATCATGGGCACCTCGCTCAGTTCCATCGACGCGGCGATGGCGGTGGTGAACCAGCATGGCCGGTTCCGCCGCCGGGGCGAGGAGCTGAGCTTTGACCTGGACCCGGCATCCGCCGATCTGCGCATCGTGATGATGTCGCGGTCGGGCGTCCTGCCCGAGGCCGATTTCTATTGCCCCATCCCTTATGAGCCGCTGACCATCGCCACCGCCCCGGCGCTGGCGGCCTGCCTATCCACCCCCGCGCCGCTGGATGCCGCATTCGATCTGGTCCGGGCCGAGATCATGCAGGCCGACCCGGCCTTTGCGCTGAAGATCGGGCTGGGCGGGCTGGACGCCGACAGCTTTGCCGACGCCTATTTCGCGGCACGTGAGGCCGCCGACCCCTTTAAATGGGCCCGAGCCAATTTGGACGAGGTCGAGCATAACAAGGCGCACAAGATCACCGTCGCCTGGCGCTATGCCCTGCTGCGCATGCACGAACAGGTCGAGGAGATCGTGCCCGACCTGTCGGACGATGACCGCGACCGCTTTGACAAGGGGCTGAAGAAGGTGTTCGTCGACAACTATGCCGCGGTCCCATCGGAATCGATCCGCCGCGTGCTGGCGCTGCGCGATGCCGGCATCCTGTCGATCATGCCCCTGGGCGAGGATTACGACATGACCCGCGACGGCGCCGACACCGTCATTGTCCATGACGACCGGACCGAACGCTTTGGCGTCTTCATCGACGCGCGGGGCCAGAAACCCCTCAGCACCGAGGACCTACCCTTCCCGACGCTGCGCCGTGCGCTGCTGGACGCGGATCAGGAGATCCCCGAAGTCGCGCAGGATTACAGCCTGCTGGGTGCAGGCGCGTATGGCGGCCGGCTGTGCCTGGCGGCGATCCCCTACCTGATGCACGACCGTCCCTTTGTCCAAGGCATCACCGCCTGCGCCGACATCGCCGAGGCGATTGCGCGGGGCATGGCCACCGGACGCCGCCGCCGGCTGGTGTCGTAAACAGGGGGCATTCGCCCGCGAATGACAAAGATCAGGTCGCAATCCTTCCTGATGACATCCATATGGATGGTAACAGGAAGGATACGAACCATGGCGACCGCCTCTCCGGCCCGCACGGCCGATACCGAAAAGATCACCATCAACCTGGGCTTCGTCGATCTGGGACGGATTGACCTGCTGGTGCGCGAGGGCTTTTACGCCAGCCGCAGCGACCTGATCCGCACCGCGATCCGTGCGCAGCTGGACCGTCACGACGCCTCGGTGGCCCCGGCCATCGTGCGCGACGATTTCGTGATGGGGCTGCGCGATCTGTCCCGCACCGAACTGGAGGGGCTGCAAAGCGCCAACCAGATGCTGGACCTGCGGGTGATCGGGCTTGCCCGTTTTGCCCGCGACATTCCCCCGGACCTGATCACCGCCACGATCCGCTCGATCGAGGTTCTGGGCACCATCCAGGCGGAAGCCGGGGTCAAGGCGGCGCTGGACGCCTGCCGATTGAACAAAGGAACACGATGATGACCGAACAGACGCCGATGAACATGGCCCGTATCACCGAACTGATGCGGTCGGGCGACCTGGCCCAAGCCACGCAGTTGATCCAGTCGGAACTGGGCGGTGGCGCGATGCCGCGCATGCCGACGGGCGGCCTGTCGATGCCGCAGATGCCCAAGATGCCGCAGATGCCGACGGGCTTTCCCACCGGCACGACCGCACGCGGCGGCGCGCCCGTCGACCTTCCCGACGGTGCCAGTTGGACCACGCACCAGCATCAGGCCGCAGGGCAGTCGCGCGAATACCGCCTGTACCTGCCCGCATCGCTGGACGGGCGTCCGGCGGCGGGGCTGCTGCTGCTGCTGCACGGCTGCACGCAGGACCCGGACGATTTCGCCCGCGGCACCGGCATCATGGCGGCGGCGGAACGTCACCGGGTGATCGTCGTGGCCCCCGCGCAGACCGCACAGGCCAACATGAACCGCTGCTGGAACTGGTTCGAGGCCCGCCACACCGCCCGCGACGGGGGCGAGGCCGCGTTCCTGGTCGACCTGACCCGCAGCGTCGCCCATGACCATGCCGTGGCCCCCGACCAGCGCTTTGCCGCCGGGCTGTCGGCCGGTGGGGCGATGGCGGTGATCCTGGGCGCGGTCTTTGCCGATGATTTCGGGGCGGTCGCCTGCCATTCGGGCCTGCCGAACGGCGCGGCCACCGACATGGGGGGTGCGTTCCAGGCGATGTCGCAGGGCGGGTCGGATCGCGGTCAGGGCGTCGGCTGCCGGCTGTTCGTCGTGCATGGGACGACGGACAAGACCGTATCGCCGCGCAATGCCGACGCCGTGCTGGACCAGGCGCTGCGCCGGCAACCCGGCCTGACCCGGCGCGCGGCGGATGCAAAGCTGAACGATCGCGCCGTCCATATCGGGCGCTATCGCGACGATGCGGGCAGCCTGCGGATCGAAACGTGGCGCGTCGATGGCTTGGCGCATGCCTGGTCCGGTGGCGAGCCGACCGGCAGCTATACGGCACCGGGGCCGCAGGCCACCGATGCGATGATGGCGTTCTTTCTGGGATGACGAAAAGGGCCCCCGGTTTGCGGGGGCCCCTTAAAATCAGGCAGCGTGGTCGTCGTATTCGGCGGCCGCGTCATTGACCGAATCCTCGGCCAGCTCGGTCAGCTTGGTGTCGGCCGCGCTTTCCTGTGCCAGGATCGTGTCCAGATGGGTCTTGGCCTCGTCCATGCCCAAGGCCTCGGCAAAGGCGCTCATCGAGCCATAGCGGGTGATCTCGTAGTGCTCGACCGCCTGACAGCTGAAGATGATCGCGGCATCGGCGGCAATGCTGTCACCGAAATCCTCCAGTAGGCTTTCGCCCTCCTCAAGGATGCCGTCGATGGCGTCGCATTTCACGGCCTTGGCACGCTTGCCCAGCAGCTCGAAGATCGCCTCCAGCGTCTCGATCTGGCCCGCAGTCTCCTCGCGATGCGCGGTCAGGGCGGCGATCAGGTCGGGATGGTCCGCGGCCTTGATCATCTTGGGCAGCGTCTTGTAGATCTTCTTTTCGGCGTAATACATGTCCGCCAGCGCATGCTCGAACAGGTCGGCAAGACCCTTGTCGGATGCGGCGGGCTTTGCCGCCTTGGCCTTGGATTTGGCGGCGACGGTCTGAGACCGCTTGGTGCGGGCCTCGGCGGTGGGCTTGGCGGTCTTCTGACCTGCCGCGCGGGCGGATTTCTTGGTCGCGGATTTGGTCTTGGTGTCGTCAGTGGCGGTTGCATGATGTCTCTCCCCTAAGCCCGGCACGATCGCGGGGCTGTATCCTGGCCACTGAACGGCGGCCCGGATCACATGTTCCGTTGACATAAGTTCAGTCGCGGACAGCCCGGTCCCAAAGCCTGCGCACGACCAGCGCCGACAGCAGTCCAAGCACCGCGCCGGCGGCGACATCGGCGGGATAGTGCTTGCCGCGCGGCACCTGGATGCCCGAGACCAGCGCCGCCACGCCCAGTGCCGGCACGGCCATCTGCGGCAGGTCGCGCGCGACGACCGCCGCCACGGCCACCGCGCCTGCGGTATGTCCCGACGGGAACGACGTCTCGTGCCCGCCCTGGCTTTCGCCCGGCTCGCAGCGATAGGATTGCCGCTTGATCATCTCGACCGGGCGGGTCCGGCGGAAACGGTCCTTGATCAACCGCTTGACCGAATTGGCCAGCAGATGCGCAGCCATCATCCGCATGCCCGTGCGCGCGACATGATCCTGTCCGGCCAGCGCGCCGCCCAAAATCACGCTGCCGCAGACCAGCGACAGCGGCACCTGGTCGGACACCTCGCTCAGCGCGCCAAGGGCCTTGATGGCGGGGTGGTGGCGGTGGCGCGCGGCCTGGACGGCGGCCTCCTTGTCGGCCTGTTCCAGCGCGCCCGCATCACTGGGGCCGGGGGTGCGGATCGTGGTGTTCATGGGAAAAACTTTCGTCGGTTCGGTCACGGCCCATCGTCGGGCCGGTCGCAGCGCAACGGCGCCCGCGCGGCGCGGTTCCGGCAACATAAGATGCGTGCGCACCCGCAGATGCCCGGTCGGCGGGCATCCGCCCGCGATGACGGAACCGGGAACCCCGTGCCGTGTTGACCAGCGCCCCCGTGCAGGGGGCATGTCGGGGGACCATCATGACATCGAACACCTCGGGGCCGCATCAGGCCCCGCACGCCCTGCTGGCTCAGGACGCCAACGCGGCAATCACCGTGCCCGAGGGGCGGCTGGACATCGTGCGCATGGCCGCATGGCTGGTCGTGGGCACGGTCATCATCGGCCTGCTGTATTACGGACAAGAGGTCCTGATTCCGCTGGCCATCGCCTTCCTGATCAGCTTTGCGCTCAGCCCACTGGTGCGGGTGCTGGTCCGGCGCGGCATCCCGCAGGTCGCGGCGGTGTCGGTGGTCATGCTGACCGTCATCGCGATGCTGCTGGGGTTGGGGCTGCTGATCACCTCGCAGGTCAGTGTCCTCAGCGCCGAACTGCCCGCCTATCAGTCCACCATCAGCGCCAAGATCCAGGGGCTGGGCCAGCAGATGGAGGGGCCGGGCCTGTTCGACGGCGTGTTCCAGACCATCGCCACCGTCCAGGAACAACTGACCACCGCCCTGCAGGACGCACCCGGCGCCGTGGCCGACCCGCTGGCGGTCACGGTCGTGGGCGACGGCCCGTCTCCCTTTGCGACCGCCAGCGCGTGGCTGTCGCCGGCGCTGGCGCCGCTGGCGACCCTGGGCATCGTCGTCGTCTTTGTGTTCCTGGTCCTGCTGGACCGGGGCGATCTGCGCGACCGGCTGATCCGCCTGCTGGGCGGCAACCTGCACCGGTCCACCGACGCGCTGGAGGAGGCCGGCAAGCGCATCTCCAAATACCTGCTGATGCAGCTGGTCGTGAACGTCACCTATGGCATTCCCATGGCGCTTGGCCTGTGGGCCATCGGCGTGCCGGGATGGATCCTGTGGGGCACGCTGGCCGCGATCATGCGGTTCATCCCCTATGTCGGGCCGATGCTGTCGGCGATCTTTCCGCTGGCACTGGCCTTTGCCGTCGATCCCGGGTGGGAGATGGTGCTGATGGCCCTGGCGCTGATCGTGTTCCTGGAACTGGTCAGCAACAACATCGTCGAGCCGATGCTGTACGGCACCTCGACCGGGCTGTCGGCGCTGTCGCTGATCGCCGCGGCGACCTTCTGGACGGCGCTTTGGGGGCCGCTTGGCCTGATCCTGTCGACGCCGCTGACCGTCTGCCTGCTGGTCGTGGGCCGCAACCTGCCGCAGCTGGCGTTCTTCGACACGCTGCTGGGATCGACACCCGCGCTGGACCTGCCCACCCGCATCTATCAGCGCCTGATCGCCAACGACCCCGACGAGGCCTATGAGATCGCGTCGGATGCCATCCGCACGACCGGGATCGCGGCCTTCTACAACCAGCCGGGGATGGAGGTGCTGCGCCAAGCCAGCGACGATTACCACGCCAATGCCCGGGTCGAGCACCGCCTGCGCGTGGTCGACGGCATGGATCAGCTGCTGGACGACCTGCGCGAGGATCACCCCGCCACCCCCGCCGGAACCCCGCGCGTCGCTTGTATCGGCGGCAAGTGGCAGGTCGACGCCATCTCGGCCGAGATGCTGGTCCATGCCCTGGGGCTGGCCGATGTCGCCGCCGTGCAGCTCCCGACGGGCGTGGTCACCGCGCGCTATGTCGACGGGTTGGACCTTGAGGGGATCGATACCGTCTGCATCGGCTATTTCAGCCGCGATCCCGACACCGCCGTGCGCGGTTTCGTTCGCCGCCTGCGCCGCCGCTGGCCCGATCTGCGCATCGTGCTGGCCCTGTGGAACGCCCCCGAGGGGGAGGCCGGTGCCGACCGCGCCGAGGCGCTTGGCGTGGACCAGATCGTGCTGTCCATGGACGAGGCCGTCCAACGGCTGGCCCTGGTCCAGAGCGAACGGGCCGCGACCCAGTCCCCCCCGCCCCCCGCGGACGAGACCGCGCGCCTTGAGGCCCTGGCCCACACCGCCATCCTGGACGGCCACGCGCGAGAGGATCTGGACGATCTGGCCAAGCGTGCCGCGGACGTGTTCGACGTCAGCCTGGCGTTCATTTCCGCCATCGATGCCGATGCGGAATACATCGTCGGGCAAAGCATGGACCTGCCCGGCCGCCGGACCGACACGGAACCGCGCATGAACTGGATGCCGCGGGCCGAGGCGATGTGCAATCACGTCATCGCCGCCGACGACACGCTGGTCGTGCCCGACACGGACCGGGACGCGCGGTTTTCCGACAACCCGGCGGTGCGCCAGTGGCAGGGACGGTTCTATGTCGGCACGCCCCTGCGCACTGCGGACGGCCATGTTCTGGGCGCGCTGTGCCTGATGGACCGCGCGCCGCGCCAGATCGAGGATGCGGAACTGGACCTGCTGGACAAGATCGCCGCGGATGTGGTGGCCGTGATGACCGAACAGGAGGCCGTGCCCCCCGAACCCCGGCGCGAGGAACCGCCTGCGCCGCGCGGTGTGCTGGGTCAGCGCATCCCGGACTGATCGGCGGGTTCGGCCCGGCGCAGAGCCAGGGACGGCGGCAGTTCGATGGGCGGGAAATCGACCGGCGGCGCGGGATCGTGCCGCCGGTCCATCGCCTCAAGGTACAGCGACAGCAGCGTGTCGATCATCCGGTCCAGCCCGAAATGGTCGGCCACATGGCGGCGGGGAACGGCGCGGGGAATCTCCATCGCGTCAATCAGCGCGCGGTCCAGCCCGATCCCGTCGGGGCCCGAGAACCGACCTGCGGGGCCCAGAACCTCGTGGACCGCACCCATCGCGACGGCGGCGACGGGCGTGCCGCAGGCCATCGCCTCGATCGCGGTCAGGCCAAAGGGTTCGTCCCATTGCGGCGTGAACAGCAGCGCCGAGGCGCGCCCGTATTCCGCAGCCAGGTCCGGCCCCGCCAGATGCCCGCCAAAGCGGATGTCCCCCGACAGCTGCGGTCGGACCTGCGCATCGAAATAATCGCCATCCTCGATGCTGCCGAACAGGGTCAGGGCGACGCCTGCCTGACGCGCGGCGGCGATCGCCAGATGCGGCGCCTTGTTCGGCGTGATGCGTCCGGCCCAGACAGCCTGGCCGTTGCCTTGCGGCGAATATGGCCATTGCGCCAGATCGATACCGTTGGGCACCACCCGCGTGGACGCGGGCGGGCCGTCGGGGAAATGGGCCGCCAGATGCCGCCGCGAACAGGCTGTCGTCACGTGCCACGGCGCCACGCTGTCGCGCACCGCCCGGCGCAGCGCATCGAACGGCGGCACATGCAGCGAGGTCACCATCGGCACCCTTGCCGCCCGGGCGAACCGAGGCGGAAAGCGGTGCAGCGTGTTGTTGTGGATCACGTCGAAATCCATGCCTGCCAGCGTGGTCAGGCTGGCCGCGTGGTGGCTGTCCAGATGGGCGTTCAACGCCTTGGTCCCGTGACACTGATGCCACGGATAATCGCGGTCGTAATGCTGCGCCATCAGCGGCAGCAGCGGCACGCCCACCTCACTGTCACCTGCCGCGACCAGCGTCACGTGATGGCCACGCGCTTGCAAGGCATGGGCCAGGTGGTGGGCATGCACCTCCATCCCGCCCATGAACGGGGCGGCGATGGGGTGACGGCAATGCGCCATCACCGCGATCCGCAGCCGGCGCAGGCTCATTCGGCGGCGGGCAGCAGCATCGCACGCTGTTCCAGGGCCACCCGCTCGGTCGAGATGCGGTCGTCTTCGGCCAGTTGGTGCAGATGGTCGATGACGCGGCGCGAATTGGCATAGGGCATGTGCCCCTGCTGTTCGCACAGCGCGAATTCCACGGGGCCGGGCTCGCGCAGCACCTGGATCCCCTGGGGGGTGTTGCGGATCAGGCCCATCAGCTGGAACGCGTACAGCCAATGCTCCATCGTGCGATGGCCCCATTTGCGGGCGAACACCTCGGTGTTACGCAAGACGGAATGCAGGTGATGGACGGGGGGCATGCAATGCGGGTGATACTGATGATAGACGCGGCCCCCCGCGATCCACCAGATCGGCGCGCCGCCTTCGGACCAGGCACGGCCGAAATCGGTATCCTCGCCCCCATAGCCGGTGAACGCCTCGTCAAAGCGCGGGCCGTCCAGCCAATCCCGACGCCACATCGCAAAGTTCAGCGACCAGAAACAGCGATAGTCGGTGCAGGCCGACAGCCCTGCCGCCGGGGGCCCCTGGCGGTCGGAATGCTTGACGGCGATATCCGCGAAACGGTCGAAATCCAGACCCGCATCGGTGCTGCCCTGCGGCAGGTACAGAACCTCGCCCATGAACAGGCCGCGATGGCCGGCCATGCGGTCCACATAGGCGGTGATGAAATCAGGCGCCGGGATGCAGTCGACATCGACAAAGACCAGCAGCTCGCCCGTTGCGGCATCGGCCACCGCATTGCGCGCGGCCGACAGCGGCAGTTCGGGCGCGTCACGCGGATCTGGCGGATCGGAAAGTCGGTCGCGGGCAGGTCGGTATAGTCGTCGTCCTGCATCACGCCGATGATCAGTTCGGACGGCTTGTGATGCTGGGCCTGAAAGCCCGCGACGACATTGCGCAGATGGGCCGCGCGGCCCGCGGCGATGGTCAGGGCGGAAACGTGGATCATGCGGGGGCTCCTTCAGGGATGCGGGTCGGGGGGGCTGCGGACCACAGGTCGCGCGCCAGGGTTTCCAGCCATCGGGCCGTGTCATTCGCGGGATCGGGGGTGACCAGACGCGCCTGTGCGGCGGGGTCATGGCCGTCCATCGCGCGCGTCACCGCCGCGCGCCAGGCATGCGCGCTGGACGGCAGATGCGGCAGGTGCAGCGCGACGCCGGCGCGGGCCAAGGCTCGGCCTTCAGACGCTGTTCGTCGAAATAGCGCCATTCGGGCACCACGATCCACGGCCGCCCGGCGGCCAGCACCTGTGCGCAGGTGGTGTTGCCGGTGGACGAGATCACCAGATCCGCCGCCGCGACATGGGTCGCCGGGTCGTCCACCCAGCCCCGGTGGGTCAGGTTGCCGCCTTGGGTCGCGTGCCAGTCGGGTTGGGTCGCGCCGATGGTCATCCAGTGCCAGTCGGGAAAGGCGCGCGCGGCGACCCCCATCGGCGCCTGCGCGAACCCGGTGCCGCCCGCGCCCGACACCAGCAGCGCCACGGGTCGATCGGGGTCCAGCCCCAAGTCGCGCCGTGCGGCAGCCCGGTCGGGCGGGGTGACGGCGGGAATGCCCAAGCCGGGGGCAAAGTGGATGCGGTCCGCAAAGGGCTGCCAATCCGGCTGCGCCAGCGCAGGAGAGAACGGCGCCAACAGGCCCACCGCCCCCGCATAGGCCGCTTGGTGACCCGCGTCGCCGCGGTCGCCATGTTGCAGGATCTTGACATGTGGGACCGAACAGATGCGCGACAGTTGCGCGATCTCGGCGCTGACATCGCAGATCATCAGCGCGGGGTCGTCGCTGGCGAACCAGCCGGCGATCAGCCCCATGGCGTGCCGGATGCCCGGCCAGCCCAGGGGCGCGCAATGCAGCGTGTCGGGCGTGGGCACATGGTCCATGTCGCATTCTGCCCCGGTCCGCTCGAACAGCGACGGGATAGTGACGATGCGCGCCTGTGCCGTCAGCGGTGGAAAGATGCCGTCGCGGGCGCAGAAGATGGTGACGGGCCGGTCGGGCGGCAGGGCGTTGACGATCGCCGCGCAGCGTTCCGCGTGGCCCCGTCCCTGGTGGTGGACGAAATAGCCGAAGGGCCGCTTGGCCGGGCCGGTGGGGGGCAGGTCACGCATGCTGTGCCTGCCGTGCCAGCCCAAGCTGCGCCAGACCGTCGATGACGCCTGCCGCATGGTGATAGCGGCTTTGATAGATGCCCCGCCCGCGCAGATGCGACAGTTCCGCATAGGCGTTGGACGGCAGGATCGACGCCCCGCTGGCCGCCAGCATGTCGGCATCGTTGCCGCTGTCGCCGGCGGCGATGCAGTGCCGCAGGTCCAGGCCGCGGCGCAGGGCCTCGAACCGCAGGGCGGCGGCCTTTCCGGCCGCCTGCGGCAGCACGTCGATGAACTCTCCATGCGAGGCGATGACCCGCGCGGAAAGCCCTGCCCGTGCCAGATCGCGCTCGATCCCCGCCGCTTGTACGGCGGTGCCCAGCAGCGACAGCTTCCACCGGCGCTGTTCATAGCCGGCCTGCCAGACGGGCGCGCGGGCCTGCAGTACGGCGTGGACCGCGTCGCGGTCCCAGTCCGCATCCAGCAGCGCCGCATAGTCGGCGCAGGGGTGCAGGCGGTCGCCCGCGCCCCACCGCCAGATCTCGGACCCGACCGAGGTGATGAACAGGTCCGGCCGCGGCAAAGCCCAATCGGCCAGAACCCGCCGCGCCTGCGACACCGAACGGCCCGTCGCGACGGCGAACAGCAGCCCGTCGTCGCGCTGTGCGTGCCAGTCGACGAACCGCGCGGCGGCCACCGGGCACCCGGTCAGCGTGCCGTCGATGTCGCTGGCCAGGATGCGGCGCACGGCGCGGCGCGGCGCGGGGATGGCGCGGCGCAGGTTCTGACAGATCGCCAGCGACCGCGGCGCCCAGTCCCGCCAGTCGAACGCCGCCAGCGCGCGGGCCTGTGCCCGGACCGCGCCCTGCGGGTCGTCCATCATCCGCAGGCAGGCCGCGGCGACCTGCGCCGGATCGTCGGGATCGACCAGCGCGCCATGGCCCAGCTGCGCCACGATATCCACGGGACCGCCGTTGCGCGTGGCCACGACCGGCACGCCGGCCTGCGCAGCCTCGACCAGGGTCAGGCCAAAGGGTTCGTGCAGGGCCGGGTTCACGAAGACGCCGCCCTGTGCCGCCCGCGCATACAGCGCGCGCAGTTGACCCGCATCATGGCGCGGCGGCAGGGCGACCTTGCCCCACAGCCCGTGGCGGTCGATCCGGTCGAACAACCCGCGAAGCACCTGCGCCTGTTCGGCGGGACCGCCATCGATGCCATCCCGCAGCCCGGCCAGGATCACCAGATTGGCGCGGGCCTGCAGCGCAGGCGAGGCGGCATAGGCATCGACCAGCCCGGCCAGGTTCTTCTTGGCAACCGGGCGGGCCACGGCCAGCACGATGGGCAGGTCCGGCGCGCGCAGGAACGGCGCCAGCAGCGCGTCCGCCGCGGCGGTCCCGGCATCGGGCAGCAGCGTGACGCCGGGGGCGACGCAATGGCTGCGTCCCTCGGCCGCCTTGCCATAGGGGCGCACCTGGCGTTCAGCCTCGTCGCGCGACGACACGATGATGGCTGACGCACCCGCGACGGCCGACCGTTCAGCGGCGACCCGGTCGCGCAGGTCGGGGCGGCGTGCCGCCGACGGGTCCTTTTGCAGGGCCAGCGAATGGGGGGTATAGATCCAGGGAATGCCGAACCGGTCCTGCGCCGCCCGCGCCAGACGCGCCGCGTCGGCGAAATGCGCATGGATCACGTCGGGCAGGCGCACCATCCCCGCCAGCATCGCGCAAAAGGCCTGCGACAGGGCGGGCAGCTCGGCCTCCAACGCCTCTTTGGCCAGATAGCCGCGGTTGTCGGTCGACAGGCGCAGGATGCGGCAGCCGGGCGCGACCTGCTCCACGGCCTGTGCATGGACCGGGTCCATGCCGTCAAAGGCACGGGTGACGATGTCCACCGACGCGACCTGCGGCAGCGCCGCCTGCGCCATCGCGGCGCCCAGGACATAGGCGATATGGCCCCCGGTATCCTCGGTCACGCCATAGCGCACGGGTGCGGCCTTGAGGCAACCGCCCAAGGCAAGATGAAGAATGTGCATGATTGCGCCTTTCGGCAAACTGACTGCAGACCGTGCAATCCGGCCACTGCACAGCGAACACGGGCTGGGGGCCATGGGTTCACCGGAAAGCGACCGAGTAAAGAAAGATGAAGTGGACGCCCCCCGGCGATGCCCCGCCGACAGGCAGAAGGCCCGCCGCCGAAATAGTTGCGGGGCCACTGTAACACCGCGCCCGCCGCGGGCGATCTGATCTGCATGAAGGCGGCCTGACGCGCCTTCGACATCAGAACGGAGATGATCATGACCGCATTCACGACCCTTCTTGGCCTTGGCGCATCCCTGGCCTGCGCGCTTGGCGCGATGGCCGCCACCCCCGTCATGGCGCAGGAGATGGAGAAATGCTTTGGCGTCGCGCTGGCCGGGCAGAACGACTGCGCCGCGGGACCGGGCACGACCTGCGCCGGCACCTCGACCATCGACTATCAGGGGAACGCCTGGACGCTGGTGCCCGCCGGCACCTGCACCACGATGGAGCTGCCCGCGCAGGCCGACGGCACGGCACGCATGGGCATGCTGGAAGAACAGATGCGCGACCTGCCCGCCTGATCCGACACCGACCGCGCGGGGATCGTCCCGCGCGGCCATTTCCAAAGGGTGCTGCCATGTCCCACCTTCCCGCCACCCCCGGCGTCGGATTCAAGCCGCAGCATTTCGCGGCGATCCTACAGGATGCCCGCCCGGTCGGGTTCTTCGAGGTCCATGCCGAGAATTACCTGGGCGCGGGCGGCCTGCCCCATGCGCAGCTGACCGCGTTGCGCGCCGATTTCCCGCTGTCGCTGCATGGTGTGGGCCTGTCGATCGGCAGCCCGCACGGGCTGGACCGGGACCACCTGACGCGGGTGCGCGCGCTGTGCGACCGGTATCAGCCGGACAGCTTTTCCGAACATCTGGCCTGGTCCAGCCACGGGGCCGAATACCTGAACGACCTGCTGCCGCTGCCCTATACGCCCCAGACCCTGGCGCTGGTCATCGACCATGTCGATCAGGTGCAGACCGCGCTGGCCCGTCCGATCCTGCTGGAAAACCCCGCCACCTACCTGCTGTTTCAGCAGTCCGAGATCCCTGAAACCCAGTTTCTGCAGGCCATCGCCCACGCCACCGGCTGCGGGCTGCTGCTGGACGTGAACAACCTCTATGTGTCCGAGGTGAACCACCGGCGCGACCCTTGGGCGTGGCTGGACGCCTTTCCGCTGGACCTGGTGCAGGAGATCCACCTGGGCGGCCACGCGACCGAGGATCTTCCCTCTGGCCCGCTGCTGATCGACGATCACGGCAGCGCAGTCGCCGACCCGGTCTGGGCGCTGTACGCAGGCGCCATCGCGCGACAGGGACCGCTGCCTACCTTGGTCGAATGGGACAACGACCTGCCCGACTGGCCCGTCCTTACGGCCGAGGCCGCGCGCGCCGATGCGATCCTGCGCCATGCGGGGCTGGCCCATGCCGTCTGATCATGCCCGTTTCACCGCGGCGTTCGATGCCGCGCTGCGCGGCGGGCCGCTGCCCCCCGGCGTAACCGGCCCCGAGGCCGAGCGCCGCTTTGCCGTCTATCGCAACAACGTGGCGGTGGGCCTGTCCGCCGCGCTGGCGCAGCGCTTTCCGGTCATCCACCGGCTGGTCGGGGCCGATTATTTCGCGGCGCTGGCCGCCAGCTTTGGCGCGATCGACCGTCCCCGGTCGCCGGTAATGGCGGAATGGGGCGCGGGGTTCGCAGCCTATCTTGCCGGTTTCCCGCCGCTGGCCGGCTGGCCCTGGATGGCCGACGTGGCGCGGATCGAACATGCGCGCGGCGTGGCGTTCCATGCCGCCGACGCGGCCCCGATCCGTCCTGAACGGCTGGCCACGGCCGATCCCGCGACGCTGTGGCTGGGCCTGCACCCCTCGGTCATCGTGCTGTCGCTGCACCATGCGGGGGTCGCGGTCTGGGCGATGAACCAGCCCGGCGCGACTCCCGGCCCGGTCCCCGCGGGACCGCAGATCGCGCTGATCCTGCGCGACCCGTCCTGGTCCGTCCCGGTCACCGCGATCAGCCCCGCCGACGCCGCGATGATCGCGGCGCTGCCCAACGGGTCGTTGACGGCGGCCGCACAGGCCGCGCAGGCGGTTCAGCCTGACCACGATCCCCAACCGCTGCTGCTGCACCTGATGCGGTCGGGCAGCCTGACCGACACGGAGACCGCGCCATGACACCCATCCTGACCGATCTGGCGGGGCTGGCCCTGCGGCTGTTTCCGGCGGCGGTGTTCTGGCAATCGGGCCGCACCAAGGTCGAGGGCCTGTCCATCAAGGACAGCACCTGGTTTCTGTTCGAACACGAATACGTCCTGCCGCTGATCCCGTCGGACTGGGCCGCCGTGGCCGCGACCGTGGCGGAACATCTGCTGCCGGTGCTGCTGGTCCTGGGGCTGATGACACGGCTGTCGGCGCTGGCGCTGCTGGCGATGACGGCGACGATCCAGATCTTCGTCTATCCCTCGGCCTGGATGACGCACGGGCTGTGGGCCGCGGCCTTTCTGGCGCTGATCGCGCATGGGCCGGGACGGTGGTCGCTGGACCATGTCCTGCAGTCGCGCGGGGTGCAGCCGTGATCGCCATCGCGCCTTGCGGGGTCGCCCTGCCTGCGGTTAGCCTGAGGACTGGCACCCGGAGACGCGGCATGCAGCAGGACGGCACCGAATGGGCGGCACTTCTGGCGGCGGCGCAGGCCGGCGACAGCCGCGCCATGGCCCGCTTTCTGACGCAGGTGACGCCGCTGATCCGCGCCGTCGTGCGCGCCCGCGGGCGCAGCCTGCCGCGCGACCTGCACGAGGATGTCGTCCAGGAGGTGCTGCTGGCCATCCACCTGAAACGCGACAGCTGGCAGCCGGACACGCCGTTGCGGCCCTGGCTGTACGCGGTCACCCGCTACAAGGTGATCGACGCGTTCCGCAGGCGCGGCAGCCGGGTCCACCTGCCCATCCACGACTTTGCCGAGATCATGGCCGACGCCCGCAACGACGACCCCACCGCCGCGCGCGATCTGGGCGTTCTGCTGTCGCGCATCGATGCGCGGTCCGCCGGCATCGTCCGCGCCATGGGGATCGAGGGGGACAGCGCCGACGACGTCGCCGCCCGCCTTGGCATGACCGACAGCGCGGTCCGGGTTGCCCTGCACCGCGCCATGAAAAAGCTGTCCGCGATCGGACTGGGAACACGCGAATGACACATCCATCCTCGACCGAAGCGCTGATTGCGCGACTGGCGGCCGAACCCCTGCCCGCGGCCCGGTTCTCTGCGGCACGGATGATCGCCGCGATGGCGGGGACGGCGCTGCTGGGTCTTGCGCTGCAGATGGCACTGTCGGGCCCGCGCCCCGACCTGGCCGCATCATTGGCGGCGCCGGTGACGCTGGCCAAGCCGCTGCTGCCGCTGATGGTGCTGCTGCTGGCCTGGCCCCTGGCGGTGCGGCTGGCGCGGCCGGGTGCCCGCATCGGGCTGTGGCCCCTGGCGCTGCCCACCGCGCTGGCGCTGGCGCTGGCGCTTTGGGCGCTGGTCGCGACGCCGGGCGACAGGCTGGCGCATGACTGGCTGGGCCATTCGGCCGGCACCTGCGTGCCCGCGGTGCTGGCCCTGTCCGCGGCACCCTGATCGCGGGGCTGCGGCTGATGCGCCGCGGCGCCAGCACGCGCCCCGTTCTGGCGGGCGCCGTGATCGGGTTGGCGGCGGGGGCCGGGGCCGCAAGCGGCTATGCCCTGTCCTGCACCGAGGATTCGCCCCTGTTCTATGTCTTCTGGTACGGCGCGGCGATCGTGCTGGCATCCGTGGCCGGTGCGGTGGCGGGTCACAAGCTGCTGCGCTGGTGATCCCGGTTATCCACATTTTCCGGGGACAGTTTCGGGGGTAACCCCGGAAAATCGTTCAGAAGCAGGGGTTTGACTGCTGCGCGTTTGCCGGGCGCGGTGGCGGCATGATTGCGCCCGCCGCCGCCCCATCATGTCGACCGGTCCGCGGCATGTCGCGCCCTGCATCACCGGCCCACGGGCATATGTCCGCTGGTCAGCGACACCGATTGTGGTCACTATCGCCGCAGGGAGATTGCTGCGGGAGGGGACCGGGCGATGAGGGTGCGACGGCGGCGCATGGCGATGGCGCTGGCGGTCATGGCGCTGCTAGTGCTGGGCATCTGGCAGGCGGGCCGGCTGGCGCTGAACCATGCCTTGGACCAGGGCCAGGGCCGGGCCGAAACCGCGCTGCGCCTGACGGAAAATGCGCTGGCCGGATATCTGGCGCGCTATCAGTCGGTGCCGATGCTGCTGGCGGAACTGGACGCGGTGCGCGACCTGGCCACCCATCCCGACGATCCGGCGCGGCGGCGGTCGATCGACCGGCTGCTGGAACAGCGCAACGCGCTGCTGGGGTCGTCCGATATCTACATCATGCGCGCCGACGGGCTGACCATCGCCGCGTCGAACCATGCCCGCTCCGACAGCTTTGTCGGGCAGGTGTTTGATTACCGACCCTATTTCAGCGACGCCCTGGCCGGGCGGACGGCACGGTTCTATGGCGTGGGCACGACGTCGGGGGTGCGGGGGTATTATTTCTCGGCCCCGGTGCGCGATTCCGACGGGCAGATCGCGGCGGTGATCGCGGTCAAGATCGGCCTGGACCAAGTCGAGGCGTCCTGGCGCGGGGGCGAGCTGCGCATCTTCGTCACCGATCCCGACGGGGTGCTGTTCATGGCGTCGCAACCCGACTGGCTGTACCGGGCCATCGTGCCGATGTCGCGGGACTGGCGGGCGCGGGTCGACCCGACGCAACGCTATGACGACGTGACGATCCGGCCGCTGGTCCACCAGGACCGGCAGGCGGGCGATGTGCGCCTGTCGCAGATCACCGAAGGCGGCGCGCGGCGCGATTACGTCGCCGTGTCCCGCGCCATGCCCGAGGCGGGCTGGACCGTCCACGTGCTGCTGGACACGGCGCCCCTTCGCGCACAGGCGCAACTGGTCGTGGCGCTGCTGATCCTGGGCGGGTGCGTGGCGGGCTCTGCCGCGCTGATCCTGGGCCAGCGGCGGGCGCGCACGGCCGAACGGCTGGCGATGCAGATCCACGCCACGGCCGAACTGGAACGCCGCGTGGAGGAACGCACCGCCGATCTGGCGCGCATGAACCACCGTCTGGAACAGGAGATCACCGAACGCCGCGCGACCGAGGCCGAACTGCGCGCCGCACAGGACAGCCTGGTCCAGGTCGGCAAGCTGGCGGCCCTGGGCCAGATGTCCGCCGCCCTGTCGCACGAGATCAACCAGCCGCTGGCCGCC
Source organism: Paracoccus sp. PAMC 22219 (assembly GCF_000787695.1). Lineage (GTDB taxonomy): Bacteria > Pseudomonadota > Alphaproteobacteria > Rhodobacterales > Rhodobacteraceae > Paracoccus. The sequence goes on along the minus strand of NZ_BBPH01000142.1, from coordinate 17,532 downwards.
GCGCGCAACTATGCCGACAGCGCGGCGATCCTGATCGAGCGGGGCGACAGCCCCCGTGCACGCGACAACATCGCCCAGATCATGGCGCTGCTGGATCGCATCTCGGCCATCGGCAAGCATCTGCGCAACGCCGCGCGCAAGCCGGGCGACAGGCTTGGACCGGTGCCGTTGGCGCCGCTGCTGGTCGAGACGCAGATGATCATGGGCGTCAGGCTGGCCGCGGTGGGCGCGCAGCTGGATCTGGACGTGCCCGACGACCTGCCGCCGCTGCTGGCCGGACCCACGCGGTTGCAGCAGGTGCTGGTGAACCTGCTGGGCAACGCCGCCGACGCGGTCGAGGGCGCGCCCGACCGGCGCATCACCCTGACCGCGCGGTCCGATGACGGGGCGGTCACGATCACCGTGCGCGACCGCGGTCCCGGCGTGGCGCCCGCCTTGGCCGGGCGCATCTTCGATCCGTTCTTCACCACCAAGGGGCCGGGCGCGGGGCTGGGGCTGGGGCTGTCGATCAGCGCCAACATCGTGCGCGACCTGGGCGGGCGCATCTCGTGCCACGATGCCGAACCGGGCGCGCTGTTCAGCGTGCGCCTGCCCGTCGCGCGCCCCGACCGGGTCGCCGCATGAGCCGGGTGCTGCTTGTCGACGACGACCAGCAGATGCGGTCCTCGACCGCGCAGGCGCTGGAGCTGGCGGGCTTTGACGTCCACGCCGTGGCCTCCGGTCCCGAGGCGCTGGCCCTGGCCGGGCCGGGCTTTGACGGGGTGGTCGTCAGCGACATCCGCATGCCGGGCATGGACGGGATGACCCTGATGGGCCTTCTGCGCGACGTCGACCCCGACCTGCCGGTGATCCTGCTGACCGGCCATGCCGAGGTGCAGCTGGCGATCAGCGCGATCCGCGCCGGTGCCTATGATTTCATGGAAAAGCCCTTTGTCGTGCAGGATCTGGCGACGGTCATCCGCCGCGCCGCGGATCATCGCGCGCTGGTGCTGGACAACCGCCGGCTGCGCGCGGTGGCGGGCAAGCGCGACGATGTCGAGGCCCGCCTGCCCGGCCGCACCCCGGTCATGGTCGATCTGCGCCACCGCGTCCGCGCGATCGGGGCGTCGGACGCGGATGCGCTGATCATCGGCCCGACCGGATCGGGCAAGGAGGTCGTGGCCCGCGCGCTGCACGACATCTCGGCCCGTGCGGACCGACCCTTCATCGCGATCAACTGTGCCGCCCTGCCCGAGGCGCTGATCGAGAGCGACCTGTTCGGGCACGAGGCCGGCGCCTTTCCCGGCGCCCTGCGCCCGCGATACGGCAAGTTCGAACATGCCCGCGGCGGCACCATCCTGCTGGACGAGATCGGGTCGATGCCGCTGGACCTGCAGGCCAAGCTGCTGCGCGTGCTGCAGGAACGCGTCATCACCCGGCTTGGGTCGAACGACCCGGTGACGCTGGACGTGCGGTTCGTGGCGATCAGCAAGACCGACCTGGCGGGCATGGTCGCCCGCGGCCAGTTCCGCGAGGACCTGTTCTGGCGCCTGAACGTCGCCGTCCTGCACGTCCCGCCCTTGGCCGCGCGGCGCGAGGATGTTCCGCTGCTGTTCCTGCAGCTGGTCCGCGAATCCGCCGCCCGCCACAAGCTGCCCGAATGCGCGGTCCCGCCCGGCTATCTGTCCGGGCTGGCGACCCGCGACTGGCCCGGGAACGTGCGCGAGTTGCGCAACTTGGCCGAAAGGTACGTGCTGGGGCTGGAGGGGGACGCGGCGGTCGACGGTCCGGCGGCGCGGCTGGCCGACCGGATGGGCGCGTTCGAACGCAGCGTGATCGCCGGGGCCATCGCCGCGCATGGCGGCCGCCTGCGCCCGGTCTATGAGACGTTGGGCATCAGCAGAAAGACCCTCTATGACAAGATGCAGCGCCACGGGCTGGACCGTCGCCTGCTGATCGAACCGGCCGAGGACGACCCCGGCCAGGGCCTTGGGTAGAAACCCACCCATCCGCCAGGCGCTTTGTCACCGTTCCTACCCATTTCCCTCCTGCGCCTGCGCGATTGTCGCGGTCGCACCCGATTTGCGTTTGTGCGATCGTGCCGCCGCCCCGCACTGTCCCCCCATCGGGCCGCCTGTTGAGGAGCAGTCGGCCCCGTCAGCCAGAATCGGGAGGTATCATGGCTTTCAAGACAGTTTCGGGTGCGCTGCTGGCAGCAAGCATGCTGACCGTACCGGCATTCGCGCAGGATTATCCCGAACGGCAGATCACCATGATCGTGCCGTTCTCGGCCGGGGGGCCGACGGACACGGTGGCGCGGCTGGTGGCCGAACGCATGTCGGCGGACCTGGGCCAGCAGATCGTGATCGAGAACATGGGCGGCGCCGGCGGCACCCTGGGTGCGGGCCGCGTGGCCAGTGCCGAGGCCGACGGTTACACCGTGCTGCTGCACCATATCGGCATGGCCACCGCGGCGACCCTGTACCGCAGTCTGGCCTATGACACGCTGGAGGCGTTCGATTACGTGGGCCTGGTGACCGAGGTGCCGATGGTCGTCGTCGCCCGCCAGGACTTTGAGCCCGCGGATTTCCCGGCTTTCGTCGACTACGTCAAGGCCAATGCCGACGATCTGACCCTGGCCAATGCCGGGATCGGTTCGGCCAGCCACCTGTGCGGCATGCTGCTGATGCAGTCGCTGGAGGCCTCGCTGATCACCGTCCCCTATCAGGGAACCGGCCCCGCGATGACCGACCTGCTGGGCGGCCAGGTCGACATCATGTGCGACCAGACGACCAACACCACGCAGCAGATCCAGGGCGGCACCGTCAAGGCCTATGCCGTGACGACCCCCGAACGGCTGGACCTGTTCGCGGACCTGCCCACCGGCACGGAATCGGGCCTGGCCGATTTCAACGTCTCGATCTGGCACGGCATCTATACCCCCAAGGGGACGCCTGCCGAGGTGAACGAGCGTCTGGCGACCGCGCTGCAATCGGCGCTGGCCGATCCGGGCGTCGCGGAATCGATGGCGAACCTGGGCACCGCCCCCTCGACCGCCGAGGATGCGACCCCCGCCGCCCTGAAGGCCAAGCTGGAGGCAGAGATCGCGCGCTGGCAGCCGGTCATCGAATCCGCGGGCGTCTACGCCGACTGATCCGACGGCAGGTCCGCGACCCCCGCTGCCCGCACCGGGCGGCGGGGTGATCGCGGCAACCGACAAGGGGGGACCGCATGTCCACGAACACCAACGACAAGACCGATCAGGCGACGGGGCTGCTGCTGATGGCCGCGGCGGGCTTTTTCGGCTATCAGACCACCGGGCTGGAGATCGGCACGATGTTCCGCATGGGACCGGGATATTTCCCGATGATCCTGTCGGGGCTGCTGTTCCTGCTGGGCGTGCTGATCTTTCTGAAATCGTTCGGCCGCACGTCCGAACCCTTTGGCACAATCGCCTGGCGCGGCATGGCGCTGATCCTGCCCGCGCCGATCATCTTTGGCCTGACGGTGCGGGGCCTGGGCTTCGTGCCCGCGCTGTTCATCGCCACGCTGATCGCGGCGCAGGCGTCGGTCAAGATGCGGCCCCTGCCCTCGCTGATCCTGGCCGTGGTGGTGACGATCCTCTCGACGCTGATCTTCAGCTATGGGCTGGGCCTGCCGTTCCGCCTGTTCGGCCCCTGGGTCCAGTTTTAAGGAACACCGATCATGGATCTTCTGTCCAACCTGGCGATGGGGTTCGGCGTCGCGTCGACCCCGGCCAACCTGGCCTTCTGCCTGATCGGGGTGCTGCTGGGCACGCTGATCGGCGTGCTGCCGGGCATCGGCGCCACCGCGACCATCGCGATGCTGCTGCCGATCACCTTCCAGCTGGAACCGGTCAGTTCGCTGATCATGCTGGCGGGCATCTATTACGGGGCGCAGTACGGCGGCTCGACCACCGCGATCCTGATCAACATGCCGGGCGAAAGCAGCAGCGCGGTGACGGCGATCGACGGCTATCAGATGGCGCGCAAGGGCCGCGCAGGCATCGCGCTGGCCACCGCCGCCATCGGGTCGTTCTTTGCCGGCACGGTCGCCACCCTGCTGGTCGCGATCTTTGCCCCACCGCTGACGACGATCGCGCTGAAATTCGGCGCGGCGGAGTATTTCAGCCTGATGGTGCTGGGCCTGATCATGGCCGTGGCGCTGGCGCACGGGTCGGTCCTCAAGGCGCTGGCGATGATGGTGCTGGGGCTGCTGCTGGGCATGGTCGGCACCGACATCTATACCGGCACGCCGCGGTTTACCCTGGGCATCACCGCCTATGCGGACGGGCTGAACTTCGTGGCGCTGGCCGTGGGCCTGTTCGGCATCGCCGAGATCCTGCGCAACCTGGAGACCGAACATACGCGCGAGGTGATGGTCAAAAGTATCCAGCGCCTGATGCCCAACCGCCAGGAATTCCGGGAAATGGCCGCCCCGATCATGCGCGGCACGGTCGTGGGGTCGGTCCTGGGCATCCTGCCCGGCGGCGGCGCGATCCTGGCCAGCTTTGCCAGCTATACGATGGAAAAGAAGCTGTCGCGCACCCCCGAGGAATTCGGCCATGGCGCCATCGCCGGCGTCGCGGGTCCCGAAAGCGCGAACAATGCGGGCGCGCAGACCAGCTTCATCCCGCTGCTGACGCTTGGCATTCCGGCGAACCCGGTCATGGCGCTGATGATCGGCGCGATGATCATCCAGGGCATCGTCCCCGGACCGAACGTCGTCGTCGATCAGCCGATGCTGTTCTGGGGCATTATCGCCAGCATGTGGATCGGCAACCTGATGCTGATCGTGCTGAACCTGCCGCTGGTCGGGCTGTGGGTCAAGCTGCTCAGCGTGCCTTATTACGTGCTGTTCCCAATCATCATGGCGATGTGCGCGATCGGGGTCTATTCGGTCGACAACAACACCTTCGACCTTTACGCGGTCGCGTTCTTCGGGCTGCTGGGATACGTGCTGTCCAAGCTGCGCTGCGAACCCGCGCCTCTGCTGCTGGGCTTTGTCCTGGGCCCGCTGCTGGAGGAGAACCTGCGCCGGGCCATGATCCTGTCGCGGGGCGATGCGACCACCTTCCTGACGCGCCCAATCAGCGCGGGTCTGCTGCTGGCGGCGCTGGCGGTCCTCGTGCTGGTGTTCCTGCCCCAGATCCGTTCCCGCCGCGACGAGGTCTTCACCGAAAGCGACGGCTGACCACATTCCAAGGGAGAGAGACGATGACACCATTCCTGAACCGCCTGCTGCTGGGCACCGCGATGGTCGCGGGCCTGGCGGGCGCCGCCGCCGCCCAGTTTCCAGAACGGGCCGTGACGCTGGTCATCCCCTTCGCCGCCGGGGGGTCGACCGACGTCGTGGGCCGGATCGTGGCCGACAAGATGAGCACGCATCTGGGCGAACAGGTGATCGTGCAGAACGTCGGCGGCGCCGGCGGCAGCCTGGGCGCCACCCAGGTGGCCCAGGCCGAGGCCGACGGATACACCATCCTGATGGGCACCGTCGCGACCCATGCCCTGAACCCGCTGATCCTGACGCAGAAACCCTATGACCCGGTGGCCGATTTCGCGCCCGTCTCGCTGCTGGTGCTGGTGCCGAACGTCTTGGCCGTGAACCCCGAACTGGGCGTCGACACGGTGCAGGAACTGATCGACCTGGCCGGGACCGAACCCCTGGCCTATGCGTCGTCGGGCAATGGCACGCCGCTGCACCTGTCGGGGGAGCTGTTCAAGTCGATGGCCGGGATCGACCTGACCCACATCCCCTATCAGGGATCCGGTCCGGCGCTGACCGACGTGCTGGGCAACCAGGTGCCGATCATCTTCGACAACCTTCCGTCGGCGTCGGGCCACATCACGTCCGGCTCGCTCAAGGCGCTTGGGGTGACCACCGCCGAACGCGCGCCCAGCTTTCCCGATGTGCCGACCATCGCCGAGACGCTGCCGGGATACGAGACCTACAGCTGGAACGCCCTGTTCGCCCCCGCAGGCACCCCGCCCGAGGTGATCGCGGCGCTGAACGAAGCCGCGCTGGCCGCCATGGCGGACCCCGAGGTGATCGCCCGGATGGAGGAATTTTCCGCCACCATCGTCGCGTCCTCTGCCGAGGAGCTGGGCACCCATGTCACGGCCGAGATGGCCAAGTGGGAGCCGGTCGTCACCGACGCCCAGGTCCGCATGGACTGACCGTACCGCGCGGGCGATTCCCGCCCGCCGCACCATCCCGCACCGCGCGCCGAAGGGGTCCTCTCCTTCGCGCGTCGCATTTTCACGAACCGCTGAAACTTCGGGCAATCGGGGTCGTGGATGGGGCAGAGGCAAACCATTCTCTTGTAATGGTTCGCAATTCCGACAGGCCCTGCGCGCCGCAGCGACCGCAAGTTGACCTGAATAGGTCCGATAACGGGTGTTCACGCATCATCGCGCTTGCGTGACGTCAGATTTGTGACAGCATGAACCAATAACAGATTGGTTCGCCCGATGGACATGCCCGATCCCCACCAAGCCGATCACGCCCCTGCCAAGGGTCAGGGAAACATGACCTCTGCCTATGCGCTGGAACAGCTGCGCGCGTGGGTGGACGATGCGGGCCATCCGAACGGCACCCGCCTGCCGACCGAACGGCAGCTGTCCGAACAGATGGGCATCGGCCGCCGCGCCATTCGCCGCGCGCTGGAGGTGCTGGAGGCCGAGGGCCGCATCACCCGCCGCCAGGGGGCGGGCACGTTCGTCGGCGGCCAGATCGACACGACCGCCGCCACCGACTTCTTCGAGATCATGGAGGTGCGACTGCGCCTGGAACCGCAACTGGCCGCGCTGGCGGCCCTGCGCGCCAAGCCCGTCCAGATCGCCCGCATGCACGAACTGTCCGACCGCATCGCGCAATGCGTCGACGCCGACGAGGGAGAGCTGTGGGACGGCACCCTGCACCGCCAGATCGCCGAGGCCGCCGGCAATGCGCTGTTCCTGTCGCTGTTCGACGTGGTCAACCGCATCCGCCAGGACCCCGCCTGGCAGGCGGTGCGCGAACGCGCGCGGGGCGGTCTGGCCGGGCACGCGCTGCCCGTGGCCCAGCACCGCGCCATCGTCGATGCCATCGCCGCCCGCGACCCGCAGGCGGCCGCCGAACAGATGCGCCTGCATCTGCTGATGCTTCAGGAAAAGCTGATCCGCCTTGGATCGGCCGACCTGCCCGCACCCGACACAGGAAGGCCGGACCAACCGGCCCATGCTTGACCCCCATCAGGAAGGACATCCCATGACCCGACATCTGCTGACCGCCACCGCCCTTGCTGCGCTGCTGACCGCCCTGCCCGCGGCCGCGCAGGAATTGCGCATTGGCCTGGGCGACGACGCCGACATCCTGGACCCGGCGCAGTCGCGCACCTTCGTGGGCCGCATCGTCTATGCCGGCCTGTGCGACAAGCTGGTCGACCTGGATGCCGATGCGCAGATCATCCCGATGCTGGCGACGGACTGGTCCTATTCCGACGACGGCCTGCAGCTGATCATGAACCTGCGCGACGACGTGGTGTTCCATGACGGCACCGCATTCGACGCCGACGCGGTGGTGGCCAACATCACCCGGTCGATGACCCTGCCGGAATCGCGCCGCAAGTCGGAGCTGTCCTCGGTCGCGTCGGTCGAGGCGACGGGCCCGTTGCAGGTGACCTTCACGCTGACCGCGCCGGACGCGTCGCTGATCGCGCAGCTGTCGGACCGCGCCGGGATGATGATCTCTCCGACCGCGGCCGAGGCGACGGGCGCCGATTTCGGCCAGAACCCGGTCTGTTCGGGGCCGTTCAAGTTCGTCGAACGCATCCAGCAGGACCGCATCGTGCTGGAGAAGTTCGAGGATTACTATGACGCGGACCGCATCCAGATCCAGCGCGTGACCTATCGCCCGATTCCCGACACCACCGTGCGCCTGGCCAACCTGCAGTCCGGAGAGCTGGACATGGTCGAACGGATCGCCGCCACCGATGTCGGCACCGTGTCCCAGTCCGACGGGCTGAGCCTGCAGGAGGTCGTGGGCCTGGGCTACATGGGCATCTATGCCAATATCGGCAACGGCGACCGTGCCCTGACCCCGATGGGAGAGGACGCACGCGTCCGCCAGGCGTTTTCGCTGGCCATCGACCGCGAAGCGCTGAACCAGGTCGTGTTCGACGGCACGTCGCGGGCGGGCAACCAGCCCTTCCCGCCGACGTCGCAGTGGTACAACCAGGACCTGCCCGTCCCCGCCCGCGATGTCGAGGCCGCCAAGGCCCTGCTGGCCGAGGCCGGACAGGACCGCGTGGCGGTGGAAATCCAGCATGCCAACAACCCGGTCGTCACCCAGATGATGCAGGTCGTCCAGGCGATGGTGGCCGAGGCGGGCTTTGACGTGACCCTGCGCGCGACCGAATTCGCGACGCTGCTGTCGGAACAGACGGCGGGCAACTTTCAGCTGTCGCGGTCGGACTGGTCGGGGCGTCCCGACCCGGACGGCAACCTGCACCAGTTCGTCACCTGCGAGGGTGGCATCAACGACCCGAAGTACTGCAACCCCGAGGTCGACCGCCTGCTGAACGAGGCACGCGCGGTCACCGACCCCGCCGCCCGCAAGGAACTGTACGACCAGGCCGGCGTGATCCTGAACCAGGACCTGCCGGTGATCTATCTGGGCCACCAGACCTACATCTTTGCGCTGGACGACAAGGTCCAGGGCTTCAAGGCGCTGCCCGACGGGATGATCCGCCTGCAGGACGTGACCCTGGCCGACTGACCATGACCGGGGGCGCGCCCGCCGCGCCCCCGCACCGATGGTGAAAGGACCCCCATGCTGATCTATATCGCCAAGCGCATCCTGATCGCGCTGCCCACCCTGCTCATCGTGTCGATGCTGGTCTTCGGGCTGCAGATGCTGCTGCCCGGAGACCCCGTCCTGGCCATGGCCGGAGAGGAGCGCGACCCCGAAACGCTGGCCCGCATCCGCGAACAGCTGCACCTGGACGACCCGGTGCCCATCCAGTACCTGCGCTGGCTGGGGGGCGTGGTGACGGGCGATTTCGGCACCTCGCTGCGGACCGGCGAACCGGTGGCGCAGCTGATCCTGCAAAAGCTGCCCGTGACGATCCAGCTGGCGATCATGTCGATGATCTTTGCCATGCTGATCGGCATTCCCGCAGGCATCATCGCGGCGGTGAAAAAGGGCACCGCGGTGGACTGGCTGGCCAACTTCGTGGCGCTGTCGGGGCTGTCCATCCCGAACTTCTGGCTGGGGATCATGCTGATCCTGCTGGTGTCGGTGAACCTGAGCTGGCTGCCGGCATCGGGGTATGAATCGATCTTCGTCGATCCGGTCCGGTCGCTGCAGACGATGATCATGCCCGCCTTCGTGCTGGGCACGGGGCTGGCCGCGACCCTGATGCGGCACACGCGGTCGTCGATGCTGGGCGTGCTGTCGGCGGACTATATCCGCACGGCGCGGGCCAAGGGCCTGACCGGCCGCCAGGTGGTGCTGAAGCACAGCTTTCGCAACGCGCTGCTGCCGGTCATCACGCTGACCGCGCTGCTGTTCGGCGAACTGCTGGCGGGCGCGGTGCTGACCGAACAGATCTTCACCATCCCCGGCTTCGGCAAGCTGATCGTCGATGCGGTGTTCAACCGCGACTATGCCGTGGTGCAGGGGGTCGTGCTGTGCACCGCCGTCGGCTTCCTGCTGATGAACCTGGTCGCGGACGTGCTGTCCGTGATGCTGAACCCCCGGATGAGGGCCGCCCTATGACCGCCATCGACATGCCCGCCCCCCGTGCCAAAAGCCGCTTCTGGCGCAAGTTCCGGCGCAACCGCGCGGCGCTTGTGGGGGGCGTCATCGTGGCGTTCTTCGTCCTGCTGGCCGCGGCCGCGCCGATCCTGCCCATCGCCGACCCGCTGGCCACCAGCTGGACCGCGATCCGGCTGGCGCCCTCCGCCGAATACTGGCTGGGCTCGGACGAGATCGGGCGCGACATCCTGTCCCGGATGATCTGGGGAGCGCAGGCGTCGCTGATGGCAGGCGTCATCTCGGTCGCGATCGCCGTCGTCACCGGTGTGCCCATCGGGCTGATCGCCGGCTATTTCGGCGGCTGGACCGACACGATCATCTCTCGCTTCACCGATGCGCTGCTGGCGATGCCGTTCCTGATCATGGCGATCGCGCTTGCCGCGTTCCTGGGGCCCAGCCTGACCAACGCGATGATCGCCATCGGCCTGTCGGCCATGCCGATCTTCATCCGCCTGACCCGCGCGCAGGTCATGTCCGTCAAGACCGAGGATTACGTCGAGGGCGCCCGCGCCATCGGCTTGGGCCACATGGCGATCATGGGCCGCTATATCCTGCCCAACATCACCCCCCCGATCATCGTGCAGGCGACGCTGACCATCGCCACCGCGATCATCGCCGAGGCGTCGCTGTCCTTCCTGGGTCTTGGCCAGCAGGCCCCCGCGCCCAGCTGGGGGTCGATGCTGAACGTGGCCAAGAACTTTCTGACGCAGGCGCCTGGATGGCCTGGTGGCCGGGGGCGGCGATCTTTCTGGTCGTGATCGGCTTCAACCTGATCGGCGACGGGCTGCGCGATGCGCTGGACCCGCGCGAACACTGATTTTCAAGGAGTCGTCATGACCCAATTCACCACCCGCCCCGAGATCACCGGCACCTTCGGCGTCGTCACCTCGACCCACTGGATCGCGACCGCCGTGGGCATGGCGATCCTGGAAAAGGGCGGCAACGCCTTCGATGCCGCCGTGGCGACCGGGTTCGTGCTGCAGATCGTGGAGCCGCATCTGAACGGCCCGGCGGGCGACCTGCCCGCGATCATTCATTCCGCCAAGACCGGCAAGACCCAGGTGATCTGCGCCCAAGGGGCCGCCCCCGCCGGTGCCACGATCGACCATTACCGGGCCGAGGGGATCGACCTGATCCCCGGCAACGGGCTGCTGGCGACGGTCATTCCCGGCGCCTTCGATGGCTGGATGCTGATGCTGCAGGAGCACGGCACGATGACCGTCGCCGAGGTTCTGGCCCCCGCCATCCATTATGCCCGCCACGGCCACCCGATGCTGCCCCGCGTGGCCGACAGCATCGCCGGTCTGGCCGATTTCTTTGCCGCCGAGTGGCCCACGTCGCATGCGACCTGGCTTCCGGGCGGGGATGCGCCCAAGGCGGGCGTGCTGTTCACCAACCCGGTGCTGGCCGACACCTATGCCCGCATCGTCGCGGCCGCCGATGCCGCGCCGACGCGCGAGGCGGGCGTGCAGGCCGCCCGCGACGCCTTCTATCGCGGCTTCGTCGCCGAGGCGATCGACCGGTTCTGCCGGACGACAGAGGTGATGGACGGCAGCGGCGCGAAACATCGCGGCGTGCTGACCGCCGACGACATGGCGGGCTATGCCGCCACGACCGAAGAGCCCACCTGGGCCAGTTATCACGACTGGACCATCGCCAAGACCGGGCCCTGGGGCCAAGGGCCGGTGCTGCTGCAGGGGCTGAAGATCCTGGAGGGCATCGACATCGCCGCGATGGACCCGAACGGCCCCGACTTCGTCCATACCGTCATCGAGACGATGAAGCTGTCCTATGCCGACCGCGAGGTCTATTACGGCGACCCGTTGATGCACGACGTGCCGATGGAGGCGCTGCTGTCGGACGCCTATGCCACGGAGCGCCGCGCGCTGATCGGGGATACCGCGTCGCTGGACCTGCGTCCCGGCACCGTGCCGGGGTATGAGGATCAGCGCGCCCGCACCCTGTCGCTGCTGGACGGTTTGGGCAAGGGCGCGGTCTACGAGCCGACGATGGCGCATCTGTCGGAAAAGCGCGGTGATACCGTGCATATCGACGTGATCGACCAATGGGGCAACATGGTGTCCACCACGCCCTCGGGGGGGTGGCTGCAGTCGTCACCGATCATCCCCGATCTGGGCTTCTGCCTGAACAGCCGGGCGCAGATGTTCTGGCTGGAGCCGGGCCTGCCCACGTCCCTGGCGCCGGGGCGCCGTCCGCGCACGACCCTGACGCCGTCGCTGGCACTGCGGGACGGGGTGCCGCATCTGTCCTTCGGCACGCCCGGCGGCGACCAGCAGGACCAGTGGCAGCTGGTGTTCTTTCTGCGCCACGTTCATTTCGAGCCGAACCTGCAGGCGGCCATCGACGCGCCGCTGTTCCATTCGACGCATTTCCCTGCCTCGTTCCACCCGCGCACGGCGGCACCGGGCGGCATGCTGATCGAGGATCGCGTGGGCCAGGCCACCATCGACGAATTGCGCCGTCGCGGCCATGACGTGACCGTCACCGGGCCGTGGGACATCGGCCGCCTGACCGCGGCCAGTCGCGACGCGCAGGGCATCCTGCGCGCGGCGGCCACGCCGCGCCTGATGCAAGCCTATGCGGCGGGGCGGTGACATGACCGATCCCGTCCTGTCGCTGCGCGGTCTGTCCGTCGCATTCCCCACCGAAGACGGCCTGAAAGAGGTCGTCCGCAACATCACCTTCGACGTGGCCCCGGGCGAGACCGTGGCCATCGTCGGCGAAAGCGGATCGGGCAAAAGCGTCACCTCGCTGGCGATCATGGGCCTGCTGGACAAGCGCGCCCGCGTCACCGGTCAGGTGCTGCTGGGCGGCTGCGACCTGACCCGCCTGCCCGAAAAGGACATGCGCACGGTCCGCGGCAACGACATCGCGATGATCTTCCAAGAGCCGATGTCGTCGCTGAACCCGGTCTTTCCGGTGGGCGACCAGATCGCCGAACTGCTGATCCGCCACGGCCAGGTCCCCCGCGATCAGGTCGCGGCCGAGGTGCTGCGCCTGATGGACCGCGTCCGCATCCCGAATGCGGCCGCGCGAATCAAGGATTATCCGCACCAGTTCTCCGGCGGCATGCGCCAGCGGGTGATGATCGCGATGGCGCTGGCCGCGCGCCCTCGCCTGCTGATCGCGGACGAACCGACGACGGCGCTGGACGTGACCATCCAGGGCCAGATCCTGGACCTGATCAAGGAGATCCAGGAGGAGCAGGGCATGGCCGTCCTGTTCATCACCCATGACATGGGCGTGGTCGCCGAAATCGCCGACCGCACCGTGGTGATGTTCCGCGGCGATCACGTCGAGACCGGGACCACCGCGAACCTGTTCCAGGATGCGGGCCACCCCTATACCCGCGCGCTGCTGGCCGCGGTGCCGCGGCTTGGGCAGATGGCGGGCCAGGAATGGCCGCTGCGGTTCCCCAAGGTCGACATGGACAGCGGCGCGATCACCGCGCAACCGGCGGTGGTCGACACCGTCGACCGCAGTGCGACCCCGGTCCTGTCGGTCCGGAACCTGGTGACGCGGTTCGCCGCAGGCTCCGACCTGCTGGGCCGCCCCACCGGCAAGGTCCATGCGGTCGAGGATCTGACCTTTGATCTGTGGCAGGGGGAAACCTTGTCGCTGGTCGGTGAATCCGGTTGCGGAAAATCGACCACCGGGCGGTCGATCCTCCGGCTGGTCCAGCCGGAATCGGGCCAGGTCCAGCTGGACGGGTTTGACGTGCTGACCGCCGGGCCGGGCGATCTGCGCCGCATGCGCCGGTCGGGCCAGATGATCTTTCAGGACCCGTTCTCCAGCCTGAACCCGCGCATGACGGTGGGGCAGACGGTGGCCGAACCGATCCTGGCGCACAAGCTGGCCGGCCGGGCCGAGGCACGCGACCGCGCCGCCGAACTGCTGCGCCAGGTGGGTCTGGACGGGTCGATGCTGGACCGGTACCCGCATGAATTCAGCGGCGGACAGCGTCAGCGCGTGGCGATCGCGCGGGTGCTGGGCCTGAACCCCAAGGTGATCGTGGCCGATGAAAGCGTGTCCGCGCTGGACGTGTCGATCAAGGCGCAGGTCTGCAACCTGCTGATGGACCTGCAGGAGCGGTTTAAGATCGCCTATCTGTTCATCAGCCACGACATGGCGGTGGTCGAACGCGTCAGCCACCGCGTCGCGGTGATGTATCTGGGAGAGATCGTCGAGATCGGCCCGCGAGAGGCGATCTTTGCCGACCCCCAGCATCCCTACACGAAAAAGCTGATCGCGGCCGTGCCGGTTCCTGACCCTGCACGACGCGGCCTGCGCCGCGCCATGCAGGTGGACGAGCTGAAAAGCCCCGTCCGCCCGATGGGGTTCGAACCGCCGAAACGCGACTGGCGCCAGGTGTCGGAACGGCATTTCGTGATGGTCTAGGGCGCCAGCCACTGACCCTGCCAACCCGTCTCGCGCGTGTATCGCGCGCGACGGTGCTGGGGGCCCAGATGCACCGCGTCGATGGCCAGAACCGTCAGGCGCAGCACCGCAAAGCAGGCGGCGTCCGGGCGTTTCGCATAGGCTAGCGCATCGTCGATGGGTGTGCCGGGCGGCGGCTGCGAGCCGTAGCTTTGCCGCGACGGGTCGGGCACGCGCGCCCAGACCTGCGCGACCGCGGGGCCGGTCAGGATGTCCGCCCGCGCCTCGATCCGGGTCTGCAGATGCGCGCCGCCGTCCCAGACATGCAGCGCCGCCATCGGGTTGGCGCGCAGGTCGCCGACCTTGCCCGACATCAGATCGGTGTGCACCTCCAGCACCCCCGCGGTGTCGTCGGCGCCGCGCAGCACCACCGTGCGCGCCTGCGGCATGCCGCCAGGCGTGACCGTGGCCAGCACCGGGTGGCGGGCGGGCGCATGCCGGTCGACCACACCGCGTTGCAACCGCAGCCACACCTGATCGTACAGGCTGTCCAGCCCCGCGGCCCAGGGATGCGGGTCGCTCATTCGAAGACCGAGCGCGGGAAATAGAACGACACGACCCAGTTCGGCATGTCCACGATTTCCGATATCCGCAGATCGCCGCAGGTGGACATCAGCATGTAGGCCTCGACCGCGGGCATGCCATGGCGGGCGCACAGCAGGTCGACCATCTGTTCGACCGCTTGGCGCGCGCCGGTCATCAGGTCGGGGCCGATGCCGGTCGTGACCTCGTACCCCTTGGCGTCCAGGTGCGGCGTCACCGGACCGGGCGTGGTGAACCGCGGCATGACTAGGTTCGCGCCCTTGACCAGGTCCAGCGTCAGGGTGACGTCCATCGGGCTTTCGATGGCGGTGCCGCAGACCTCTCCGTCGCCCTGCGCGGCATGGGTGTCGCCCACGGAAAACAGCGCGCCCGCCACCTCGACCGGCAGATACAGTTCTGCCCCGCGCGACAGGTCGCGGATGTCCAGGTTGCCCCCCGTGCGGCGCGGCGGGACGATGGAATGGGTGCCCGGTTCCGCCAGGGCCACGCCGATGGTCCCGGCAAAGGGCTTCAGCCCGACGCGGCCATGGCTGCCCCACAGCGCCGGCGCCAGCGTCGCCGCATCATAGCGCCACAGCGTCAGGGCCGGATCGGGGAACTGGTCCGCCAGCAGGCCGAACCCCGGAATGTTCGCGGTCCAGCCCCACCCCTGCCCGTCGTGGGCCTGCGGGGCGAAATCGACCAGCGTGATCTTCAGCGCGTCGCCCGGTTCGGCCCCGTCGACATGGATCGGGCCGTTGACCGGATTGATGCGCCCGAAATCCAGCGTGGCGATGTCATCGGCGGTGCTGGACAGGCTCAGCTGTCCGCCCGACGCCTCCATGCAGGCAAAGCGGATCGTCGATCCGGGCGCCACGGTCTGGACCGGGGCAAACGCGTTGTCCCATCCTATGTGATGCTGCGCCGCGTGGATGGTATAGTTGCACTGTCTGCACATCGTCCTGTCCCCTGATCCGTCCGCCGCCAGTGTCGGTGCAATCCGCGCGGGGTTCAATCGCCTGCCGCCGTCAACGGTCCGTTCATGTGTCGCAGCTATGTCTTGTCGGATCACACCGGGAAGGCCGCTGCATGACCTTTGGAATTTCACGAAAACTGACCCTGCTGACCGGGGTCGCGGTTGCGCTCAGCATCCTTGCGATGTCGCTGCAACTTTCATCGCTGCACCACCTTCTGTGGAAGGACCGCAAGGAGCTGATCGCGACCCAGGTCGAAAGCACGGTCAGCATGCTGACCCATTTCGCGGCCCAGGCCCAGTCCGGCGCGATGACGCTGGACGACGCGCAGGACCGCGCCAAGGAGGCCGCCCGCGCCATCCGCTATGGCGACGACGACTATGTCTTCATCTATGACCCCCAGGGGCTGCGCGTCATGCATCCCGACACCGAACGCGAGGGCACGAATGCCTGGGACGCGACCGACGCCCACGGCAAGCTGCACATCCGCGAGATGATCGTGACCGCGCGCGAGGGCGGCGGCTTTACCGAGTATTTCGTCGCGCGCCTGTCGGGGGGCGATCCGCTGCCCAAGCTGTCCTATTCCACGCTGTTCGCGCCTTGGGGCTGGACGGTGGGGGCAGGCCTCTACGTGGACGACATCACTGCCGATTTCATGGCCGAGATGCGGCGCAGCGGGGCCTGGTCGGGGTTGCTGCTGCTGGCGCTGATCGCCTGCGCGATCCCGCTGTCGCGCAGCATCAGCAAGCCGATCAAGGCACTGACCGCGATGATGGGTCGCCTGGCGCAGGGTCAGACCGAAGACACCGTCCCCGGCGCCGCCCGCCGGGACGAGATCGGCGCCATGGCCCGCGCGGTCGAGACGTTCCGCGCCGCCACCATCGACCGCGACCGCCTGGCGCGCGACGCCGATGCCGTGAACGCCCGGCAGGCGCAGATGGTCGAACAGACGAACCTGCGCGCGACCCAGCTGCAGCATTTCGTGGGCGCGATCAGCGACGGGTTCGACAGGCTCAGCCGCGGCGACCTGACGGTGCGCATCACCGACCCGGTTGCGCCCGAGTTCGAGTCGGTCAAGGATCAGTTCAACACCTCGCTTGGCCAGCTGGACGAGGCGTTGGGACTGGTGGTCGAGGGGGTCACCGTCATCCGCGGCGGCTTGGCCGAGATCAGTGCCGCCGCCCACGACCTGGCGCATCGCACCGAACAGCAGGCCGCCAACCTGGAGGAGACCGTGGCCGCCCTGACCGAGGTGTCGCGCGGCGTCGATCAGGCGGCCGAGGGCGTGTCCACCGCCCAGACCAGCGCCGAGACCGCGCAGCGCAACGCCCAGGGCGGCGGAGAGATCGTGCAGAAAGCCGTCGGTGCCGTGGGTCAGATCGAGGAGTCGACCCGCCAGATCGGCACGATCATCACCGTCATCGACGAGATCGCCTTCCAGACCAACCTGCTGGCGCTGAACGCGGGCATCGAGGCCGCCCGCGCCGGAGAGGCCGGGCGCGGCTTTGCCGTCGTCGCCCACGAGGTCCGCGCCCTGGCCCACAAGACCGCCGAGGCCGCGCATCAGATCAAGGACCTGATCGGCGCCTCGACGGTGCATGTCCGCGAGGGGGCGGGGCTGGTGCGAAGTTCGGGCGCGTCCCTGGTCACCATCGTCGAGGAGGTGTCTGCGGTGCGCACGATCATCACCATGATCGCGTCCAGCACGCGCGAACAGTCGCAAAGCCTGCGCGCGCGTGTCGGCGGGGGCCGACCAGATGGACAAGGTCACCCAGCA
>NZ_BBPH01000143.1 GCF_000787695.1 Paracoccus sp. PAMC 22219 | reverse complement strand
CGCAGCTGGCCGAACAGCACATGCAGCCCGAACCACAGCGCCAGGTTCAGGATCACCCCCACCACCGCCGCTGTCACCGCCGTCAGCGCCGCCGTCAGGGCGTGGTTGTCGCGCAGGCGTTCGATGAAGGGCGCGCCCAGGAAGATCCACAGAAAGCAGGGCAGGAACGTGACCCATGTGGTCAGCAGCCCACCCAGTGTCGCGGCCAGCAGCGGCGGCATGCCGCCCGCCTCGCGCAGCGCCCCCATGAAGCCCACGAACTGGGTCACCATGATCAGCGGCCCCGGCGTGGTTTCCGCCATGCCCAGCCCGTCCAGCATCTCTCCGGGGGCCAGCCAGCCATAGGTCTCGACCGCCTGCTGGGCGACATAGGCCAGCACGGCATAGGCACCGCCGAAGGTCACCACCGCCATCACGCTGAAGAACCCGGCGATCTGAGAGAACACGTTCTGCGGCCCAAGCGCCAGAAACAGCGCCGCCACCGGCAGCAGCCACAGGCCCAGGAACACCGCCGATATGCGCGCAGCCCACCCGGCGCTGACCCGCGTGTGATCGGGTGTGCCGTCGCCCAGCAGCGTGTCGGCATCCGCGATCTGGACGCCACCCGCCGCGCCATGCCCGCCGCCGCCCCGGAACGCCGGAAGACCGGCCCGCGCGCCGATGAACCCCGCAAGGGCCGCACCCAGAATGATCACCGGAAACGGCACGCCGAACGCAAAGATCGCGACAAACGAGGCCGCGGCAATGCCGATCATCGTGCGGTTCTTCAGCGCGCGCGACCCGATGCGGATCACTGCCTGCACCACGATGGCCAGCACCGCGGCCTTGAGGCCGAAGAACAGCCCCTCCAGCGCGCCGGTATCGCCCCAGATCGCATAGATCCAGGACAGGGCCATGATCGCCACCACGCCGGGCACCACGAACAGCAGCCCGGCGATGATCCCGCCGATGGTGCGGTGCATCAGCCAGCCGATATAGACGGCCAGCTGCATCGCCTCGGGGCCGGGCAGCAGCATGCAATAGTTCAGCGCGTGCAGGAACCGCCGTTCGCCCAGCCATTTCTGTTCCTCGACCAGGATGCGGTGCATCAGGGCGATCTGGCCCGCGGGGCCGCCGAAACTCAGCAGGCCGATCCGCGCCCAGATACGGGTGGCCTGGGCCAGGGTCGGATAGGGACGGTCGGGCATCTCGGGTCCTTTGCAAGGCGTCTTCTGCGCGGTTATCCCGCGCCGCGGGCGCCGGTCAAGCTAGCGCGGTCCCATGGCCGAACCGTGACACGCGCGGGCATTCCCTTGCGCCGCATTCCGTGGCAGGGCAGGCCCAGCCCCGATTTGATACCTGCCCAAGGAGACCCCGATGCGGTTCTGGACCACGATCACCCTGATCCTCGTGCTGTCGGCCGTCGGCCTGACCTACGAGATCGCCGCGGGCCGCGTGCTGGCGCCGTTCTTCGGCACGTCGCTGGTGACCTGGACATCGGTGATCGCCACGATCCTGACCGGGTTCTCGCTTGGCAGTGCGCTTGGCGGGCTGGTGGCGGAACGCGAACCGGCGGTGGCGGTGCGCAGCGTCAGGCTGGCGCTGGTGGCGACGGCGGCGCTGATGGCGGCGTCCCCTGCGGTTCTGGGGCTGATCTATGCCTTGGGCGCGCGCGACACCGGGGGAATGCTGCTGGCGGTGTTCCTGGCGTTCTTTCCGGCATCGGTGCTGGTCAGCTTTCCGTCGCCGTTTCTGGCCAAGATGGCCGTCGATGCCCGCCCTGGACGCGAGGGGTCGTCGCTTGGGCTGGTGCTGGCGGCCGGGTCTCTTGGCGCGATCGCGGGCGCGGTGCTGGCCGGGTTCGTGACGCTGCCGCTGGCGGGATCGGTGGCGACCTTTGCCGGGTGCGGCGCGGTGGCGCTGATCTGCGCGGCGCTGGTACGGGCGCGCGGCGAGGGGGGCGCGCGTCGCCTGTCGCGGCCCGACGCGGTGATCGCGGTCGCGGCGGGGGCTGTGGCGGTGGCGGCGATCACCGCCAGCGGGCCGCTGTGCCGGTACGAATCCGGGATGTCCTGCATCGACGTGCAGCGCCATGGCGGCGCGGTGCACCTTTATTCCGACCGCACCCAGCAGGCCGCCGAACGGATCGCAACCGATGGCGGCGATCACCTGACGCTGTCCTATACGGACTGGATCTGGTCGCGGATGGACCGCGACCTGGGCGCCGCGCCGTCGGTCCTGTTCATCGGCGGGGGCGGCTATAGCCTGCCCACGATGCTGCTGGAACAGCGCCCCGATGCCCGCGCCGTCGCGGTCGAGATCGACCCCCTGATCACCCGCGTGGTCCGCGACGCCATGCCCTGGGCGGGTGCGATGATCGACCGCGAGGAGGGGGGGCGCCTTGGCATCGTGCATGCAGATGGCCGGGTATTCCTGAACCAGACCGGACAGCGGTTCGACGCGGCGGTCATGGACGCGTTCTCGTCAGGGTCGGTGCCCGCGCATCTGGCCACGCACGAGACCTATGCCCGCCTGCACGACAT
Source organism: Paracoccus sp. PAMC 22219 (assembly GCF_000787695.1). Lineage (GTDB taxonomy): Bacteria > Pseudomonadota > Alphaproteobacteria > Rhodobacterales > Rhodobacteraceae > Paracoccus. Next base: position 5,099 of record NZ_BBPH01000143.1, on the reverse strand, counting down.
CGTCGACGGGCCGGTCTATGTGAACCTGATCGACGAACCGGACGGCCCGCTGGCGCGCGGCATCCACGCGATCCTGAGTGACCTTTATCCGCATGTTCAGGCTGTTCAGGGTCCGGTCAGCGACCGCGGGCTGGCCAACATCATGCTGGCGGCATCGGACGCGCCGCTGGACCCGGTGGCCGCCTATCCGGCGGATTACGGCCCCGTCCGGCTGGCGGCGGGGCGTGCCTTCACCGACGACCGCGGCTGGATTGGCCACCGCTAGCGCGCCCTGTCATCGCGGTTCAATTCGACCGATGATCTTGGAACCCCGCATGGGGTACAATGGCGGTAGAAGACCGGAATTCGCAGCGGCCCTTCTGTCAGAATGAGCCGGAACTGTGTGACGCCATGATGGGCAGTCCGCGGAGGAAACCACCGGCGTGACGATTTTCAGCGCCTGTGCACCATGCGGTTGCTACGCGTCGTGATCGACCGGCCCCCGGCTTTGCAGGTCATCTTTGCAGGCGCCGCCGTCGAGGTCGGGGCATGTGGTCCGCCGCACGCGGAACGACTGAGGTCTCAGAACCGGTCGACAGGGACCTTGAGGTAATGATGTCCGTCATCCTCTGCCGGGGGCAGGCGGCCGCCGCGCAGGTTGATCTGCAGCGCCGCCATGATCCGGTCGGGCAGGGGCAGCGTTGCGTCGCGGGCGTCGCGCAGGGCGATCCAGTCCTCGCGACGCGTGCCGTCGCGGACATGGCGGTTGGTGGCGCGGTGCTGGGCCACCGTCGCCTCCCATTGCGGTTCGTCCCGGTCCTTGGTGCCATAGTCGTGGCCCACGAACAGGCGCGTGTCGCCCGGCAGGGACAGGATCGCCTGGATCGAGTCCCACAGCTGGCTGCTGTCGCCGCCCGGAAAATCCGCGCGCGACGTGCCGGCATCGGGCTGCATCAACGTGTCATGCGTAAAGGCCGCATCGCCGCAGACATAGGTCACCGACCAAGCGTGTGCCCCGGCGACAGCATCACCCGGATCGACAGATCGCCCAGGAGGATCGTCTCTCCCGGTGCCAGCAGACGGTCGAAATCACGGACCGGGTCGAAGGCATGGGGCAGGTTGTACAGCCCCGCCCAGATGCGGGCGATGTCACCGACCTTGTCGCCGATGGCGGTCGGCGCGCCTGTCCGCCGTCCCAGCTGCGCCGAGGCCATGACGTGGTCGGCATGCGGATGGGTGTCCAGCACCCAGGCCACGGTCAGCCCCTGTTCGGCCACCAGCGCCAGCACCTGGTCCATGCTGCCGGTCGAAAAGCGATAGTGCTTGGGGTCCAGGTTCCAGACCACATCGATCAGCGCCGCCCGTTTCGTGGCCGGGTCGGCGCAGACATACTGGATCGACCCGGTATCGGGGTCATAGATGCCCCAGACATCCGGGCTGTCAGCACCGGTGGACGGGGAATGGCGGATGACGGGTTCTTTCAGCAGGCTCATGCGGTCCCCTTCATGACGGGTGCGGATTTCAGGCGGGCGCCGATCCACAGGCCCAGGATCATCGCCGGAACGAAAGCCAGCGTGCCCGGCGCCAGCAGGGGCAGGGCGGTCAGGGCAGGGCCGGGGCAGAACCCGCCGATGCCCCATCCGGCGCCGAACAGCAGCGCGCCGGTCAGCAGCGGCCGGTCGATCCGGCGATTGGTCGGCACGTCGAAGGTCGGGTTCAGCACCGGCGCCGCCCGCCGCCAGACCAGCCGATAGCCGATGAAGGTGGTCACGGTCGCGCCGCCCATCACGAAGGCCAGGCTGGGGTCCCACGCCCCGGCAAGGTCCAGAAAGTTCTGCACCTTGGCCGGATCGGCCATACCCGACACGATCAGCCCTACGCCAAAGATCAGCCCGGCCAGAAATCCCCATAAGACGCGCATCACAGCCCCCCCATCACATGGCGCAGCACAAAGACGGTGACGAACCCCGCCGCCATGAAGGTCGCGACCGCCGCCAGTGACCGCCCCGACAATCGCGCCAGCCCGCAGACCCCGTGCCCCGAGGTGCAGCCCGACCCAAGCGCGGTCCCCGTCCCGACCAGCAGGCCCGCGACGACCATCAGCGCCAGGTTCCCCGGCACGGTCTGAACGATGGTCCCGCCCAAGGCCAGAATCGCCAGCGGCGCGGCCATCAGGCCCAGCACGAAGGCGATCCGCCAGTCACGGTCGCGCGCCGCGCCGGGCAGGGCCATCGCGCCCTGGGTGATGCCCGCGATACCCGCAATGCGTCCGAACAGGCCCATCACCATCACGGCGCTGATCCCGATCAGGATGCCGCCGCCAAGCGAGGCCCAGGGGGTGAAGGTCGTCTCGGTCAGCATGATCGCCTGTCCTGTCACCGGGGATTGCGCCGGTTGGCGCGTCTGCTAAGCTATATATTCGATTCCTCTAAATAAGTCAAAGCTAATATATTGAGCGATCTTCCCGATCCATCCGTCGTGGCGCTGCAGGACATGGCCGATCACGTCGCGGCCCGACTGGCGCTGGTCGCCAACGCAAAACGCCTGCTGATCCTGTGCGAACTGGCCAAGGGCGAACGCCCGGTCGGCGCGCTGCAGGCGGCGGTGGGCCTGGGCCAGTCGGCGCTGAGCCAGCATCTGGCCCGCCTGCGCGAGGCCGGGATGGTCGCCACCCGCCGCGAGGGGCAGACGATCCATTACCGCATCAGCGACCCCGACCTCGAGGTGCTGATGCAGGCCCTCTACGCGGCGTTCTGCCAGCCGCGGCTGGACGCGCCCGCCCGGCCTGATCAGGAATAGGCGCCCGCCGAATAGGTCAGTTCATAGCTGTGGCTGTACAATTCAAAGACGTTGCCGAACGGGTCTCAGACGGGCCTTACCTCCGGAAAGTATTCGCGCACGTGCATCCGCTTGCCTCCGGCGGCGATGATCCGCGCCAGCAGCCCCTCCAGATCCGGATCCTTGATCACGAAATGGAACGTGCTGTTGCGGTGAAAGTCGAAATTGCCGTCGGCGGCATGGCTGCCCGCGAATTCGAACAGTTCGATCCCGTCCCCGGTGGACAGGTACGCGATCCGCAGCCGGTCCCAACAGGGGCCGAAGACATCGGTACACATCACGCCAATGGCGCTGTCATCCTCGGTCACGGTGCTCGGCTGCATCAGGACATAGAACCCCAGGACGCCGGAATGGAAGGCGACGGCGGCGTCCAGGTTTGGGACCGACAGGCCGGGGTGGGAAAGGGGGGGGGTAATCTCCTGTGCCAGTCCAAACGATCCACACAGGCGTGATCACGTCTGAAAAATTTCATCCCTCATTGTTTCCCAAAAGCGGCGTTAACATGGCTGCTGAACACCCCTTGGATCGAGACCTTCACCGTCTTGGCTAAGGAGGGGCATTTCACCCGCGCGGCGCAGCCGCTGAACATGACGCAGCCGGGCGTGTTCCGACATCTGCGCCTGCAACGGGTTCACCCGGACCGCCGCGGTGGCAAGCCCGCGCGATCTGTGGCATGCGTGCCATGCGCAGGAGCGCGCCCTGCGCGAGGCCAACTTACCCGACTGGCTGATGCGGGCCTTGTGCGCGTCGCTTGTTCGAGCACCTTGGTGATGCTGTTCAATCCCCATGCCATCGCGCTGATGCAACCCGCCCCGCGCTTGTCCATCTATGTCAAGGTCGCTGCAGGCTCAGGTTCTTGCCGCAGTGCTGGACAGGCGTTTCGATCTGGGCGTCACCGACCGCGACCCGCGCCATCCCCGCATCGACGCGGAGCGGATGGGGCAGGAGGGTCTGTGCCTGGTGATGCCTGCCGGGTCCCCGGGTCCGGTTCCTTTCAGCGACTTGGAGGCGCTCGGGCTGATCGATCACCCGGACTGCCATCACTATGCGGGTGACCTGCTCGCACTGAATCTCTCTGACGATTTTGATGGTGCGGACAGGCTGCGCGTGCGCAGGCGCGTGAACCAGATCTGTCAGGTCACGGCGCCGGTGGCACAGGGCGTGGGTTATACGTTGCTGCCCCGCAGGGGGCTTGCGGCATTCGCGGACACGAACCGCCTGCGGAACGCAGCTCTGCCGGACCGCCGCCATCACGAACGGTGGTCGATCATGCCCCATGGACATCCCCTAAGTGCTGGCTGGACCGTGTCCAAGCATCGATCCGCGCGCTTGGCGCCGACCTGGAATTATCGGATGGATCAATCATATCATATCATAGCATGATTGATGCGGTGCTATACTTCCCGTGCGACGCCATCGGACCAGCTCCTCGATCGGGGTCGGGGGCCCGCCTGGCAATGGCCGCTGCAGTTTCTCGGTCGCAGTCCCGCCAAGCCAACCCTCCCGTTCCTGCACCGTCGTTAAGGATAACCGGCATTGCCTTAGGATGGATCGCGCCGACTTCGGCATTGGGCGGGCTGGTCAGGAAATCGAAGAGATCGTCCGTCGGCTCTCCGTCCTTGACCGTGCGTACCGAATTCCAGCCGCGCGCCTTGATCCCGGCGAAGAGGATCGGGCCGCCACCGGTTGGAGCGGGACACTGGGCCCCGTGCCTCTTGCCCCGTGGCTCAGAAAAGCTGGTCAGCTGCACTAGGCAGCGATGCTCATGGCCCAGCCAGCGCCGCCAATGCGGCGAGGACAGGTTTCTGATATTCGTCACGCCGGGATCGCGCTCGGTCCGCAGAATGCTGCGGGGAAAGGGCATGTCTCATCGGGCCTTCACCAGTTCCGGGCCCTCTGCTCCGTTGCGGATGATCGGCGCCAGCTGATTGGGATAGACCCGCCCTGTTTCAAGGTTGCCCGCCTTGTCCGTCAACCCGGCGACCACCCGGATCATTTCCTCCTGGGTCGTCGTCATGTTGTATAGGTTGCAAAATTGGACATTCTTCTCAGCGATTGGTTGAAAGCTAGCTTGCAGCAGAAGACGTGCAGTCGCTCTGTTCCAGACACTATCTACCTAATTTTGCGCGAGAGATGGCTGCCCCCCTGCAGTATTTATTCTAGATCAGGTTCATGCGTACCGCCTGGCTGACTGCGCTCGTCGTATTGCGGATGACCTGCCATGGGATATTTCCTCCATCTGCGATTGGAGTCCGGCCCATGGTGCGCTGCTCCCCAACCTT